>JAFGRU010000085.1 GCA_016934985.1 Deltaproteobacteria bacterium
AAAAGCAAGGGCGGGGACGTGTTTATTCTATTGACAACTGACAGCCATATCAGCCTTCAGCCTCATTGCCTGCTTTCTAAAAGCCTTCAGCCTATCAACCTAAAGTCCTATTGCATCCTGCTTTTTTACACCAAAACCGCATGAAATTCCAGACCGAGTCCTTTTTATCCCTTGGCCCGGGCCTTAAAGGGTTGCATGCTGGCGTGTATCTTTCCGGGTTTCAAGGCGATTCAGGGCATTGATATAAGCCTTGGCGCTGGCGACGATGATATCCGGATGTGCGCCCTGGCCGATCACCTCACGGCCGTTCTCCTCGATACGGACCGTGCACTCGCCCTGGGCGTCCGTACCGCCGGTTATGGCGCCGACGGCAAAATGGAGCAGTTTTGCTTTGCTCTTGACCAATTTCTTGATGGCCTTGAAGGTGGCGTCCACCGGTCCGTCGCCAATAATTGCGACTTTGCTGATCTTGTTGTTGATTTCCATCTCAACCGTGGCCGTGGGTGCGGCAAAAGAGCCCGATGTAACATTCATCTGGATGAGCTTGAACTTCTCGGGGGCACGGATGATTTCGTCGGCAACAATGGCGTCAAGGTCTTCGTCGAAAATTTCCTTTTTCTGGTCGGCCAGGGCCTTGAAACGCACGAAGGTTTTTTCCAGATCCTCCGGTTTCAGTTCGTAACCGAGGCTTTCGAGCCGCTGGTTAAAGGCATGGCGGCCGGAGTGCTTGCCCAGGACCAGCTTGTTCTGGTGCAGGCCAATGGACTCGGGAGTCATGATCTCGTAAGTCGACTTTTCCATCATCACGCCATGCTGGTGGATGCCCGCCTCGTGGGCGAAGGCGTTGGCACCGACAATGGCCTTATTGGGCTGGACCATGATGCCGGTAATGCTCGACAACAGCTTGCTGGAAGGGTAGATATGCCGGGTATCGACATTGGTCTTATAGGGGAGAATGTCCTGGCGGACGTTCAGAGCCATGACCACCTCTTCCATGGAGCAGTTGCCGGCCCGCTCTCCGATGCCGTTGATGGTGCACTCCACCTGGCGGACCCCCGCTTCGATGGCAGCCAGGGAATTGGCCACGGCCAGGCCGAGGTCATTATGGCAGTGTACCGAGAGAATGGTACGCTCGATATTGGGCACGTTTTCCCGCAGATAGGTGATAATTTTGATGAACTCCGAGGGGATTGTATAGCCCACGGTATCGGGGATATTGACGGTCCGTGCTCCAGCGTCAATGACCGCCTCGACCACCCGGGCCAGAAAAGGCAGGCGGCTGCGCGCCGCATCCTCGGCGGAAAACTCGACATTGGGGGTGTAGGCAGCGGCATGCCTAACGGCCGCCACGGCCCGTTCAACGACCTCATCCTCACTCATCTTCAGCTTGTACTGCATATGCACGTCGCTGGTGGCGATGAAGGTATGGATACGCCCCCTGTCACCGGCATATTGCAGAGCATCCCAGGCACGGTCGATATCTTTGAAGTTGGCCCGGCAGAGACCGGCAATTTCGCAGCCTTTAATGGTTTGGGCGATTTTTTTCACCGCTTCGAAATCCCCGTCCGAAGCGATGGGAAAACCGGCCTCCATAATATCCACATTCAATTTTTCAAGTTGGTGGGCAATGCGCAGTTTTTCATCCACGTTCATACTCGCAGAGGGCGCCTGTTCCCCATCTCGCAGGGTGGTGTCAAATATCCGGATGACATTGTCCTGACTCATGGCTCTTTCCTTTCTGTCCTGGATTTTGGGTTGTTATCTAAATAATAGACGTTTTTTCCATTGCTGTACCCAGGGCCGCTTTTTTCACCCGCCTGGAGCAAAAACGGTGAAACATCAGGGCCTGAAAATAAAAAAAGCTTTCGCCCATGCAGGGGCGAAAGCTTTCGGCTTCGCGGTACCACCCTGGTTCAATCTCCCGAAGAAGATTCTCCATTAACCGTTAACGCAGGCTCACGGTGAAAACTATTGATACGACGACAGCTAAGCTGTCGACCGCATGTTCATTTTCACAGCTCGGAGGCGAGTTCGACTCTTTTCCGCACCGATTCGCAGCGACCACCGGCTCTCTGAAACGAAAAAAAAGCTTACTACTCCTCTTCAACGCTTTTTTTAAAACAGGTTTTTATAATAAACAAACCCACCTGAACTTTGTCAAGCGGTTTTTTCGCTTTCCGTTTTTTCGTTTTCCGTTTTTTCCGCAATGTCGCTGTGCGGCTTTCTCCTCCAGCGCAGAAAACGCAACAGATAGGAAATCGGGCCCGAAATCATGTAGCCAAAGAAAATAGTGAAAATAAAGATTTCCGGCCTTGCGACAACAACGATGATGACAAAGATGCCGAGGACCAGAAAGCCGAATGGCTGCCTTTTGACCAGCCCCGGATCCTTGAATGAGAAATAACGGAAGTTGCTGACCATCAAAAAGGCCAGCACATAGATCAACAGTAAAATGGATACCTTTTTGAAGGTAGCCGGCGCTCCCAGATAATAAAAGAGCAGAATGCAGGAGGCCAGAACACAGGCCGCCGCAGGAATGGGGAGGCCGATGAAACGCTTCGATTCGACGCTGTTGATCTGAACATTAAAGCGGGCCAGGCGCAGAGCTCCACAGACGACATAGAGAAAAGCGGCCAGCCAGCCGATCTTACCGAAAGGCTTCAGTGCCCATGAATAGATGAGCAAGCCCGGTGCAACCCCAAAAGCGACCAGGTCCGAGAGGGAGTCGTATTCAACCCCGAAGCGGCTGGTGGTTTTGGTCAAGCGGGCGATCTTGCCATCGAGAACGTCAAAAATACCCGACACCAGAATAAACCATGAGGCAACGTAGTAGTTGCCGTTCATGGTGGCAACGATACTGTAAAAGCCCGCAAAGAGGCTCCCCGTGGTGAAAAGGTTGGGCAGGAGATAAACTCCCTTGCGCAGGTTTTCCCGCCTTTCCGAGGGAGTTATCTGGTCATTCATATTCATTCCACAAACCCTATGACGGTCTCGCCACCGATGACCTGGTCGCCGTTTTTGACATTGATTTTCCACTCCTTTGGAAAATAGATATCGACCCGGGAGCCGAAGCAGATGATGCCGTAGCGCAGGCCTTTTTCAAGCTGATCGCCGATTTCCGGATAGGAAACGATGCGCCGGGCGATTAGGCCCGCGATCTGGACTAGCAAAATCCGCGCCCCGTTTTCCGTTTCCAGGATCATCTCGGAGCGTTCATTCAGATCGCTCGCCTTGTCCAGGGAGGCATTCAGAAACTTCCCTTTATGGTAATGCATGTCAACCACTTTCCCCGCTAGAGGAACACGGTTGACATGCACATTGAGAGGCGACATGAAAATGCTGATCTTTTTGACCTCGGCACCAAGATAACGCTCTTCGTTGACCAGCCCGGCAAAGACGATCTTCCCGTCCGCCGGCGAAATCACGGCTTTTTCATCGCGGGGGAGGCGACGCTCCGGATTGCGGAAAAAAAAGGTCGTGAACAGGGTCAAAAGCAACAGAATCAGGGTCAGAAAACCCCACCCCAAAACTGCAAACACCAAGGTTATAAAGCCGAACAGGAAAATAAAGGGGTACCCCTCCCTGGCAATCGGCTGGTTTTGGTTTCTCATCTCTTTCAGCTCTTCTTAAAACAGGTTGCGTTTACCAAAAAAAGTATAACAGATCAGCTTGGGCGCCGGACGTCGGGAATCAGTCCCCCGACCGGTCAACCAGTTTCTTTTTACCGATCCAGCTCATCATAGAACGGAGCTTGGTTCCCACTTCTTCAATCGGATGAGCTTCCCCTTTGCGGCGGAGCGCGGACAGAACCGGCTTGTTGGCCTGATTTTCCAGCATCCATTCGCGGGCGAACTCACCGTCCTGGATCTCGCGGAGAATTTCTTTCATGGTCGCCTTGGTATCATCGTTGATCAAACGCGGACCACGGGTGAGATCGCCATACTCGGCGGTATTGGAAATGGAATAGCGCATGGTGGCGATACCACCTTCGTACATGAGGTCGACAATCAGTTTGAGCTCATGGAGGCACTCGAAATAGGCCATCTCCGGCGCGTAACCGGCTTCCACAAGGGTCTCGAATCCGGCCTGGACCAGAGCCGTGGCACCGCCGCAGAGTACGGCCTGCTCGCCGAACAGGTCGGTCTCGGTCTCTTCCCGGAAGCTGGTCTCAATAACTCCGGCCCGGCCGCCGCCAACACCGCTGGCATAGGCGAGCGCCACATCCTTGGTCATGCCCGAAGGATCCTGATGAACCGCTATCAGGCAGGGAACGCCGCTACCGTTAAGGTACTCGTGGCGGACCATGTGTCCCGGCCCCTTGGGCGCCACCATGAAAACGTTGACATCGGCTTTGGGAACAATCTGGCCGAAATGGATGTTGAAGCCATGACCGAAACCGAGAAAAGCCCCCTCTTTTATGAACGGAGCGATCTCCTCGCGGTAGATGCCGCCCTGAAGCTCATCGGGCACCAGCATCATGACAACATCGGCCTTCTTGACCGCCTCGGAAGTCGGCAGGACCTCGAAGCCTGCCGCTTCGGCCTTTTTCCAGATGGGGCTGCCGACCCGGCCTTCAGCGACGAGTACGTCGAAGCCGCTCTCCTTGAGGTTGTTGGCATGGGCATGGCCCTGACTCCCGTAGCCGAGAATGGCTATCTTCTTGCCCTGCAGGACATCGACATTGGCATCCTTATCGTAATAAACCTTCATCTCTCCTCCTTTTATGTAGATATGGAATTCTATCTCCTATTTTTCACCCATTCTGGCGCCGCGGGCCAGGACCACCGGCCCTGTTCTGACCACTTCCTTGATCCCCATGGGCCGCAGAAGTTCAATGATCGCATCAACCTTGGAGCTCGTTCCGGTCACTTCAATGGAGTAGCAGCGGGGCGCCACGTCAATGACCTTGGCCCGGAAAATATCCGTGATTCTAAGCACCTCCGCGCGGGTTCCTTCCTCGGCGCTGACCTTGATGAGGGCCATTTCCCGCGCCACGCAGTCCTTATGGGTGAAGTCTATAACCTTAATGGTATTGATCAGCTTATGCAGCTGTTTGTTGATCTGCTCAATGATGCGGTCATCGCCCCGGGTGACAATGGTCATGCGCGAGATGGTCGGCTCAAGGGTCGGGGCAACGGACAGGCTTTCGATGTTGAAGCCGCGGCCGGAAAACAGGCCCGCGACCCGCGCCAGAACGCCGAACTCATTTTGCACCAGAACCGAAATCGTATGCTTCATTGATCTCTTCTCCTCCTAGGACGCAAGAACCATTTCATTGAGACTTTTCCCTGCCGGGACCATAGGCATGACATTCTCTTCGCGGGCGACCTTGAACTCCATGATAACCGGTCCGTCAATTTCCAGCGCCCTGCGAATGGTCGCCTCCACTTCGTCCGGGTGCGAGGCATGTAATCCCTTAGCACCGTAAGCCTCGGCGAGTTTAACGAAATCAATGGGGACCTCCATGATCGTCTGGCTGTAGCGTTTTTTGAAAAAAAGCTGCTGCCACTGGCGGACCATGCCCAGGTAGTTGTTGTTGAGGATGGCAATCTTCACCGGCAGATTGAACTGGACCAGGGTCGCAAGCTCCTGGGAATTCATCTGAAAGGAGCCGTCCCCCGAGATGTCGATGACCTGGCGGCCAGGGAATGCGGCCTGGGCACCGAGAGCACTGGGAAGACCGTAGCCCATGGTGCCGAGCCCTCCCGAAGTGAGAAAGGTGCGCGGCTGGGAAAAATCGAAAAACTGAGCGGTCCACATCTGATGCTGGCCCACTTCCGTGGTAATAATGGCATCATCCCGGGTCATCTCGCGAATCTTTTCAATGACAAACTGGGGCTTGATCTCCTTGTCGGAAGGTTCGTAACGCATAGGCTGTTCTTCCTTCCAGGCCTCGATCTTCTGGCGCCAGTTTACCGTCTCGTCGATGAGGCCGCTGACCCCTTCATTTTCCTCGGAAAGGCGCTTGACCAGTTTGTCCAAAACATCACGGAGATCACCGACAATGGGCAGATCGACACGGACGTTTTTCTTGATGGAAGTTGGGTCGATATCGATATGGATAATTTTGGCATGGGGAGCAAAGGTCTCCACTTTGCCAGTCACGCGGTCGTCAAAGCGCGCCCCCACGGCAATAAGCAGGTCCGACTCGGTCACCGCCATGTTGGCGAAAAAAGTCCCATGCATGCCGAGAAGCCCCAGAGACAGCGGGTGCTTTTTGGGAAACGCGGCCATACCCATCAGGGTCGTAGTCACCGGCGCCTGGATGAGTTCTGCCAACTGGGTCAGGCCCTCTCCGGCTTCAGGTGAACTGACGCCACCGCCGGCATAAACAACCGGCTTTCTTGCCCCCAGAATCATCTCCACCGCTTTTTCAACCTGACGGGCATTGCCGCTGTAGGTCGGCTTGTAGCCGGGCAGATTGACTTTGTCGGGGTAGTGGAACTTGTCGGTCGCCACCTGGACATCTTTGGGAAAATCCACCAGGACCGGACCGGGACGGCCGGTGCGGGCAATAAAAAACGCCTCCTTGATTATCCTCGGCAGATCCTTGATGTCCTTGACCAGGTAATTGTGCTTGGTTACCGGCCGGGTGATGCCGACGATATCCGCCTCCTGAAAAGCATCGTTGCCGATAAGCGGCGTCGGCACCTGTCCGGTGATGACCACCATGGGAACCGAATCCATATAGGCGGTAGCAATACCGGTGACCGTGTTGGTGGCGCCGGGCCCGCTTGTGGCCAATGCCACCCCGACCCGGCCGGTAGCTCTGGCATAACCGTCGGCCGCATGCACGGCCGCCTGCTCATGGCGGGTCAGGATATGGTGGATGGGCGAATCGAAAAGATCATCGTAAATATTGATAACCGCGCCGCCCGGAAAGCCGAAGATGGTTTCGACCCCCTCCTGGCGCAGGCATTCCAACAGAATCTGGGAACCGGTCATTTCCACTGGAGATCTCCTAATCTGCTTTTTCCTATTTTCAAAACTATTTCCTTATCTAAATGAAAAGCTCGGCCCTTACTTGAGTACCGCGCCCTTGCCGGCATTCTGAACCAGCTGGGAATACCTTTTCAGGTAACCGTAATCGATTTTCGGGGTAAAAGGCTTCAGCTCGGCTCTGCGCTTTTCTATTTCCTCAGCACTCAGATCCGCCTCGAGGAGATGCCGGTCGAGGGAAATACGGATCGTGTCGCCGTCCTTGAGCAGGGCGATAAGGCCGCCCTCCGCCGCCTCGGGGGAGACATGGCCGATACAGGCCCCACGAGTCCCGCCTGAGAAACGGCCGTCGGTGATCAGAGCCACGCTTTCGCCCAGGCCCTGGCCCATGATATAGGAGGTCGGGGCCAGCATCTCCTGCATGCCCGGCCCGCCTTTAGGGCCCTCGTAGCGGATCACGACAACATGGCCGGGCTGAACTTTGCCCGCCAGAATCCCTTCGCAGGCCTCGACCTGGCTGTCGAAGATGATGGCCTTCCCTTCGAAATTGATCATGCTGGCCGCGACGCCGGCCTTTTTGACCACCGCCCCCTGCTCAGCCAGATTGCCGTGGAGAATGGTCAATCCGCCATCCTTGGAATAGGGTTTGGCCACGGAGCGAATGACCTCGGCATCCCGAATTTCAGCAGCAGCAATGTTCTCGCCCAGGGATTTGCCGCTCACCGTCGGACAGTCTTCCTGCAGCAGGCCGGGGATGGAGGATATCTCCTTGAGGATGGCGCTGACACCGCCGGCGCGATCGACATCCTCCATATGGAAATGGGAAGAAGGGGAAACCTTGCAGATATTGGGACATTTCTGCGAGATCGCGTTGATACGATTCAAATCATAGTCGACTTCCGCTTCCTGGGCAATAGCGAGAGCGTGGAGAACCGTATTGGTGCTGCCCCCCATTGCCATGTCGAGGGCAAAAGCGTTGTCGAGGGAGGCCGGGGTGACGATTTCCCTTGGAAGCGGCCCCTCTGCCCGGGCCATTTCAACCACCCGACGCGCCGCCGCCCGGTAAAGATCCTGACGCCGCGGATCAACAGCCAGAATGGTACCGTTGCCGGGCAGGGCCATGCCAATGCCCTCGCAAAGACAGTTCATGGAGTTTGCTGTGAACATGCCGGAACAGGACCCGCAGCCGGGACAGGCTTTCTCTTCTATAGCGAGCAGTTCGTCATCGGAAACCTTGCCCTGCCCATGCGCAGCAACAGCCTCAAAAACAGTGATGAGATCGAGGGCCTTGCCGTCGGAGCCCTTGCCCGCAGCCATCGGCCCGCCACTGACGAACAACGTGGGGATGTTGACCCGTAAAGCGCCCATAAGCATGCCGGGGACAATTTTATCGCAATTGGGGATGCAGATCAGAGCGTCGAAACAGTGGCCACGGACCATGGACTCGACGCTGTCGGCAATCAGTTCACGACTGGGAAGGGAGTACTTCATGCCCTCGTGCCCCATGGCGATACCGTCGCAGATGCCGATGTTGTTGAACTCGAAAGGAACCCCGCCGGCCTTGCGAATCTCTTCTTTGATGGTGCGAGCCACCTGGTCGAGATGGACATGCCCGGGGATGACTTCATTAAAGGAGTTGCAGACTCCGATGAACGGTTTGGCAAAATCTGCACCCACCAGCCCTGTCGCCCTCAACAGGCTGCGATGAGGAGCCCTCGTCAAACCTTTCCTGATTTGATCGCTGTTCATATCCCTTCCTCCCGGCAACAACACCGGCTCAACTGAGCCATAATTTTCTACGTCCTGCATATAGAAAAGGTCCAGACAAGCGGTCTGAACCTTTTCATTTAAACGGAAATCCCGAAAAAGTTAGGCGCTGGCTTCCCGCAGGATCTGCTCCATTTCGTCTTTTCCCGCCAGTTTGAGCTTTTGAAGTTTTTTTCTTTCAATTTCCTCTTCTGGGATCAAAAAACGTTTTTGATTAAAACGTTCCAGCTCTTTTTCAAAAAACAGGTGTTCCTCGTAGAGCTTTCGATAGCGGGGGTTCTCTTCCATCAACAGCTGGACCAGTTTCTCATTATTCTCGTCCATGGGCAACGTCACTCCTGCGTTCAGAGCTCATTTTCAAAATTATAGTGTAACGATAGAAAATACAGGTTTTTTTGTCAACCTTCAATCAAATTTTGCCCTGTTTTTTCGACCACATGATTTCAGCTTCCGACGGCCGGATATAATGAGGAATAAGTTTTTCAGGTGGGATGGCGCGCCCCCGCTTAAAATCGCGCAGAGCGAGAACGGCAGCATGTGACGCCCGGGGACAGTTAAGGAATGCAGGAACAAAAAGGGCTTGGTCGCCCAGGACCTCCTTAATGAGCTCGCCGTAAACCTCCGCGCCGGTACCGATAAAAACCGTGTCTGCATCCAGCTCGGCAAGAATCCTCTCAGGTGGCCGGACGACCTCTTCATGCAAGAGCTGGGGAAATTCTCCCGCACAATCGAAAAGACCGGCATAGACTTCTTTCTTGCGGGCATCGAGCATGGCGCAGACCGGCAGACGGCAAAACGGCAATTGCATGGCCAGCATCTGCAGAGCGGAAACCCCGACCGTCGGACGGCCGGCAGCCAGAGCGAGGCCTTTGACGGTGGCCACCCCGACCCGTAGTCCGGTAAAAGATCCCGGGCCGACGACCGCGGCAAAAAAATCCATGTCATGAATGTCAAGAGAAAGACTTTGCAGCAGGTATTCGATCGAGCCCATAAGGGTTTCGGTATGATGACGGGAGATGTTGAGAACGACTTCGCCTTCCAGGCGGTCTTCGTGGAAAACAGCCACACTACTGCTCGGCGTGGCTGTATCAATGGCCATGAACCGCTCAGCCACCGTTTCCCCCGAAAAAAATCCGCACGATATCGTTGTAGAATGCCAGCCCCATGAGGAGGAGGAGAAGCGCCAGGCCGATCTGCTGAGCCATCTCACGGGTTTTCAGGGACAGGGGACGGCGGAAAATCAGCTCAAAGAAACCGAAAAAGATATGCCCGCCATCCAGAACCGGAATGGGGAGAAGATTAAGTATGCCCAGTTGAATACTCAAAAATGCCAGGATGGAGAGAATGCTGACGAGATCGGTCTGGGCCGCATGACCGGCCAGTTGGATAACGGTAATCGGGCCACCAATATTTTTCGCCGAAACCTCACCAAAAAGCAACTTCTTGATGAAGACAAAAGTTAGCTCGATAAGCTCATAGGTACGATGAGACCCTTCGCGGATGGAGGCAACCAGACCGAAACGCTTGACTGTAGTTTTCTGTTGGGGGCCGATGCCGACAAGGTAACGGGACTGGCCGCCAGCCTCTTCTAAAACGGCCTGGATGGCGAGCTCCATCTTGCGGCCGTCCCTTTCGATCACATAAACAGCCGGTTTCTCCTCAATTTTCTGGATTATGACTTTGAGATCGTACCAGGAGTCGACCGCCTGGTCATTGATGGACAGGATCAAATCCCCCAGTTTCAAACCGGCCTTTTCTGCCGGCATACCCGTCATCAGGGCGCCGATTCTTGCCTCCTGAAGCGGCAGCAAACCAAAAGACTGCAGACCCTCCAGCCCGCCATCCTTGGGCAGGAAATTCACCTCGGCCTTTTCGCCCGGACGCCGGAGAACGAAATGCAAAGGCTCCCCGGCCACCGTGATAATAACCCGGTTAGCTGCCTCCCAACTTTGCACCTCCTGGCCGTTGACACTGAGGATGCAGTCCTTGGCATGAAAACCGGCATTGGCGGCTTGACTCTCGGGTAAAACATAGCCTATGCAGGGGGGCTGATCCAGATAAGCAGGAAGGCCGACGCCAATGAGATAAGTCAGGGGAAGAAGAAGAAACGGGAAAACCAGGTTCATGACCGGCCCGGCGAGAACAATGGCCATGCGCTGGCCGACCGGCTTATTGGCAAAAGAGCGTTTCATCTCTTCGGGCGTGAGCGGTTCGGCATCCTCATCCTTCTCGGGATTTTCACCCAGCATCTGGACATAACCACCGAGCGGGATGGCACAAATCATATATTCGGTCTCGCCCCATTGTTTTGAAAGCAGGCGTGGCCCGAATCCGAGGGAAAACTTGAGAACCTTGACACCGTTGAATTTGGCAACGCAAAAATGGCCAAGCTCATGAATGAAGATGAGAATTCCCAGCATAACAATGCCGGCAAAAATACTTATCACACGACCTCCGCTGCTAAAGATTTCACCAGCTGCCGGGCGGTTTCCCGGCCCAGACGATCCGCTTCAAGGACCGCATCGAGGCTGTCCGCCGGCTGGGAATCAGAACTCCTGAGGGTGTTGCGCACGATGGCGGCAATCTCGGAAAAACGGATGGCCCCCGACAGGAAGCTCTCCACCGCAACCTCGTTGGCCGCATTAAGAACCGCCGGAGAAGTTCCGCCACGTCTCAAAGCCTCATAAGCCAGAGCCAGGCACTCAAACCTTTTCTGGTCGGGCACCGAAAAAGTCAGCTTTTCCAGTGAGCAAAGATCCAGAGGCGGAATATCCAGGCATATCCGCTCCGGATAAGAGAGTGCATAGGCAATGGGCGTTTTCATGTCCGGGACACCAAGCTGAGCAATCACCGCGCCATCGACATACTCCACCATGGAATGAACCACACTCTGGGGATGGATATGAACATCGATTTTTTCTGCCGGGAGGTCAAAAAGCCACCTCGCCTCAATAACTTCGAGACCTTTGTTCATCATGGTGGCAGAATCGATTGAAATCTTTTTCCCCATCTGCCAGTTGGGATGGGCCAGGGCGTTTTTGGGGGTCACATCCTTGAGCTGCGCCAGCGACCGGTCCAGAAAGGGGCCGCCGGATGCCGTGAGAATGAGACGCCTGACGTCACATTTACGATGCCCCTGGAGAGATTGAAAGATGGCGGAATGCTCGCTGTCGACGGGGAACAGACGGATATTTTTTTCTTTGATCTTGTCCATGACCAGGGAACCGGCGACCACCAGGGTCTCCTTGTTGGCGAGAGCGATATCTTTGCCGGCATCCATGGCAGCCATGGTAGGAAGGAGACCGGCCGATCCGACAATCGCCGAAACCACCATCTCGACCTCGGAAACAACGGCACAGGCTTTGAGCCCCTCGACCCCCCAGAGAATTTCCGTGTCCTCTCCCTGCAGCGCCTTTTGCAGCCTGACGGCGGCCTTCTCTTCCGGAACCGCGGCAAGCCTGGGCTTGAAACGACGGATCTGAGCTTCCAACAGGGAGATGTTTCGATGGCCGGTCAAGGCCAGAACCTGGAATTTATCGGCCTGGGCCGCGATAATCTCCAGAGCGCTGGAACCAATGGAGCCCGTACTTCCAAGAATAGCCAGTTTCTTCATTCCATACTTCTTTGTTTCATTCAATGTGACTGTTCACTTTAATGGCGGAAAGCCCTGCCTGCTTCCAAAGCCTCATAAACCCGTCCGAAAAGCAGAAGCATTTTTCGCCGGTGCGGCAAATCCTGTTGCGGTGGACATTTCCCAATTTCTCACATAAAAAGCAGAGCATAATAATAGGCGGCCGGAAAGGCAAACAGGAGGCTGTCCAGACGATCCAGAATACCGCCATGCCCCGGGACCAGGGCGCCCGAATCCTTGACCCCGAAGCTTCTTTTAAGCATTGATTCGAAAAGATCGCCGATCTGCCCTAGAATACCTAGAAGCAAACCGAGCAGAACACAATCAAGAGCGGTCAGAAAAGGGCAGAAAAACTGCCGGGCCAAGTACACGGCAAGAAGCCCGCCAGCGAGACCCCCAAGAGAGCCCTCGACACTTTTTTTAGGGCTTATGACCGGATAAAGCTTATGGGAACCCAGCGCGGTTCCAACGAAATAGGCCAGACTGTCACTGCACATGACAATCAGCAAGATGAGAAATATCCACTTTCGGCCGTGAGGCAACCCAAACACAAGCCCCACATGCCCAAGCAGAAAAGGGATATAGGCAAAGCCCAGCATAATGAAAGCCAGCTGCCCCGCAACTGTCGCTATTTCACGACACCGGAAAAGCAGCAGAATGGCAAACAAAAGGAACAGAAAAGTCGGCAGAGCCAATAAAAAGTTGCCATCCAGAAACGGGGCGAAAACCAGAAAGGAGCCGCCTAAAGCCGCCAGTTTTTTTTCCAGCCCCCTGTCCGCCGGCAGACTCATGGCATAAAACTCAAAAAGCCCCCACATCGCCAGCAACCAGATGACAATATTGAATAAGGTTCGACCGGCAAAAAGGATAAGCAGCACCAACAGAGGAATGGCCACAAGCGCTGTCAGAAGCCTTTGTTTAATGGCTACCTCCCCCCGCCGTCGTTGCCGGCCAGGATTTGAGCCTGGGTCAGGCCGAAACGCCTTTGGCGGCGTCCGTATTCTTCCAAGGCGCGTTGAAATTGCTGTTCATCGAATTCGGGCCAGGTGACCTCGGTGAAAAAAATTTCACTGTAAGCCAATTGCCAGAGAAGGAAGTTGCTGATTCTCTGTTCTCCGCTGGTTCGAATAAGCAGGTCGGGGTCCGGCATATTCCGGGTATCGAGGAAATCGGCCAGGACCGATTCATCGATTTCTTCCAAAGGCAGGGCTCCCTCTTGAACCTTCTCCACCAAATGGCGCACTGCTCGAACGATCTCATCCCGCCCCCCATAGGAAAGAGCCAGGGTCAAGACCATGTCCTTGAGGTGGGCGGTTCGCTCCATGCCCTCGATGAGAGCGGAACGCACCCTCGCCGGGAACATGTCCAGATCGCCAATGACGTTGAAACGAATACCGTTGGTCAACATCTCCGGCATTTCATCGGCAAGAAAGCCAATCAGTAATTTAAGGAGAGCATCAACCTCTTTGCGGGGGCGCTTCCAATTCTCCGTACTGAAGGCGAACAGGGTCAGATAATCCACGCCAAGCCTTCGGCAGGCCTGTACTACCATCCTGACGTTCTTGGCCCCCTGACGATGCCCGGCAATGCGGGGCAAAAAACGCTTCTCCGCCCAGCGCCCGTTGCCATCCATAATGATGGCGATATGTTGTGGAATTTGTATCGATTTGGTCATTTTCCAACTCAGGCGAGCCAGCCTCACATCCCGCCTACCCGGCTCCTGATACTGCCGGCACAACGGACACTAGCATATCAAACCCCCAGCGGCAAGTCATCCCGGGGGGAAAGGCCGGCTTAATGTTCACAAGCCGATAATTTTTACCAAAACGCGCTTTCGCCGCCGGCCATCAAATTCACCATAGAAAATTTGTTCCCATGGGCCAAGATCAAGGGCGCCGCCAGTGACGGCGACAACCACTTCCCGTCCCATGATCTGTCTTTTCATGTGGCCGTCGGCATTGTCCTCGCCGACATTGTGGCGATATTGAGAGACTGGTTCATGGGGAGCCAATTTCTCCAGCCAGAGTTCAAAATCATGATGTAAACCGCTTTCGTCATCATTAATGAAAACTGAAGCGGTGATATGCATCGCGTTAACGAGAACAAGCCCTTCCTCAATCCCACTCTCGTGAAGACAGTTCTCGACTTCACGGGTGATGTTGATAAACGCCCTGCGTGTCGGCACATTAAACCATAATTCTTTCCGAAAATGCTTCATTTTTCCTTACCTATCCCCACCTGGTTCTTTATTGGCCGCATACCACCCACTTCAAGAGACGCCTAAATCCATCAATGAGCGTGCCGGGAGACTCTATTATTCTAGCCCATTCCCCCAAATTTGATAAACGAAGAAAAAATTCCCCTGGTTCTGTTAAAGTTTAATTTGAGTTCTTGTAGCCAATAATGGTATAAATCTTGGCTCCTTGGGGAGACAAAACTTTTCATGTGTTTCTAAGAGGCATCCAGATTTGGAACCTGCAAACCTTAACAAGCATAACCGGGAGCCATCATCCTTCCGGCCGAGAGCTGCATGCTGGCGTTATTTTTCAGCCTTGCTGGTGTTATTTGCTCTGTCATTCTTCCCCAGCTGCAAAAACAGTCCGGAAAACACATCCTTTGGCGTCACTGAGGCCTTCGCAAAAAAGGCGATAAAAGTGAACCCATCCAGCCATCAGGAGCTGGTGGATCTCTTTTCCTCCTATGAGTACGGCTGGGAAAACCTGGACGAGGGCATCCCCCCCCTGGTTATCAAAGCCCTTCCCAAAAACCTCGATCAAATCCGGGACTTAAAGAAAAAAAAGAGGATTTTCTTTCTCTCCATTTTGCCTATCACCCTTCTCGCCAACCACCAGATTCAACTTCAAAGAGAGGAACTCAAGGGAATATTCAAAAAAATCGATCTTGGCCAAAACTTGTCCCCTGAAGAACTTGATTTTTTGGGCCATATCCTCAGAACCTACAAATTATCCGGCGACCCCGTCAAGGAACCGAAACTGCGTCGCGAACTGCTGAAAAGAGTCGATGTCATTCCCCCGGCTCTGGTTCTCGCCCAGGCTGCCAGTGAGTCCGCCTACGGAACATCGAGGTTCTCGCGTCTGGCCAACAATCTCTTCGGTGAATGGACCTTTACCCCGGGGGCAGGGATCGTGCCGCTTGACCGCCCGGACGGAAAAACCTACGAAGTCCGCCGCTTCACATCGGTCTCCGCCTCAGTCAGTTCCTATCTGAGAAACATCAACACTCACCGCGCCTACAGGGAATTACGTGAAAAAAGAGCGTTTCTGCGCTCAGAAGGATTGCCCCTGAAAAGCCTCGAACTGGCCGAAGGTTTGATGCACTACTCCATTAAGGGTGAAAAATACATCCAAAGCATCAAAAATATCATTCGCCACAACCGCCTTGGCCGCCTTTCCCAAGCCAGGCTGCGAACACCAGCCTCCAAATCCCTGGCCATGGATTCCAATCTGCCAGCCCTTTAAACTGAGTGCTTATTCAGGGACATCCGTTCTTATCCACAACTGGCTGAACCAATACCAGGATTTTCCGTTCTTGGATGGAGCTGTAAGGGTGTATTTACTCCGCCGGGACATCAGCGGCGCATTGGCCTGCACCAGATAACCGTTCGGCAAAGAAGGATCGGGCTGGATCCGGCCGTTCTCCTGGCCGGAAACAAAGCAACGCAACCGCCTCAGATCGACTTCATTATCATCGATAGCCACCCGCAAAAGAGGAGGATTTTCTTCCGCCAGCAGAGAGCTTTGAGGCGCAATAATCTGGACCGGCAGAGCTTTCATTTTCAATTTGGATGAAAAACCCTCCACTGAGGCAAAGGACCCGCCCATAGGAAAGCGCGGCAGGGCATACAGTTGGTTGGCACTGCGGACCACTCCCGATTGCTGGCCTGCTGCCCCGGAAAACCCCAGTTCCGCAACCAAATCCACAAGCTCAGGGCAATACTCGCCGTAAGGATAGGAAAAAAGCGTTGCCTCCTGACCGAGGTGTGTTGAGAAGTCAGCCTGCGCGGCTGCCACATCACCTTTTACCCTGGCCCGCCATTGCGCTGTCGTTTCCCCCGCTTTTTTCTCAACCAGATGCATATGCGACGCTGAATGATTCCCGATTTCAATGCCCTCCTGGGCGAGGGCATGCAACTCCTGCCAGGAAAGAAATCCCGGACCGCCCACCGCTCCGCTGCTGACAAACAGGGTGGCCGGATATCCGAAGCGGCGCAAAAGGGGCATAGCTCCGCTCAAAAAGCTTCGATAACCGTCATCAACGGTCAAAACCGCACATGCCGGGGGCAAAGGGCGTCTTTGCCGCAAGCGCTTTACCACCTCGCCCAGGGGAAGAACCTCAACGTTCTCCTTCTGTAATATTTTCAGGTGAGCTTCGAAAGTCTCGAGTGAAACATTGGTGGAAGGATAACGGTCATCGCCGAAGCGATGATAGACAAAGATATTGGCCTGGTTGCCCCAAACAAAGGGTGGAGCCAAAATCAGGCCCCAAAAGAGTAAGAAAAGGAAAAGACCTGCTGTTCCGACGACCTTATTCATCCGCGGTGTCTTCCTCGCGAACCCGGTTGCGCAAGTAGCGGCGGATACTGTTTCTTGCTTTGGGGGTCACGGCCCACTCCAGCCACTTGGGAAGCACCTGGGGTTTATCGGCCCGTTCGATGTCAACCTGATCGCCATCAAGAAGTCTCGATTTGAGGAGCCGGGTTTTGCCGTTGATTCGAGCCCGCAGGGCGTGAAGCCCCAATTCCTCATGAATTTCAAAACCGAAATCCAAAGCACAACTACCTTCGGGGAGCACCCTGACATCACCACGCGGAGTATAAACCTGGATAATCGAGGAGGCCAACCGCAGGCTCTCGGTATCAAAAACGGATTCACCTTCGAGCAGAGATCTCATCAGGTCCTGGAAGTTTGCCTTCTGAAAGACAAAGCCGGGGGCAAGAATGCCGGCACGATTGAAACGATCCAACTTATGGGTTGTGATTTCGATTCTCAGCCGGTACTCCTCGGCCTGAACCGTGGTCTGCAGGGACTGGAATCCGTACTGAGAGGGGATATGCAGGTAATCCTTCAGCTTCCCGGGGATGGGGGGGAAAAGAGAGTGGATCAAGCCCAGCGCCAGATAGGCATCCAGGGTCTTGTCCACATTAATTTCCATGGTGTAAACCTTGGGGAATCCCTGGTTCAAAGCCCGGACCGCAGCAATAGAAAAAGCCCGCCAACGGTCTTTAATTAGGGCTTCAACTTTGTGGCTCTCAAACAGCTGAGAAATCTTGGAGCGACATTTTCTCAGCCATCCTTCCTGTTCCCTGCGAATCGCCCGTAAAGCTATTTGATAACGTTTGAAACGCCGCGGATAAAGAACGCGAAGAGAAAGAGAATCCAATTCCGAGGTCACATATCCCATGCCGAGATGAAGGGCCAGGGGAACATAAATTTCCCGGGTCTCTTCGGCAATCAGGGATTGCTTTGTTGGGTCAAGGGCCCCGATGGTCTGCAGATTGTCGATACGATCCCAAAACTTCAGGCATAAAACCCGGACATCCTCCAGGGCAACCAGCAGCTGTTTGCGATAAGTTTGGGTCCGCAATGTTTCACGGCTGAGTTTTTCATCCGTTGCTTTTGTCAGTCCATTGACGAGAAATGCCACTTCATAATCAAAAGCCGACTCCACCTCTGCCAAGGTAACCGGCGTATCCTCCACAACGTCATGAAGAAATCCGGCTGTAATGGAGGCAAAATCCATCCAGTTTCGGGCAGCCAGATGGGCCACCCTCAAAGGATGAAAAAAGTAAGGCTCGCCCGATTTTCTAAACTGACCTTCATGGGAGCTTTTCGCAATCTGAATAGCCCGCTCCAGATTCGCAATATGGTGGTCAAGCTCCTCCTCGCTCAACTCCCCGCCATAATGCGTAACCAGAAGCTCCATGATCTCTTCGATCAGGCGTTTCTCTTTTCGCTCAAAATCGAACGGCAAAGCTATCACCCACACTTATAAAAAGGGTTAAGGTTGAAGACTGAAGAAAAATCTGTCACTTGTCACTTGTCCTTAGTCGTTGGTCACCGACCTTCAGACTTCAGTTTAAATGCTTTCCACCTTTTCATCAGCCCGGCGGCCAGTTCATCTGACGCCCGCCCAAAAGATGGAAATGAATGTGCCAAACACACTGCCCGCCCCCTTCATTGCAATTGTTGACCACCCGGAATCCATCCTCGGCAAAACCGAAATCCCGAGCAATCTTGTTGGCAACCTGAAATATACGCCCCAAAAGAGCGTCATTACTTGCCGTCAGGTCAAGCGTTGACCTGATATGCTGTCGCGGAACCAGTAAAAAATGGAAAGGGGCTTGGGGCTCAATGTCTCTGAATGCTATTAACAAATCATCTTCATAGATTTTTTCCGCAGGGATATCCCCTTTAACGATTTTACAGAAAAGACACTGTTCTTCCATTCCATTTTCTCCTTTTCAAAAAATCTTATCCCGGGATCAAGATGATATTCCACTTTCGGCTGTCAATCAGGTCCAGCAAGCGACGGTCATGACTGAACAAGATCACCTGCTGCCCCGGCGAAAAATCTTCGAGACATTGTAGCGTATTGCTTAACCTCTTTGAATCAAAATTCACCAGAGGATCATCCAAAAACAACGGCAGTTGCCGTCCTTTAAACAGCAGTCTGGCCAGAACCAGGCGAATAGCAAAAAATGCAGCATCAACGGTTCCCTGGCTGAAATGGTTGACGGGTTTTTCTTCGTTGCCGCGCTCTTTAAAACAAAAGGTGAGTTTGTCCGTCACACGCAGACTTCTGCCTTCTGTTTCCAGCAGATGCCCCAGGCTCTGATCAACCTCTGCGGCAAATCTATCAAGATATCCCCGGCGGAAATCTTCGGCCGATTCGGCAAGCAGATCGAAAGCCCGCTGCAGAACCTTTTTCCGCTCGTTCAGAAAAAGGCCTTTTTCCTTCAAAAAATGGCCGCGGTCTTCAATATCAGGAAGGCTTCCCAATTGACCGGCCAGGGATGACTCCTGCTGTTCGAATTCAGACAGTTCTTTTTCCTTGGTCTTCAATCTTTCTTCCAGGGTGGCAAGCTTTTCTTCAGCCTCAGGGAAATCCACCATTTCCGCCAAAAAATCATTCGTCTGGACCCGCCTTTTCTTGTCATCCAACACCGCAAGTTCGCGGATCAGGGCCGCTTTCAGCTCCTGCAAATCCCGGGGCTTCTCAAGAACTGCCATTGCACTGTCAATAGCTCGCAGGCGATCTTCAAAACCGGCCCGTTTCTGCAAAGCACTTTTCAAATAACGCAACTCTTCCTCAGAATGCTTTAAGCCGAGTTCACCCAAATACCCTTCTAAACTCAAGAGACTCTTTCTCGTCTCCTCCAACCCTGCCTCAAGAATCTCTGCCTGCCCTTTAATCAGACTCCTTTCATTGGAAAGCACGCTGTTCCTTTTCAACACAAACAAAAAAAGAAGGGAAATAGCGAGCCCCGCACCCAACCCCAGGGGGACCAGCCAGTCAGGTTCTCTGTGAATCAGGTAGGCGCCAACAGAAACAAGTGAAACACACAGGAAAAAAAGCATCGTCCAGGGCGTCTTCTCGGCGACAGGCATCTTTTCATAAACAGCCGCAATGTCTTTCTGGGCATTTTTTGCCCTGGCCCGAAGTTCCTGCAGCTCATAGATAAGCCGGGGCAAATCTTCCGTCGCCTCAGCAGGTATCGCCATATCAAAAATGGCCTGCTCCAACAGCTTCCTTTCTCCCTGAAGATTCTCTATTTTCTGTTCTTCCTTTTGCAACCGCCGGAATTCCTCCTTGAGCATCCGTTCCTTTTCCTCAAGATCCAGACGGCTTTTAGCCCACTGCAGGTAGCGGTGCCCTTGAGCAACATCCTTGCGGTCTTTTTCAACATCCGCTCTGAGGGTTTCTACCTTGACCTGCAGTTCCTCAACTTTGCGGGTAATTTCCGTACTCTCCAACCACGCCTTTTCAAGATCATCCAACTCCTGTCTGACCTTTTCCAGGGCCCGATCATTGGTTTTATCCCGTCCCCAAGGGTTCTTCCGGGTGATAGCAAAGTAATCCTCCTGAAGGGAACTCAAGACTTTTTCGTAATCGACCTCAACAGAACCCGACAAAAGATTTTTGACCTTGGCACCCAGTTCATTTTCACCGGAAATTTCCAACTGCCCCTGGCCGAAAAAAAGTGAAGAACGAAAAATATCCTCCTCGACAATCCCAAGGGCTTGGGCAAGCCTGTCCGCATATTCAATTTTTTCCGAGGAGCGCCCCAAAGGGGGAACTTTGCCCTCAAAACGGTAAAGCAGATTATGTTTGTCATCCTCCTCCACAAGGCAAACCTGATCCGAAAGGATATCCCTTTCGATCCGCCACCTGCTCTCACTATTCCGGAGTATAGCGGCAACCTGGCAAGAACCTGACGTTTTCCAGTTCTGAAAACGATCCTTGTTGCGAACCCCGAAAAATACCGATGGGATTGCCTCCATCAAGGTCGACTTCCCGGCCTCGTTAGGCCCGAGAACCAGATTCAGATACGGCTCAAACCGAAAATCAGCCTTGGAGAACTTGCCAAAATTAATCAGTTCCAAATTTTCCAGAATCATCCCAGGCCTTTTCCGTTGGCTTTAAAACGCATCAAAACTTCACGGAAGGCTTGCTCCAGAAGATTTTTTTCATCAGGGGAAGCCCCGGCCATGAGCTTTTGAACCCGACGGACAAAACAGCCCCGGACCGTCTCTTCGTCGGCAATTCGGCCGGCAAAATGGCTGTCAAAAAGCGACGTATGATCAATCATCTCAATATGGAAAAAACTATCGCAGACCTGGGCCTGCAATAAATCCATATCCAGAGGGAACTCCAGGATACCCTCCAGGGTGAGGCGCAAAAGGGTGTTCGAATCGGCAAAGCTCAAAATGGCCTCTCTGACCGTTTGCCTATCAGAAATCCCAGTTAAATCAAGGCGTTGCTCTTGCAGAGTTCTGGCGTTTACCGCCGCTTTGTCAACAATTAAACCGTGTTCATCAAGCCGGACAAGAGCCGCGTGCCGGACGCCGTTTTCACCGAACTTCTTGCCTTCCGGGGAACCGGGATAACAGGCCAAAACCCGGTTGCTTTCACTGAATATTTCAAAATTATGGTAGTGACCCAAAGCGACATAGTCCAAACGCCATTTTTTCAAATCATCCAAAGTGAACACGAGGTCCTTTTTGCGGTAATTCCATTCGGGGCTTCCTTTGCGGGAACCGTGCAACAAGCCGACATGAATACCTTCCGAAAACTTCCTGGTCATAGCCGCCAAAGAATGTCCGGCATCTGATGAAACATAGGGTGCACCGTAAAAACAGACTTTTTTCCCTCTCTTTTCAACCACCACGGGATCTTTTCTACCAGGGTCGTCCAAGACAATGGCATCAGAAAAGTCATGCCTCCGATAGACCGAATTGACTTGCGAAACATGATCATGAGTGCCGGGAAGAATAATGGAAATAATTCCGCGATCGGCAAGTCTTCTTATGCCACTCTGGACTTTTCCAATTGAAAAGGATGAAGGGGTTGCAGAATTGAACAGATCGCCGGCAACCAGAAAAAAATCAACCTCGTTTTTTATGGCGAGGCTCAAGAGCCGCTCAAATGTCTGGATAAAATCGTTTTTGCGCAATTCTTCCTTCTCCCCGAGAGAGGGGAAGGAAGAATCGAGGTGGACATCCGCGGTATGAAGCAATTTGATCATAAAAAACCAGGTTAATAGGTGGAAGGCTGAAGGGGAACCTAAAAGTCTTCAGCCTAATAGTCTTCAACCTTCTTTTTTCCTTCAGTCTATTTACCTTTTAACCAAATAAATTAAAAACTCCCGGTTCCCTTTTGAGCCAAGGACAGGGCTTTCAACTATTCCCTGCCCCAAACAGTCAAGGGACAACGCGAAATCCCGGACCTTCTGAATAGCCAACTCCTGAAGGCGGGCATCCCTGACAATACCGCCTTTGCCCACCTGTCCTTTTTCTAATTCAAATTGGGGCTTAATCAGAGCGATGACCTCAGCGTCTGCGGTTAGAAGATCAAGGGTTGGGGCCAGCACTTTTGTCAGGGAAATAAAAGAACAATCGATTACAGCCAGAGACGGTCTCTCAGCAAGATGCTCGGGACGGAGATGGCGGATATTTGTCCTTTCCAGGCAGACCACCCGCGGGTCCTGGCGGAGTTTCCAGGCCAATTGTCCATAACCAACATCCAGAGCATATACTTTCGCAGCCCCATTCTGAAGAAGGCAATCCGTGAAGCCCCCTGTTGAGGCCCCTACATCCAAGGCCACGACGTCATGCACGTCAACATTGAATTCATCTAGCGCGTGGGCCAGCTTTAGCCCCCCACGGGAAACAAAAGGTATATCTTCCCCCCTGATGCGCAGAGACGTGTCCTCCGGAATTTTCATCCCGGCTTTGTCGAAAACCTGCTCGTCCGCCAAAACCTTCCCGGCCAGAATCAAAGCCCTGGCTCTTTCCCTGGATTGGACCAAGCCGCGATCAACCAGAAGTTTGTCCAAACGTTCCTTTTTCATTCACTATCTGCCAAGGTGGCGAAAAATTAGAATTCGATTCTCAGACAAGGTGCGCAAGTCCTGAAAGTCACGGAAAAATTTGGGGGTACCGAGGAACACAGTATGAGAGACAAAGGCATAATTCTTCAATAACCAACTGCATTTTATAATGATTTAATAAAAACAATACGTTATCACAGCACTAGTGAAGGGGCAACTTTTTTACCTGCCGCTTTGTCCATATGCAAACAAAAGGAAAAAGGCTGAGCAGAACACTCAGCCTTTTAACATTATGCATTTATATTTCGTCAATTTATGAATATGGTATTTTTCGACGAAATTCCAGTTTACCATTTCCCTGCGATGGGGGCATCCTCCGCCGCACCAAAAGTGAAGCTGGTATCCGCAGGACTCGAATCATTCCGGTTCTTCAGGA
>JAFGRU010000086.1 GCA_016934985.1 Deltaproteobacteria bacterium
GTGGCGGAACTGGTAGACGCGCTAGGTTCAGGGTCTAGTGGGCGTAGGCCCGTGGGAGTTCGAGTCTCCCCTTCGGCACCAAAAAAAAGAAAAAGGCTCTTCAGATTTCGTACTGAAGAGCCTCTTTTTTTTCAGAATTTAATAGCTTGGGTCAGAAGAATATTTTTTTAAAAGTACTTTGGAATAATCTAAATTATTTTTAAGATTATTTTCCGGTAAGCTCGGTCTTCGGGGGGAAAAATCGGTTTTCGAAAAAGAGATACTCCCGGCCTTAATGTTTTAATTTAAGGTCAAAAAATATAAAAATGTTTTAAAAACTGAATAGAATAATTTCGCACCTTCTACCCTTGTAAATATATGAAAATATATGAAAAAAGTATTTTTTTTGAAGTTGCCATTAGGGAAAAAATTCCATGGTGAATAAAATGATTTTATAAATTTTAAAATTCCACTTTAAATTATCTGCATATTCCTTTAAAAATATGGACCAATGTATAACCTTTATTGATGAAGTTCCTTTTACCCTATCCGCTAACAAAGGGGGCTGTTATGAGTGAGAAGATCAAAGAAATTGGTTCAAGGATTCATGATTTGCGTGAATCCTCCGATATTTCCGCTGCCCAATTTGGCAAAATTCTGGGAATTTCCCCGGAAACTTACAGCGATTACGAATCCGGGAAACAGGACATTCCCGCCAGCGTTCTTTTTAAGATCGCTCAAGAGTTGAAAGTTGATATGAGCCTTCTCTTGACCGGGAAAGAACCACATATGAACATCTATACGGTGACCCGAAAAGATAAGGGGATCAATGTCGAGCGCCATTCTGATTACAGCTACCAGAATCTGGCCCCAAACTTTCACCATAAAAAAGCCGAACCCTTTCTGGTTACGGTGGAACCCAAATTGCCCGAGACACCCGTTTCCATCAATTCCCATCCCGGCCAGGAGTTTGATTATGTCCTTGAAGGGACTTTAAAGATTACAATCCATGATCATGAAATCCTCCTTGAGGCTGGCGATTCCATCTTTTTCGATTCCAGCTATGGACATGGGATGGAATCTCTTAATAACAAGGTCGCTAAGTTTCTTGCCATAATTTTTTGATGGATTGTTGAGGAGTAAATCATGTCCTGTCTTTTAGAAAAGTTTGTAAACCGTGTCGATTTTGAATCCTATGAGGATTTCGTTGGAAATTTTCAAATAAACATCCCGGAAAATTTCAATTTTGCCTATGACGTCGTCGATTATTACGCCGAACAGCAGCCTGAAAAGCGGGCTCTGGTCTGGTGCGACGACCTGGACAACGATAAAACCCTGACTTTCGGGGAGATGAAAACCTTGAGTGACAAGGCCGCCAATTTTTTCCTCAGCCGGGGAATCAAGAAAGGCGACTACGTCAAATTGCTGCTCAAAGGGCACTACAGTTTCTGGTACTGCTTTCTGGGGCTTCATAAAATCGGCGCCATTGCCACCCCCGGAACTCACATGCTGACCACCAAGGACCTGGTTTATCGCATCGAAAAGGCCGACATCAAAATGATTGTCTGTATCAACGAGGGGTCTCTGGCCGATTTTGTCGACGAGGCCCAGAATAAAACCGGGGGTATCCTCAAGGACAAGGTGCTTCTCGGCGACAATCGGGAAGGCTGGTTCAACCTCGAAAACGAAATTGAAAAGGCCTCCCCCGATTTCACGCGGCCTACGGGGACAGCCGATACCACCAACGAGGATATCTTCCTTGCCTATTTTTCTTCCGGCACCGTCGGGTACCCGAAAATGGTTCAACATGTGAACACCTATCCCCTAGGCCATATCCCGACCGCCAAATATTGGCAGAACTGTCAGGATGACGGCCTTCATTACACCGTTGCCGATACCGGATGGGCCAAGGTTGTCTGGGGGAAAATTTATGGCCAGTGGATCTGCGGCAGCGCTGTTTTTGCCTACGATTACGATAAATTTGATGCAGCAAACCTGGCCCGCAAATGTGCCGATTTTGGTGTCACCACCTTTTGTGCTCCTCCCACGGTGTATCGCTTCCTTATCAAGGAAGATCTTTCCCAATATGATTTCAGCGGCCTGCAATACACGGTCACGGCCGGAGAGCCTCTTAATCCGGAAATTTACGAAAAGTTCCTGGAATTTACCGGCATGCGGATCATGGAGGGGTTCGGACAAACCGAGACTTCCGTTCAGATCGGCACCTTTTTGTGGATGGACACCAAGCCCGGCTCAATGGGCAAGCCTTGTCCCCTTTATGAAATTGAATTAATGAATGCCGAGGGTGGGTTTTGTGAAGACGGTGAGGAGGGTGAAATCGTCATCCGCACCGATAAAGGAAGACCTCTCAGCCTTTTTACAGGCTACCACCGGGATGAAGATAAAACCGGGGAAGTCTGGCACGACGGTTTTTATCACACCGGTGACATGGCCTGGCGGGACGAGGACGGATATTACTGGTTCGTCGGGCGTGCCGACGACGTCATCAAAAGCTCGGGCTACCGGATCGGGCCGTTTGAGGTTGAAAGCGCCCTCATCGAGCATCCTGCTGTGCTTGAATGCGCAATCACCGGGGTGCCCGACCCGATTCGCGGTCAGGTCATCAAGGCGACCGTAGTCCTGACCAAAGACTATGCTGCCAGTGCTGAACTGATACTGGAACTTCAAAACCATGTTAAATCCGTTACTGCTCCTTATAAATATCCGCGGGTTATCGAGTTTGTCAGTGAATTGCCCAAAACCATCTCTGGGAAAATCCGTCGGGTAGAGATACGTGACAAGGATGAAGCTGACAAGGGTTAATCAAAATCAATTTGACATGACGGAGCTAAATCCTTTAAAAAGGGTAATAGGCTTGTCGGTAGGCGCTTATTGGCGTCTTTGGCTGTACGTTTTAAATAATTTTAGATAAAATTATCAGTATTACTTTCATGTAAAAACAAGGCCGAAGCTTCCATGGCTGGTTTTTCTGATGTCTGGAAGTGTCCGGCCTTTTTTTAGCCAGGTTAAGAGGGTGAGAATTATGGCTGGTGAGGCAAAAAAAGAACCCTATCCGGTAATTGACAGCTTGGAATGCAAGGGCTGTGGGCGTTGTCCGGCTGCTTGTCCCAAACAGGTTTTGTACATGAGTGATGAGATCAATCCACGTGGCTACCACGTTGTAAAATACAAGGGGAGCGGCTGTATCGGCTGTGGTAATTGTTATTATACCTGTCCTGAGCCGTTTGCCATTGAAGTTCACATTCCCCAGGAAGGTTGAAACGGGAGACATTGATTCATGACTAAAAAATTGGTCAAAGGCAACACCGCAGTGATTATCGGTGCGCTATACGCGGGTTGCGACTGTTATTTTGGCTATCCCATCACCCCTGCCAGTGAAATTCTTCAGGAAGCCTCGCGCTATTTCCCCTTGGCTAATCGCAGGTTTGTCCAGGCGGAATCCGAAGTGGCTGCCATCAATATGGTGTACGGTGCTGCTTCCACAGGCAGACGGGTTTTGACCGCTTCTTCAGGTCCCGGCATCAGCCTCAAGCAGGAAGGCGTTTCCTACCTGGCAGGCTCCGAACTTCCCGCCGTTATTGTAGATATAGCCAGGGCAGGACCGGGTCTTGGGAATATAGGTCCCGAGCAGGGAGACTATAACCAGGTGGTCAAAGGGGGCGGCCACGGCAACTATCGCTGTATCGTCTTAGCGCCCGATTCGGTCCAGGAAATGTGCGACATGACCATAGATGCCTTTGATCTGGCTTTCAAATACCGCAATCCGGTTTACGTTCTGGCGGATGGTGTTTTGGGGCAGATGTTTGAGCCGCTCAAATTTCCTGAGAAATCCATCGTTCCCCAAATTGATTCTTCCTGGGCTGTCAGCGGTACCAGAGAAACCCGGGAGAATCTGATTTCATCCATCTTCCTCGATTTTGATCAACTCGAGGATTTCAACTATGACCTGCAGAAGAAATACGCCCGCATCCAAGAGAATGAGGAGGACTTTGAAGGTTACCAGTTGGATGATGCTGAAATTGTCCTCGTTTCCTACGGGATCAGCAGCCGCATTTCCCGCTCGGCCATAGATATTGGCAGGGGAAAGGGGCTTAAGGTTGGTCTCTTGAGGCCACGCAAGCTCTGGCCTTTCCCAGGCAAAAAACTGCGGGAACTCGCCGCACGGGAAAATATGCGTTTTCTTTCGGTTGAAATGAGCAACGGGCAGATGGTTGACGACATCAGATTAGCTGTAAACTGTTCCCGCCCCGTTGATTTAGTCAACCGCATGGGCGGCAACCTGATTTCGCTCGGTGACATCAATAAAAAAATCGAAGAAATGGTTGGGTGATAGGATATGACTGAAAAGATTATCGGCCCGACAAAAGGGCTTTACGACAAATTCCCTCGTAAAGGCGGAACAGCACTTCGTGCTACCCACTATTGTGCCGGTTGCGGCCATGGTGTTATTCACAAATTGATTGGCGAAGCCCTGGTGGACCTTGGTCTCGAAGACCGGGCCGTTGCCATTAGTCCTGTAGGCTGCGCCGTTTTTGCCTACTACTATTTCAACTGCGGCAATCTCCAGTCGGCCCACGGGCGGGCACAGGCTGTTGGAACCGGAATTTCCAGGGCTCAGAATGATGCCGTGGTTATCTCCTACCAGGGGGATGGCGACCTTGCTTCCATAGGCCTTGCAGAAACCATGCATGCCGCCAACCGGGGTGAGAAGATGGCTGTATTTTTTGTCAATAATACGGTGTATGGCATGACCGGCGGCCAGATGGCGCCCACCACCCTGATTGGAGAAAAGACCACGACCTCGCCCTACGGCCGGGATCAGCACGAAACCGGTTTCCCCCTGCATATGTGCGAAACCCTGAATACTCTGCTCGCGCCGGTCTTTATCGAGCGGGTCTCAGTATCCGATATTTCCCATATCCGCAAAGCCAAAAAAGCTATAAAAAAGGCCTTGGAAATTCAACGGGATCAGAAAGGCTATGCCTTTGTTGAAATTCTCTCTCCCTGTCCCACCAACCTAAAAATGGACCCCCTTAAAAACGCCGAATTTGTCAATGAAATGATGGAAAAGGAGTATCCTCTCGGCAACCTCCGTGACCTCAGTGGTGAGGCTGAGTCCATTGCCCGCAAGGAAAGCGTTTACCAAAAGTCCGCACTCGATGCTATTTTCCAGTTGGGTGAAGAGAAGGAATCGGTTGCGGCCGACAACGGCTATGAAGGTGAAGTGCAGGTTAAAATTGCCGGTTTCGGAGGCCAGGGGGTGCTCAGCCTTGGTTTGGCTGTCGCCCGGGCCGGCGTTTCCGCCGGACGCCATGTATCCTGGTATCCTTCCTATGGACCTGAACAGCGCGGGGGTACCTCCAACTGTGCGGTGATTCTCTCCAGCCGTGAGATCGGTTCGCCGGTGATTCATGAAATCGACATCCTGGTCGCTTTCAACCGCCCTTCTCTGGAAAAGTTCGCCGGGGAGGTTAAAGCCGGAGGATTGCTCCTTTATGAAAGCAGCATCGGGGATTTTCCCTTTCCTTCCGGTATTAAAACGCTGGCAGTTCCGGCCCAGCAGATCGCCAAGGAAGCCGGCTCGGCCAAGGCTCTCAACACGGTGATGCTTGGTGTCATGATGGCCGTAGGAAATATGAATCTGCGGGAAAATGATTTCAGCAAAGCGCTGGCGGAAACTTTTGCCGGCAAACCCCATCTTCTTGAACTCAACCAGGATATTTTGGAGAAAGGGGCGGCCTGGGCACAGGAAAATTCATAAAAACATAAGAGATTTTTTCTTAAAAAGCCCTGTTTTCTGACAGGGTTTTTTATTGTCTGAGGAAAATATTTATTCAGGTTGAGATAGATTTTAAAAGCCGGAAAAAAGGGACAGGTTCCCCGGGTTTTTCCGCACCCGGTTACCACGTAATCGAATCCCCCGCCATCAAACTATGCAAGGGTTTTGGTCCCCAGAAGGAAACATCAATTTAAATTTTCAACATAACCTTTCCACACCAAGGATTGTGGCCCTGCTTTTCGATGCCCGAAGCGGAAGGTTTAAATTTCGCAAGAGTGGAGTCAAAGGCCATTCTCCATCTGATATTACGAAAACAGCCCCATGGGTAAAAGGAAGGTGAAAAAAATTGATAATTTTTTTGCAGTTTTTTACATGCAGAGAATCTGGACATCTGAGATAGAGGGGGGATTTTAAATCAGTAATATTGATATAAAGCACATCCCCAACCTTGTATCTCCGTGGCCTTTCCATCTTATCCCCCCGTATTTTTCCGCTCTTTTCCTGGCGTAAATAATGCAAATCGACCCGAATAACTTTAAAAAATAAAGTTAAATAGAACACTTATAAAGTTGCAATTAAAAGCATTTTTGATAATATTCGGTCGTTTTAAAATTACCTTTTATTAAAAATTTCACTCTAAAGCCTGAAACAAAAAAAGGCCTATTACTCAGAATGTTGATGATGATTAGGGTCTGGGGAAAAACCCAAAACAAATTATACGGACCGGAAAAAAATTCAACCAAATCGGCAGGGAAATATCCTGCGGTTGTTTTTCTTCCATTGCTTCTTTTTCTCCTGTTTTCCTGGCCGTGTTGGGGTGGTAACGGTTCCCCAGCCAAAAAGCTGACGCCGCACGAGGATGCTGTTTCGCTGGCTCGGCAAGGCCAGTTCTCTGAGTCCCTTTCTATTCTGAAAAATCTCTATCAAAAAGATTCTCATAACAAGCAGGTTTTTTACGATTATCTTACCGTTTTAAACTGGGCGGAAAAGGACGCGGATGCGGTTTCTCTTATTCAACAACTTGATCCCTCCCAAGTACCTTCTTATGTTCTTCAGGCGGCCGCCAAGTCCGCACGAAGAGAGGGGTTATTTGAACTGGCCGAAACCCTGTACCGTTGGGGTATAAAAAGATTTCCTGAACAATTGGATTTTAATCTGGGCCTGGTTCTGACCCTGACCGACATGGGTCATTATAGTGACGCCTTGAGATTAATAAAAAACCACCAGCAACGCTGGCCGGAAAACCGATTTTACCGCCTTGCCCAGGCATATGTAGCTGAAAAACAAGGTGATTATTATCAAGCTCTGAAAATTGTCCAAGAGGAATTAGCCCGGGCACCAGAATTTAAAGGCGCCCGTAATTATCAAGAGGATCTTCTTAATACATTTGCCTCTCTCGATCAACTCCGATCTCAGCCCAAGGGAGAAATGAAACAAAAGGAGGATGCTCTCTTTGCTTCATTGAAAAATTACCAGAATCAAAAGAAACAGGCAGGCAACACCTCGGCCTTACGCGGTGAAACTTTCATTATGGAAAAGCTTGGGGCTGCGGATCTTGCCAGGGAAAAATCTGAAAAGTTTCCAGACAATTTTAAAACCTCTGAAACGACCCGTATCCGTGTTGAGGATGGGGGCTTACGCGTGAGATGGGGCGAGTTGCCCCCGAAGTCGGAGAAGGAAGAATTCAAAGAAACCCACCTGGCCATTAAACAATTGGAAAAGAACCTTTCCTCTTTTAATTCCACCGGGGCATCTGATCGTCTTCCGCAACTCCAGACCCGGTTTGACCTTATGGTTGCCTGGCGGGATGCCCTCCAAATGGAAAAGGTCATCCATGAATATCATTTGCTTCAAGAGGAAGGATGGACGGTTTTCCCCCACTATGTACTTGAAGCTTTAGCTGACGCCTGGCTTTACTTTAAAAAACCGGAGATCGCCCGAAGTATTTATCAGCAAATCCTTCGCAACCGGCCGAATGACTTTAACGCCAAACTTGGCCTTTTTTACGCTTCTATCGAATGCGAGGATTTCAAAAACGCCAATCAGATGGTGAAAGAACTCCGCGACAGTCAGCAACCCTGGGATTATAGCGATGGCTATACGAGAGGGACCCCCAACAATAAAAAATTCGATGCCGATATGCTTGGTGGCTTGAACCATTATTACCGGGACGAATTGCCCGAAGCGGAGGATCTTTTTACTTCATTTCACGAATTGGCGCCAGCCAACACAGATATTATTAAAGAATTGGGAGTGGTTTACCAAAGCCGGGGATGGCCCCGCCTGAGTAATGAAACCTTTCAACTCGGCCTCGGGCTGGAACCCGAACACAAGGGCATTCAAATTGCCCGGGCCCAAAATTATCTGGATTTGAGGGAATACCAAAAGGCGGAAGAACTAATCAAAAAGCTTTATCTTCGTTATCCAAACGATGTCCATGTCCTGAAGCTTTGGCGCCTTTGGGAAATTCATAACATGAGAGAGCTGAGGCTGGAAGCCGGGTACGGCCAAAGCGATGGTTCTTCTGAAGGTGATCAGGACCTGTTCCTTGAAGGGGTTCTGTTTTCCCGGCCCATGCATGAAAATTACCGGGCGTTTGCAGGTTATCGCTTCGGATTTGGCAGTTTTCCCGAGGGGGATGAGAATTTTCATCGGCTCGGGGCCGGATTTGAATACCGTTGGCCTGATCTTACCGGGCTGGCTGAAGCAACGTGGAATTTTGCAGATGGGGGTGACCCAGGATTGCGACTGGCGGCGGAATGGGAGTTGAACGATTACTGGTCATTCCCCATTGAACTGGAACTATTCAGCCGCGAGACCCCTTTGCGGGCACTCAAAAACGGTGTTAATGCCGATGCGGCCAGTCTCGGTTTTAATTACCGCGCAAGTGAAAGCCGCGAATTCAGCCTCCTTGCCCGCTTCATGAATTTCAGCGATGGGAACTTCCGCTCCGGTGTTTTTACGCGTTTTTCCCAAAGACTTCTGACCTATCCCAAATACAAACTCACAGCCCATCTTGAAGTGGATGGCACCTCAAACACCAAAGACAACACCCCGTATTACAACCCCGAGCAGGATTTGACAACGACACTGACCCTCGATAACCTGCACCGCATCTGGCGCCGTTATGATCGTTCCTTCAGTCACCGGCTGATGCTTTCGGCTGGTAACTACTGGCAGAAAGATTTCGGCAGCAATCCCATCGCTAATGCCTGCTACGAACAAATTCATGAAGCCGCTTATCGTCTGGAGTGGGTTTACGGCGTTTGCTACGGACAAAGCTTCTTTGACGGAGATGCGGAAAACCGGGCTTACGTTTACTCACGCCTGGGATGGAAATTCTGATGATGAAAAAAATCCTTTCATTTATTCTGGTGTCTTGTGTTCTATCATTGCTGACTGCATCTGCAGTTACCGCAGGTGATGAGTTTATTTCGCTCTGTTATCACAACACTATGGACCGGGTGAACGATCCTGAGGGAATGACCATATCAACAAAAAGGCTAATTGAACATTTCAGTTGGCTTAAAAGCCATGGCTTCCGGGCCATTACTGTCGACGATTTGCTGGCAGCCGGCAAAGGCGAGCGGCCTTTGCCCGATAAGGCTGTTCTTCTTACTTTTGACGATGGATACGACAGTTTTTATCAAAGGGTTTATCCTCTTTTAAAAGCCTATGAATTTCCTGCCGTGCTGGCCCTTGTCGGAAGTTGGATGGAAGGGCCGGACGATAACTATGTTCGTTACGGCGATCACATTGTTCCCCGAGAATGGTTCATTTCCTGGGACGAGGCCAAGGAAATGGCTGATTCGGGCCTGGTGGAAATTGCCTCTCACAGCTATGAACTGCACCTGGGAGTCAAGGGCAACCCTCAGGAAAACTCCCAGCCGGCACTGGCCCATCGCATTTTTGACAAAAAAACAGGGGTATACGAAGGGGATGTCGCTTTCTTAAATCGCATAAGAAAGGATCTGGAAAAGAATACGGACCTCATTCAGGAAAAGACTGGCAAACGTCCACGGGTCATGGTCTGGCCCTACGGCAAGTTTAACCTGCCGGCGGTTCAAATTGCCAGGGACCTTGGCATGCCCATAACCCTCACATTGGAAGACGGGGCTAATTATTCAACGGACATCTCAAAAATTCGTCGTTACCTTGTTTCAGGGGACCAAAAGCTTAACGATCTGGTCTGGCAAATTCATAATATTAAGAAAACAGGTCCTTACAGGGTGGTGCATGTTGATCTGGACTATGTTTATGATCCAGACCCGGTTCAGCAGGAAAAAAACCTCGGGCTTCTTATCGAACGCATCGAAAAACTAAAAATCTCCGCTGTTTTTCTGCAGGCGTATGCTGATGCGGACGGCAACGGTACAGCCGATGCCCTTTATTTTCCCAATCGCCACCTTCCTGTAAAGGCCGATCTCTTCAATCGGGTGGCCTGGCAGTTGCGAAACCGCGCCGGAGTGGATGTTTTTGCCTGGATGCCTGTACTCGGGTTTGAATTTGGAGAGGAGAGTTGGCTCGTCCAGGAATGGAAAAAATCAGATACTTATCAAACAACTGACGATACCTACCGGCGTTTGTCTCCTTTTGAACCAAAAGCACGCAAGGCCATTCGTGAAATATACGCAGACCTGGCCCGCTATGCCGACTTTCAGGGCTTGCTCTTCCACGATGATGCATTTTTTACTGATTTTGAAGACAATCACCCCCATGCCCTCCAGACCTATCGGGAGAAGTGGGGGCTGCCTGGCTCAATCAGGGAAATCCGCAATTCCCCGGAAGCCATGAAGAGGTGGACCGAGGCCAAATCCCAGATGCTTATCGACTGGACTCAAGAATTGGCTGGACTCGTCAAAATCTGGCGGCCGACGATATTTACGGCGCGCAACATTTACGCGATGCCAATAATGAATCCCGAAAGTGAAGCATGGTTTGCCCAATCACTTCCCCAGTTTCTGAACGCCTATGATTGGACGGCAATCATGGCGATGCCCTACATGGAGAAGGCGGGGGCTCCTCTTCCCTGGCTGGGGGACATGGTGGCCAAGGTTAAGAAATATCCGCAGGGCCTGAAAAAGACGGTTTTTGAGCTTCAAAGCTATGATTGGAATCGGGAAAAACCTATCCCGACCGCTGAACTTGTGGAGCAGATGAAGTTCCTCCAGCGCCAAGGAGCTGTCAATTTCGGCTACTACCCGGACAACTTTTTAGAAAATCACCCGGAACGAAAAAAGGTTCATACCGGTATTTCATTGCAGATATTTCCCTATCAGGCTGGAGACGAACGTTGAACCTGGGCGAATTAATTCAAAACTACACCTTTTATTATCCGTTATTCATGGCTTATGTATGGATTATCGGAGCCCTTTACTTTTTTTTCCGCTGGGAAAAACCACAGGGCAAACCTGAGGATATCCCGGAGCTTCCTTCCTACCCCCTGGTTTCTATTCTTATACCCTGTTTCAACGAAGCCAGCCACATAAGTGAAACTATTAATTTTCTTTCGGAGCTTAAGTATCCAAATTACGAAATCCTGGCTATCAATGACGGCAGCAGCGATGAAACCGGCGTCGTTCTCGACTCCCTTTTACCTGAAAACTCCCGATTAAGGGTTCTCCACCTGGCAACCAACCAGGGCAAAGCCGTGGCTTTGCGATCAGGCTCCATGGTGGCCAACGCCGAATTCCTTGTCTGCATAGATGCCGATGCTCTTCTCGACCCAATGGCTGTACACTGGATTATGAAACAGTTTCTGTTCGGTCCAAGGGTCGGCGCGGTCACAGGAAACCCGAGAACGCGGAGCCGCTCCACTTTGCTTGGTAAAATTCAAATGGGAGAGTTTTCCGCCATTATTGGTCTGATCAAACGGGCACAACGTATCTACGGGCGTGTTTTCACTGTTTCTGGTGTGGTTTCTGCCTTCAGGAAAACCGCCTTGCATCGGGTCGGTTACTGGTCGCAAAACATTATGACTGAGGACGTTGACATTTCCTGGCGGCTGCAACTTGCACACTGGGATATCCGTTACGAACCCCACGCTCTGTGCTGGATACTTATGCCGGAAACCCTCTCCGGTTTGCTGAAACAACGTCTGCGTTGGGCGATTGGTGGCAATGAAGTCATCCTGATGAATTTGGGGCATTTGTTCAAATGGACATCCCGCCGGATGTGGCTTGTTTTTTTTGAGCATTTCTGTAGTGTTCTGTGGTGCCTGACCCTGTTTGTCATGGTGATTCTGTGGATACTCGGGTTTTTCTTTCCAATTCCGGAAAAATATCTTGTGGTCAGTATAATTCCGACCTGGCCCGGTGTCGTATTGGGGCTGACCTGCCTTCTGCAATTTACCATCAGCCTCTTGCTTGATTCCAGGTATGAAAAAGGAAGTTACCGTTATTACTTCATAATGATCTGGTATCCCCTGGTTTATTGGGCCATCAACTGGATTACCACCCTGGTTGCGCTGCCAAGGGCGCTTTTGCACAACCCCAAGAAAAGAGCACGCTGGCATACCGTGGACCGCGGGATTACCGAGGCTGAAATATGAAAAATATCATTATTGAACGTCCAGAGGCGCAAACAAAAAAGCAACGGCTCAGCCAAAACTTTTTAACGGCACTGTTCTGGCTTTTATTCTTTTACCTGATTCGTCCTTTTCTATCCCTTTTTGCCTGGCTGCTGGGTTTTGAAATTTTTTACGATGTCATGATTGAAAAGCATGGTTATCGGCATCTGGTAGATCTGATTGGGATTTACTTGCTTGTAATCCTTTTAATCGGCATTGTTATCAGACTCTGGAGTCTCTACAATCTAAACCGTTACGGCCAGAACGAAAAAAGGAAAATCTCTCCTCCTGAAATGTCTTTACAACAGACCGCCCATTACTTTTCAATCCAGACGGAAACGCTGCAAAAGTGGCGGGACAACAGGCGGACCGTCCTCCATTTTGATGACCTCGGTAATGTGACACTTAAACCCACCGGTCTTGTACCATCAACAGCTAAAGATTCCAGCTAGTGTCCATCCAGAACGACTAACACCCTTAAATTCACGGTGAATTAAAAACCCTCATTTTTTTGACGGGTTTTTACTTTTTTGGGGATGTTCAAAGCCAAGGCCTTGGCGTTGGTAAAGGACTTGAACAAGGTTTTATTTTCCTATTTTTAACCAATAAAATCAGTATATTATCTCGGAGAGTTTGCTGTGGCGGGCTTTCAGCTTTTCAATAGTATCCTCAAAGCGACGGATTTTTCGCAACGCCCGTATAACCAGGTATCCGCCGAAAACGGCCAGAAGAAAACAGGCCAACATCAAAGGCAGGAAAAGATGGAGAACGTTTACAATCTTATAATACTGAGAGGTTGCGATAAGGAAACTGACGACGGTAAGAGGCAGGACGAAAATGGCAATGCCGGTTCGCAGCGTTGCCAGGGAAGTGCGCTTTTCTGCCAACAAAAGTTGGATTTCACTGATGATGATCGCGTTATTGACTGGATTGTTATCGGTTTCGTTGATTTTGTCCACGGGTATTGGGGCCTATTCTGTCTGCAGTTATGGCGATTTATAGGGCTTGAATCCTTTGGCACCGCATCAGCCGGTGCCAAGGGAAATGTAGAGATAGTAAAAAAATTTAAAAAATATATTCCTATTGTTGCTTTTTACCAGTTTTCCCCGAGAAGTTCGAAATGGGCCTGAGGATGGGCACAGGCGGGGCAAAGCTCGGGAGCACCCTTGCCCTTGTGCAGATAGCCGCAATTGAGGCACCGCCAGGTTACAACCTCCTTACGCTTGAAAACCCGCCCGGCTTCGATATTGGCCACCAGGTCGAGATAACGCTTTTCATGCTGCTTTTCCGCCACGGCAATGGCTTCCATGGCTGCGGCAACCTCGGGAAATCCCTCTTCACGGGCCTTGGCGGCATACTCTGGATACATGACCGTATACTCGTGGTTTTCACCAGCAGCCGCTTCTTTCAAGTTTTCCACCGAGGTGCCGATAACGCCGGCTGGAAATGTTGCGGTAATTTCAACTTCACCGCCTTCGAGGAATTTAAACAGGCGCTTCGCATGTTCTTTTTCCTGGCTGGCCGTCTCTTCAAAGATATTGCTTATTTGTACGTAGCCTTCCTTGCGCGCTTTGCCGGCAAAGTAAGTGTAACGGTTGCGGGCCTGGGATTCGCCGCTGAACGCGGTGAGAATATTCTTTTCAGTCTGTGTTCCTTTTAAGCTTTTCATCTTTATCCTTTCAAAAGACAGATTTTCAATGTGAACAAACTTCGGCTGATGAGGCTTAGCCCAAAAATTATCATATTTACAATATTGTGGCTGGAAAAATTTAATACATTGTTTCTATAACCTTTTCTCCCGGCGGGATTTGTCTTGCCCCCAGCAACAGGTATTTCTACTAGGAGTCTGTCGGACTTTTTGAGCCAAAAATGTTAAAATCCTGCGACATTCATTTTTCTGAGGTGACTATTGCATGAAAGTAAAA
>JAFGRU010000087.1 GCA_016934985.1 Deltaproteobacteria bacterium
GATATTTTTCAAACTCTATGCAGCCGTTGACCAGTTCGGCAGCTACCATGCGACAGACCTTCAGGCGCTGAAGCCGACAGATGATGAATTGCTGGCGGCAGTGGCCTGGACCAGAACCCATGATCCCTCACCAGGATACATGGAAAGCCTCAAAATGTTTTTCAGGGAGTTTGGTTATGGGCACCTTATTGACCGAATTTAAAGAAAAAATCCTCGAAAAACTTCTCGATCTTTTGTGGCGCCAATGGTCAGCAATTGGTGTTTCCGGGTACAGCAAGGTTGAAGAGTCAAGGGTGATTGATCCGGAAGCTCTCTTGCTTCTAACCTTGACCGTTGCCCGCTATGATGCTCGCCTGTTTGACGAAGTTCTGGATTGGTTGGGTGTCAATGGGGATTTTATAAACGTCCAGCGCCTCCAGAATCTGATTAAACAAGCTGATTTTCAGGCCAAAGCGGAACTCAGCGCCGTCGCTGAAATACTGGGCCAAAAATCGTCTGTAGCACAGAAATGGAAAAAACTCGCTGATCAAAATTATCTGGAAAAGGAAACGGCCCTTTTTTTCATGAAAGATGGGCGTCCGATGCCGACCCCAAAAGAGTGCGATAAATTTTTTCGGCGTCATGGGTTGCTGCGGCCGGTTTTCAAAAAACGGAGCCTCGCTCAACCTTTTCCGAAAGAAGGGATGCCCTCCTTGCTGTTGCGCCTACGGGCCTTGTTCGGCGTGAACCTCCGCTGTGAAATTTTCTGTGTTCTTGGGGCGGTGGATGAAATACATCCATCCCTTGTCGCCAAGCTGATTGGCCAGGGGCCACGTTCAACACAAAATGTCCTGGCGGAAATGGTCCGATCCGGCGCGGTCCAGGTGAGGACAAGTGCCCGTGAAAAAATATATGCCCTTGTTCCCGGCAAGCTTGACAAATTATTGCGCCCCGATGGTTGGACGCCTTGGGTGAACTCTATCCACTTGTTTCGTGCCCTCGAAATTCTTTGGTTTGGTGTATCCAGCTCAAGACTGGAGACATTTGATCCATTGGTGGTGGCATCGGAATGGCGCAGGCTGGCAAGGGAGCTGAAGCCGTTGCTGGGGGCCTCCGGAATGGGTCAACCTTTGCGGGAAGATGCATTATTCCCAGGTGAAAAGTATTTCGAGATTTTTGTGGAAGATATCAACCGGGTTTTAGCGAAAGTTTAGTGCTCCAAAGTTGGTTCGCTGTATTGTTTTGAGGAGGTTGTGAATAATTTTTTGTGTCGTGAAAGCATTTAAGGCAAAAAATGAATGCACCTAAGTTTATGCCCCGGGCTAGTTGGCCCGGGGCTTTTTGTTTCAGGTTTGGTTGAGGAAGTGCTTTTTTCTATCTTGTTAATTTCTAATCTTTTTCTGGACATTGCCAAGACAAATTCATAACATATTAATCGGAAATATTTTGTAGGCGATCAGAGTTTTTGCAGAAAAGCGAGCAGAGCTATATTAGAACTGAATTTTTGAAAATAAATCTGTCCCCGTTTTTCCCCTTTTTTAAAATAGATTGCTTGGCTGTGGGGTCCCGGTGAAGTATGCTTATGAGAATCTGAGTGAAGGCCAGTTCGAAACTCTTATCGTTTTTATCTGCCAGAAAATATTTGGGATTGGTGTGCAGGGTTTTGCCAAAGGTCCTGATGGTGGGCGCGATGCAAAGTTCGTAGGTACTGCAGAACTTCACCCCAGCAAGGCAAACCCTTGGGTAGGTACAACCATTATCCAGGCCAAACATACGAATGGTATCAATCGCAGTTTTTCTGAAAATGACTTTTTTAGTATCTCATCATTCAACACAGTAGTTGGCAAGGAGATCCCGCGCATCAAAAACCTGCGCACAAAAAAACAGCTTGATAACTACATGTTATTCGCCAACCGAAGATTACCTGGAAATGCCGAGAGTATGATCCGTTCATATATTGCTAAAGAATGTGACATACCGGAGGAGTCAATTCACCTTTGCGGGCTTGAACAACTGGAACTTTTTCTAAAAACGTTCCCCGATATTCCAAAGAAAGCTGACCTTGATCCTGTTGATTCGCCATTAATTGTGAGCCCAGACGAGCTGGCAGAAGTAGTAGAAGCATTGGCACGTCATAAAGACTGCATTTCTGCTGGATTAGACGCCCCTCCTACACCGCGTGTCCCCTACGAAAAAAAGAACGAGATTAACAATATGACCCATGATTATGCCAAGGCGTTTCGACGGAGATACCTAAAGGAAACGTCTGTGATTAAGGCTTTTCTTGCAATGCCAGAGAACATCGACCTGTTGCGCATGTATGAAACAGTCACTGAAGAATTTCAGCTCAAAATTGTTGCTCGGCGTAAGGACTACCAAGACTTTGACAGGATAATAGAGTACCTAGTTGATTTACTATTTAACCGTGATCCAATATTGCGCGGCCGCAAAAATTTAACACGGGCCATGATTTTTTATATGTACTGGAATTGTGATATAGGGGATGTTGGCGATGCTCCGACCAACTAAACATTCTCATCCCGACCGAACGGTTATTAACGTGTCGCTGCTCCTATTGTCCCGGCTGGAAGCCCGCCGCCTAGATAGCTTTGACAACTTGCGCAAATATTTGAAAAAGGCTATTTGCGGGGGTGACGTGCTATTCCTTCCCGCACTTAACTTTCTTTTCTTCCTGAATCCGTGAACAAATTTTCCGCAGACTGGTTTTACCCCCGTCTGCTGCTAAAAACGACACATTGACCGCCGAATCTACGGC
>JAFGRU010000009.1 GCA_016934985.1 Deltaproteobacteria bacterium
CTCCTTCGTCAGTGTCTGGCTTTCCACCTTAATACACTGTCCGAATTTTGGGAACCACCTCTGAGAAAAGCTGAATCGAAAATTGCATAAAAAATTTTTTTAATTTATTCTGTTGCTTGACGACAAAAGTTGTACCCAACTTACCCAAATAAAATGCCATCCAACCGCTAATGTTGCAAACATACCTTTCAATCTCCGTAATTGCGTCCATTCTGTTTTTCTGCGTTTATCTTTTTGCCAAAAAAAGACATTACCACAGCTCTTTTTTCCTGATTGCCGGGTTGTTGTGTTTTTTAGGCATCGAGCTATTTGACTTTCTGGCGTTGCAGTACCCGGAAAAGTTTTTTTTGTGGAAAAAATGTGTTCTTGTTTGCGAGTCTTTTTTGCCTTTTGCTTTTCTTTCTTATTCCCTGTTTTTTGCAAAAAAATTCAGGTTAAAAAATTTAAGATTTTTTCAAAAGGCCACCTTGTTTCTCTCTCTATTTTTCCTTCCCATTCCATTTTTATATTCTTCCGAACTCATATTTTTTGCCCCTGATTTCCCGTTGGAAAAAGTGATTTTTCTGACAAGTACGGGCTATTTCTTTTACCTGGGGCTTCTTTTGTACATGGTTTTGACTCTTGCCAATCTTGAAAAAGATCTGTTTGGTTTGCCTGCTCCCGAAAGATATCGTGTAAAGTTCGAGATTGTTGGAACCGGCCTTATTGTCGCCATGCTGATTGTTTATTACAGTCAGGGGTTGTTGTACCGGACGCTGAATATGAACTTAAATTCGGCGCGAAGTATTGTGGTTTTTGCTGGAATAGCTCTGATGGTTTATTCCTTTACGCGGCGAGGCGGGTTGACAAAGCTGTATTTTTCCAGGGATATGGCTTATCGCTCCATGGTAATTCTGGTTGTCGGGATTTATTTTATTACGTTGGGCCTGGCTGGGCAGGGCATGCGTTATCTTGGCAACTCCTCTCAGAATCTCTTTTTTTATCTGGTTGCTTTTTTAGCAGCACTGTTTTTTGTTGTTGTTCTTTTGTCTGAGACTTTAAGAAGGAAATTCCGCGTTTTCCTTCATAAAAATTTTTATCAGCAGAAATATGATTACCGAAGTCAATGGCTGCAGTTTACCAACAGAATTACCGTGCTAAATGACTTGAAGGAACTTCATGAGGGGATTTTAGCTTTTTTCTGTGAAACATTTTCGGTACATGGAGCAGGCCTTTTCCTTCGTGAGGAAGGCCAGGGGAGATATGCCGGTCTGGCAAGTCGGGCAATGGCGATTGAAAACCAGTCTTTTTCTGCTGAAAACTCGTTGGTGCGGTATTTTGAAGGCATAGATTGGGTTTTCAGCGTCAAGGATGAAAATCCGGCAATTAAAAAAGAAAATCAGGAATTTTTTGAAAGATTTGAGGTTTCATTTATCATCCCTTTGAAATTTTCAAATAAGCTTGAAGGTTTCGTTGTGTTGGGCCGTTGGATCAATCCGGATGAAAAAGTAATCTATGAAGATTTTGATCTGATGAAAATTCTGGCCCGCCAGGCCATTAACAGTTTGATGGGGCGCAAATTATCCGAGCAGTTGTCCGCCGAAAGGGAAATGGCCGCTATTGGCAAGGTTTCGACTTTTGTTGTTCATGATCTCAAAAATCTCATCTCTTCGCTGGGAATGATGACGGACAATGCGCGAGAATATATTAATGAACCGGAATTTCAGCAGGACATGCTGGAAACTCTTTCCGGAACGACTGAAAAAATGAAAGACCTCATTTCCAGGCTGAAAAATTTTCAGGCCAATAAAGCTTTGAATTTCGTTCCATGCGATCTTAAAGAAATTGCCCGGACATGCGCCGAGGCTTTTCCGCAGGGTAAGGTTGAGGTTTCAGGGGAATCGGTCAGTGTCAAAGGGGATCCGGCTGAACTGGAGAAAGTGCTGATGAATTTAATCGTTAACGGCATAGAGGCGGGTGGCCCCGAAGACGTCATCCGTATAGTGGTGGAAAAAAACGACGATGCTTTTCTCAGGGTTGTTGACTGCGGTGCGGGGATGTCTGAAGATTTTATCCGCAATAATCTGTTCAAACCTTTCAGCACAACCAAAAAGAAAGGTTTTGGAATCGGGCTCTATCAGTGCCGAAATATCGTCGAGGCCCATGGCGGTCGCCTCGAGGTAAAAAGCGAGAAGGGCAAGGGAACGGAATTTTCGGTGTATTTGCCGGTGGAGCAGGCTGAAGGGATAGCTTTTACCGCAGAGAACGCGAAGAATGCGAAGAAAACCTTGAAAACAAACTAACAGGGATGGCTAGGATAAAAGGGATGAGCAGGAACAGGTGAATTGACTGAAGACTGAAGGATTTAGGGTGTACCTAACAGTCTTCAGCCTTCGGACTAAGCCCCTGAAGCAACAGCCTTCAAACTAATTACCTGCTTTCAAACAGCCTGTTCTCCAATGAAAACCACTTTTGGTATTTTTTCATGTCGGGAGAAAAAACATGAGATGTCTATTGGTTACGGGTGGTTGCGGCTTTATCGGCTCGAATTTTGTACGTTTCATGTTGGAGCATGAGCCGGCTATCCGGCTCATCAATCTGGACAAACTGACTTATGCGGGAAATCCGAAAAATTTGTCTGACCTGGAGACTGATCCCCGCTATCTTTTTATCAAAGGGGATATTTGCGACCAAAAGCTGGTAAAAGAAATTTTTTCCGATGAAGGTGTTGACGCGGTAGTCCATTTTGCCGCTGAATCTCATGTTGACCGAAGTATTTCCGGACCCGCCGAATTTATTCAGACAAACATTTTTGGGACATTTAATCTCTTGGAAGCAGCCCGGGAGGTTTGGCTGGGGGCTGGGCGCGGGAAGACTTCCAGGTTTATTCACGTGAGTACCGACGAGGTTTACGGCTCGCTGGGGGAAAAGGGATATTTCAAGGAAACCACCTCCTATGATCCCCGCTCGCCTTATTCGGCCAGCAAAGCGTCCTCCGACCATCTGGTCAGTGCTTATTTCCATACTTATGGGCTTCCCACCCTAACGACCAACTGTTCCAATAATTACGGACCGTTTCAGTTTCCGGAAAAATTGATTCCCTTGATTATCCATAACGCCCGGCATGGTAAAGAGCTTCCGGTTTATGGAGATGGCAAAAATGTCAGGGATTGGCTTTTTGTGGCCGATCACTGTCGGGCTATTTCGATGGTTCTTAAAAAAGGTACGGTCGGGGAAACTTACAATATCGGCGGGAATTCGGAAAAACAGAATATAGAGGTTGTTGATACAATTTGCGATATTCTTGATGAAAAACTGGGACTGCTTCCCTCCAGTAAAGACCGACGTTCTCTGATACGGTTCGTGCGTGATCGTGCCGGTCATGACCGGCGATATGCTATAGATGCAACAAAGATTAAAGAGGAGTTGGGTTGGGAGCCGGAAATGGATTTTGAGACCGGCATCAGGCAAACTATTGATTGGTACCTGGATAATTCCGAATGGATTGCTGACATAGTGAATGGTTCTTATCGGCAATACTATTCGGAAATGTATGAAAATCGGTCATGAGCCTGACTCAAGTCGGGCTAATTTACGGCAAGGAAAAAAGGTTTTAATTACAAATGGGTTTTCCGGAAAAAAGGCGTTTGGCACTTGTCGGTGCCGGTGGAATGCTGGGGCGGATGATACAGGCTTTGTCGCCGAAGGATTTTGCCGTTTACCCCTTGGGCCATCGCCGTCTCGACCTGACGGATCATTCCTCCGTGGCTGCTGCTATGGAGGAGGTCGTGCCCGATGTTATTATCAACTGCGCTGCCTACACGAATGTCGATGGTGCGGAAAGCGATGAAAGAACTGCCTTTCAAGTTAATGGAGAAGGCCCGGCTTTGCTGGCTTCTGCAGCCAGGAAATATTCCGCCACATTGGTCCATATTTCAACGGATTTCGTTTTTGATGGAAAAAACAGCTCCCCTTACCTTGAAGAAGACAAGCCTGGTCCTCTCTCGGTGTATGGTTGTTCCAAACTTCAAGGGGAGATAGAGGTAATTAAGAGCGGTCTTGAAAAGTATTTTATTATCAGGACCAGTTGGCTTTTCGGCCCCGGTGGCAAGAACTTTGTTGAAACCATCTCACGGCTGGCCCGGGAGCGGGAGGAACTGCGAATAGTGGCCGATCAGTGGGGAACGCCCACCTACACGGAGGATTTGGCCGGCGCTATATTTAATTTGCTTGCGTTGGAGAAAAGAACCCATCAGGAGGGCTGTCCTTATGGATTGTATCATTTCTCCAATCAGGGTGCCTGTTCCTGGTATGAGTTTGCCTGCGAGATCGTTTCTTTGCTGAAAAAAAATGGCCGGCCCTTGAAAGTAAAACGGATTGTTCCCATTGCGACTGAAGACTTCCCTCTTCCCGCCAGGAGGCCATCCTATTCCGTTTTGTGCAAACAAAAATATATTTCGGCCACGGGTGCCGATGTTCCTCTTTGGACCGAAAGCCTTCACAAATATTTTTTAATCCAAAAAAACGCAGGCACCTGTCAGACTCAGGGATAAATCTATCGCAAAATATTAAATCGGCCCATATTGCCGTAAAATTTTAATAAATAGTATTGCTGTTTGCTCTCCAAAGGGCGGCAATCTGTTCTCGATTTCACTTCCCTTACGATAATTCCCCAGATCAGATTGGTTGCGAAAAGATCAACAGTTTTGGAGGGTTTTTAAAAATTATCTTTCTGATTTCTCGTTTCATTTTCAAATATTTCAAAAGGGGTTGACACCATTATGTCCGGGATAAAAAAAGGTATCATTTTGGCTGGAGGTGCCGGGAGCCGTTTGTTTCCACTTACTCTGGTGGCCAGCAAACAGCTTCAACCGGTTTATGATAAACCGATGATCTACTATCCCCTTGCCACTCTTATGCTGGCAGGAATCGACAACATCCTGATTATATCCACCCCTCAGGATGTTCCCCGTTTTGAGTCCCTTCTCGGAGATGGTAAGCGTCTGGGGATAAGTATTTCTTATGAAGTCCAGCCCGAGCCGAAAGGAATCGCCCAGGCGTTTTTGATTGGGGAAAAGTTTATCGGCAATGATCCGGTATGCCTGATTCTTGGAGACAATCTGTTTTATGGAAAAATCGGGTTGGACAAGATTGCCGGGGATTTTCGCGAAGGAGGTTTGGTTTTTGGGTATCCTGTCAGTGATCCTCAACGTTATGGAATTGTTGAGTTTGACAAGTCAGGGCGTGTCGTCAGTATTGAAGAAAAACCATCCCGTCCTAAATCCCATTATGCTGTTCCGGGTTTATACCTCTACGACAACCATGTTGTGGAGATAACCAGAAATCTGAGCCCTTCCGGGCGCGGAGAACTTGAAATTACGGATGTCAATCGGGAGTATTTAAGTCGCAATCAGTTGAAGGTTGAAAAGCTTGGCCGGGGCATTGCCTGGTTGGATACCGGCACCCATGTGAGCTTATTGGAGGCCAGCCATTTTATCGGCACTTTGGAGGCTCGTCAGGGGGTAAAAATTGCATGCCTTGAAGAAATTGCTCTTCGAAAAGGATTAATAGATAAAGATGGAATGCAAAGGTTGATTGAAGAAACACCGAAATCCAGTTACCGGGAATATCTGGAAAAAGTGTTGGCGGAGGAGTTCTAAGGTGAATGTTATCCCAACTGAAATTCCCGATGTTCTCGTTATTGAGCCCAGGGTATATGAAGATGAACGAGGTTTTTTTTACGAAAGCTTTAACCAGAAAGTATGGGAAGAAAAGACCGGATTAAAAACAACCTTTGTTCAGGATAATCATTCCAGGTCGCTCAAAGGTGTTTTGCGAGGCCTCCATTTTCAAATCACGCAACCGCAGGGGAAACTGGTCCATTGTGTTGTGGGTGAGGTTTTTGATGTTGCGGTTGATCTTCGACGGGGCTCGAATACTTTCGGCTCCTGGGTGGGAATGAATTTATCTGCAGAGAACAAAAGACAACTTTGGATCCCGGAAGGTTTTGCTCACGGATTTTTGGTTCTTTCCGAAGTGGCCGAGTTTGAGTACAAAACAACATCCTATTACGCTCCGCAATATGAACGTAGTATTATCTGGAATGACCCTGATCTGGCTATCGATTGGCCTGTTAAAGGGAATGTCATAGTTTCTCAAAAAGACCAGCAGGCTCCTTTGCTTAAAGATGTTGAATTAGAGGGCTGAAGATGAAAAGACTGAAGGCTATTAGGCCGAGGGCTTAAGGAAAAACAATAAAAATGTCAATGGTCATTGGTTGAAAACCAGCGAGTATTCGCGAAGACCAGCTGCAAGAATGTTGGAAGGTTTTTCTAAAAGCCTTCAGCCTATTACCTAAGGCCCTGATTTTAACAGTCTTCAGCCTTTGGCCTAACAACCTTGAAAAAAGCCTTCGCATTTTTCAACCGGAGTGAACTTAAATGGAAATACTTCTTACCGTCGAGGACAATGAAGAGATTCAGAAACAACTGAAATGGGGCCTCGGGAAAGACTATAAGATTTTACTTGCCGGGAATGTTTCCGAGGCGCTCTCTCTTTTTGAAAGCCACCAGCCCAAGGTTGTGACCCTTGACCTTGGCCTCCCTCCTGATGCCGAGGGCTCTATCGAGGGTTTTCGTTGTTTGGAAGCTATTATGCAGCAGGCGCCCCAAACCAAAGTCATCATGCTGACGGGCAATGAGGAGAGAGAAAGTGCTCTCCGTGCTATTCGGATGGGAGCCTATGATTATTACCCCAAGCCAATTAATCTGGATGAATTAAAAGTTATTTTAAGCCGTGCTTTTAACCTTGGGAAGTTGGAAGAGGAAAATCGGCAGCTTCATTCCGCGCTTTCCGAAGAGGGTATGGAACTTCAGGGTATTTTTGGTCAATGCCCCAAAATGGTCGAAGTGTTCACAACAATAAATAAGGTTTCTTCCAGTGATGCCCCTGTCCTTATCCTGGGAGAAAGTGGGACCGGAAAAGAGATGGTTGCAAGTGCCATCCACCAGAAGAGTCAAAGAAAAAACGGATCATTCATTCCTATTAATTGTGGCGCCATTCCTGAGAACCTTCTCGAATCCGAGCTGTTCGGGCATGAAAAAGGCTCTTTTACCGGCGCCCATGGACGGGTTCAGGGTAAATTTGAATTTGCCCATGGCGGCACTCTCTTTCTTGATGAAATCGGCGAAATGCCCTTGTCGTTGCAGGTGAAAGTATTGCGTTTTCTTCAGGAGAAAGTTATTCAGCGGGTCGGAGGAAGGGATAACATTGACGTTGATGCCAGAATTATTTCGGCAACCAACATTGATACTCAGCAGGCTATTGAAGAAGGCAAATTCCGGGAAGACCTTTTTTACAGAATCGGCGTTGTCAAAATCAACCTCCCTCCTCTACGGGAGAGGGGGAAAGACATTCTCTTCCTGGCCCATCTATTTCTCAGGCGTTTTAGTGAAGCTTTGAATAAAAGGGTTCGCAGTTTCAGCATGGCAGCTTTGAACAGATTGGAAGAATATTCCTGGCCGGGCAATGTCAGAGAACTGGAAAACAGGGTGAAAAGGGCTGTCATTATGGCCGAGTCCACCATTATCGAACCCGGTGACCTGGATTTTGTGACTGTCGAAAGAACAAACGAGCCCAGTCAGGTTGAAAAAGATAGCAAAATACTGACGTTAAAAGAAGCAAAAGAGCGCGTCGAAAAGGAAATGGTTGTTGCAGCTTTGGAAAAACAGAAAGGCAATGTCGTCAAAGCGGCTGAGCTACTGGGCGTCAGCCGCCCCACCCTTTATGATTTGATGAAAAAACACGGCCTCCACCAACCCTGAACAAAAGCCATTTTACCGCAGAAACCGCAGAGGACGCGAAGAAAATCATAAAGACAATTGAACAGGGATGGACAGGATAAAAAGGATAACACCCAGAAGCCTTGATTTTTGCCACGGACCCACACGAACTAATAACAATGGGTAAAAACAAATGACCGCGGACAACTGACAAGGGACGATTCACCAAGGACCATTGACAATTGACGATTTTTAAAAATCCCCTTAATCCCATGAATCCCTGTTAATTTCAGTTGGGTTTTGTTTGTGTGGGTCCGTGGCTAATCCCAGTTTTTGCTTTTGTCGTTCTTGGTGCTCTTTGCGTCTTGGCGTGGAGTTGCTTTTTTTCTATGTAGATACCCCTTCTCAGGAGCGGCAAGAGTCCTTGTGCTAAAAAGCCTTTAAATTTTTCAAGGAGATAAGATGCTATTACCTGTCGTTCTTTCCGGTGGTTCCGGTACTCGGCTCTGGCCTCTTTCAAGGGCTCAGTACCCCAAACAGTTATTGCCTCTTACCAATGAAAAATCGCTGCTTCAAAATACCATTATGCGTTTGCGTGGACTTCCGGACGTTGTGAACCCTTTGGTTGTCTGCAATGATGACCACCGCTTTATTGTCGCTGAACAATTGAGGCAAATCAGTCAAGAACCTTCTGCCATTATTTTGGAACCCATGGGGCGCAACACGGCTCCGGCGGTGGCAATAGCAGCTCTCTTTGCTGTTCGTGAGGGGGATGATCCGGTGCTGGCGATTATGCCTTCTGATCATGTGGTGATCGATCTGAATGCGTTTGGTTCGGCTGTGAAAACCGCTGCGGGATTGGCCCAGGAAGGGGGATTGGTAACCTTTGGTATTATCCCAGATCGCCCCGAAACCGGTTATGGCTATCTTCGTCGTGGTAAAACTGTGGTTGAAACTGCTGATAGGACTTTTCCCAATGCTTTTTCACTGGAGTGCTTTGTGGAAAAGCCGGACTTGGAAACCGCCCGGCAATACCTTTCGTCAGAGGAATATACATGGAATAGCGGCATGTTTTTATTCAAAGCCTCGACCATTCTGGAGGAGCTGGAGAGATATTGTCCGGACATTCTGTTGTCATGTCGTGAGGCCTTTTCCGCGAGCCAGGCTGACTTGGATTTTATCCGTCTTGGGGAAGCGGCTTTTTCCTGTTGCCGCTCTGAGTCCATTGATTATGCCGTCATGGAGAAGACCGGAAAAGGACTGGTGGTCCCGCTGGACGCAGGCTGGGATGATGTCGGCTCCTGGCATGCCTTATGGAAATTGGGCCAACCCGATAAAAACGGAAATGTTAAGCATGGGGATGTGGTTACCTGCGATTGTCAGGATAATCTTTTATATTCCAGTGACCGGCTGGTGGCTGCCGTAGGGGTGAAAAATCTTGTGGTGGTGGAAACATCCGACGCGGTTCTGGTTGCGGATAAGGATCAGGCCCAGCGGGTCAAGGAGATTGCCGAGCAACTCAAAAGGGAAAACAGGCCTGAATATTTTGGCCATGTAAAAGTCCACCGCCCCTGGGGCAGCTATCAGACCGTTGATATATCAGATCGTTTCCAGGTGAAACGAATTACCGTCAAGCCCGGTGCAACCCTTTCACTGCAAATGCACCACCATCGAGCTGAACATTGGGTGGTGGTCCGGGGTACTGCGCGGGTCGTCTGCGGCGACCAGGAAATAATGCTGTCGGAAAACCAGAGCACTTATATCCCTCTTGGGACAAAACATAGGCTGGAAAATCCCGGTATTATCCCTCTTGAGCTGATTGAAATCCAGTCAGGGAGCTATTTGGGGGAAGACGATATTGTGAGGTTTGAGGATTACTACGGACGGGCATGATTTACCGCAGAGAATGCGAAGAAAACCTTAAAGACAAATTAACAGGGATTGACAGGATAAAAGGGATAAAAAGCCTTAAAGCCTTTGGGGTAAAGCCTTTCAAACCAAAGCAGCCTTATCCTGTTAATCTCTTTTATCCCAGTAAATTAAGGTTTTGTTCGTGTGTTTTCGTGGCTAATCCCAGTTTTTTCTTTTGTTTTTCTTGGCGCTCTCTGCGTTCTCAGCGGTAAAAAGGATTTTTATTTTGCGATCTTCCTGCTTTAAAGCTTATGACATTCGTGGCTGCGTTCCGGATGAGCTGAACGAAAAGATTGCCTGGCGTATTGGCAGGGCCTATGCGGAGTGGCTTAAACCTGGCCGAGTTGTCGTTGGGCGCGATGTCCGTCTTTCCAGCAAAAAACTGCTTGAAGCCCTTTCGGGGGGATTGATGGCAGGGGGGACGGATGTCTACGATATTGGCCTGTGTGGAACGGAGGAAGTCTATTTTGCCACATTTCATTTTCGAATGGATGGCGGCATTATGGTGACAGCCAGCCACAATCCAGCGGACTATAACGGCATGAAGCTGGTGCGTGAGGGGGCAAGACCGATCAGTGGTGACAGTGGTCTGAAAGATATTCAAAAATTGGCGGAAAATTTAGGTCTCGATTCTTTGGGCAATCCTGGACAATGTCAGGATTTGGAACATCGCGCCGCCTACATTGAGCACCTTTTGGGATATGTGGACGGCTCTAACCTGAAACCCATGAAAATCGTGGTTAACAGCGGCAATGGTTGTGCCGGTCCTGTGCTCGACCTTTTGGCAGAGAGGCTGCCGTTTGAGTTTATTCGGGTGCAGCATCAGCCTGATGGCACTTTCCCCAATGGCATCCCCAACCCTCTTCTGCCGGAGAATCGCTCTGTGACCTCTGAAGCGGTGCGCAAGCACGGTGCTGATTTCGGCATCGCCTGGGATGGCGACTTTGACCGTTGTTTTCTCTTCGATGAACTGGGGAATTTTATTGAAGGCTATTATCTGGTCGGCTTGCTGGCTGAGATGTTTTTAAAGAGAAACTCAGGTGCCGCCATTATCCACGATCCCCGTCTGACCTGGAATACCATTGATATTGTCAAGCAATTCGGAGGGCGACCTGTTCAGTGCAAAACCGGCCATGCTTTTATCAAGGAGCGCATGCGCATGGAAGATGCCGTCTATGGCGGTGAAATGAGTGCCCACCACTATTTCCGGGACTTTGCTTATTGTGATAGCGGCATGATCCCCTGGCTGGTTATCGCGGAGATACTTTCAAAGAGCGGAAAGCCAATTTCGACCCTGGTGAAGGAGAGGATAGCTTTGTTTCCTGCCTCCGGAGAAATCAATCGCCGGTTGTCGGAACCCCAGTCCGCCATGCGGCGGGTTGAAACGGCTTTCCCGGGCGGAAAGATTGATCGTACAGATGGTTTTGGGATGGAATTTGCCGACTGGCGTTTCAATCTCCGCTGTTCAAACACGGAACCGGTTTTGCGCCTGAATGTCGAAGCGCGGAACGATGAGCGGCTTATGCTGCAGAAAACCAAGGAGATTTTGAGCCTTTTGGATGATGGGTAGCTGAGCAGAGAAGAGGCCTCAGATGTCAATGGCCTCACGGGTACTTTTTGTTTTTCAAAATATCCAAAAGAGAAGAATAACGAGGTCTGAGTTGAGGCCAAGATGGTTTTTCTATGTATGGCTGTGAAATATTATGCTTTTGCGAAGAATCTTGATGCCCAACATCCCGGCCAATTATTAAACCGTCACTGAAGTACTCCCCTCAAAAACCTTTTTCCCCAATCTTTTTTTAAAAAAACTTCGAAAAAACATTGTCAGGCGCACTTGTCTCATTATTGAGACAAGTGCGCCTTTGTAGTGATTTTTAGGCGCTAATATAACCTTCGTCTTCTATGTGAACTCAAGAAAAAAAAGTAAAAACAGATAGTTAACTTCTGTCGCCAGATGGTATCGAAAAAAACCGATCAATTGCTGCAAAGGTTAACGGACAAGAAGATAATTTTTTCGGGAAATGAAAATAATCTTTTAAAACAGCAGGTTGTGTGCTTTTACTGTTTGTTTTCCCGGATTTAACCAACGACGTAAATGGCACATTATCTGCCTTTACTACCCGAAGTTTTGTAATACTTCGGGAGGGGAAATGGCCAGATATTTTTTGCAAGTCATTTATGTTTTGGCCTTTTTGCTTTTTATCAGCGCTAAAACTTTGCCGGCAAAAGAAATTACATTGTCCTGGGAGCCGAGCCCAAGCTCAGGGGTGACAGGATATAAGGTCTATTATCAGGGCGGGTCAAATGTTGCTCCGTTAACCGGAACGGGAGCATATTTGAATGGCACCCAGGTGGATTCGCCGGTGGATGTCGGCAATGTTCTGACTGTGACGTTGACCGGTCTGGATGATGATCCACTTTATTCGTTTGCCGTAACTGCCTACAATGATTCGACAGAAAGCGCCTATTCGACAATTGTAACTGAAGAGCCGGCCGGTGGGGTGGTTTCTGATGGTGATGGTGCGGCGGATGAACCCCAATATTCAGCTCCGGTCTTAAATTCTGTTCAGGCCAATGGAAGTGATTTTATTCTTCAGTGGAGCTTGCCATCGGGAAGTGAAACTCCTTCGGGCGGTTATGACATCTATATCGATGGGACTGATACGAATTCCACTTATAATACTTCTCTCCAAACGGCAACCGTCAGCGGACTCTCGAACGGAACCCATTGTTTTCAGATTGAAGCCCGCTATGTTCAGCTAGATCCCCGCCAATTTAGCTATTCCAGTGAGGTTTGTGCAGATTCCAGTATACCTGACTCCGATAGCGATAATGATGGTTCTTCGTCAAGTACGACCTCTTCAGAGGATCAGATTGAAGCTGGCCGTGTGGATATCGGCAGCAGCTGGCAAACCGTCACTCTCAATAATATCTTTAGCGATCCGGTCGTCCTTGTCGGACCGCCGACCTACCGTGACGCGGAAGCCGGTCTGGTCAGAATCCGCAATGTCCAGAGCAGCTCCTTTGAAATCCAGTTCTCGGAATGGACCTATGCCGACGGTGCACACAGCACCGAGAACGTCCCCTACCTGGTCCTGGAGAGCGGCCGCCACGAAATGTCCGACGGCAGTGTCTGGGAAGCCGGCAGCTTCTATCTCGGTGACAGCGGTGTGATGAACGGCCAGAATTATTTACAAGGCTTCTCCGGCGCCCCCCGGCTTCTTCTCACCGTGCAGACCTGTGACGATTCCGCGAAGCCGGTAGTAGCGCGGGCCAGAAATGTTGACAGTTACGGCTTTGACGCCGGTCTTTTCACCCAGGAAAGCCTGATGGGCAGCCACGGGCAGGAAGCGGTGGGCTATCTGGCGGTTTGGAAATCCGACGGCAGCGGAACGGTTACCGTGAATGGCTCGACCCAGTCCTATGAACTGAGTGAAATAGTTGTGGGCAGCACTTTCGTGGCTGTAGACGAAAGCGCTGTAAAACTGGAAGAAGAGCAGTCTGCCGATGCGGAAGTCAGCCACGTATCCGAACAGGTTGCCGTGGTTCAGGTTGGGGAGAGCCTTTTCATGCAGGCCATCAGCTGCGAAGAAATGGATACCGTAACCCTGCGTGTTTCCGAAGACGGTGCTCAGACCCCTGCTGGAGGTGACAGCATCGGTGTGCGTCGGGCGGGCAGCTTCCTTCTGACCGCCAACACGCCCCCGAGTGTGGCGGAAACCGTGTTCTCCTTTGGATTCGCGGATGTTCAGCCGGGCGACACGGTCTTCTCCGGTGACTGGAACGGCGACGGCGTCGATACCGTGGGCATGTGGCGCAACAATACGATTTATCTGCGCAACAGCAACAGCACAGGTTCAGCGGATATCGTCTTCAGCTTTGGTCGGGCAACGGATCAGATCATCGTCGGCGACTGGGACGGTGACGGAATTGATACCGTGGGTTACAAGCGGGACAACA
>JAFGRU010000010.1 GCA_016934985.1 Deltaproteobacteria bacterium
CAGAAGCGGGCGCCGCTCCCCGTCCTTGCTCAAATAGCCAAAGGGATCGGAAACCGTAACCAGGACCCGCGCCATACGCCCTTCTTCTTCCAAATCGCCCAGAAGCTTAATAACCCGGCCACGAAATGCAGGGCTGCCATCAGGAAATACTTGAGCCGAAGCCCCCTTTTCAGCATTGCTGCCGGGGACTTTGAACCAACCGAGGCGATCCACGGGAAGAGAAACCTGAACCCAGTATTCATCCGTTCCCACCAACTCCGCCAAGGTCGCCTGAGTCCCAACCTGGGTCCCTTTCTCAACATTCTTGGCCAGCACGATAACGTTGAAGGGGGCGGTAATACGTGTACGCTCCAGATCGAGACGGGCCTGTTTCAATTCCGCCTCAGCCGCAGCAACCTCGGCCCGGGCTTTCTCCAGGTGGGGTTTACGCAACGCCAGTTCGAGATCGAGGTCCGAAGCCGGTTTGCCACCGCCGAGAAGCGCCCACTCCTTTTTGGCCACTTCCTGATGACCCAATTCCAGCTTAAAGGCGTAACGCGCTTCGGCCACCCGACTCTTCTTCTGGGCCACCGCCAGCTGGTAGTCTGCCGGGTCAATAGTAAGAATGACCTCCCCTTCCCGGATCAGGCCACCTTCCATGAATTCGGGGTGAATCTTCACCACCTCTCCGGCAACCCGTGATTTCAGTTCAAGTTTGCGGGCCGGCACAACGGTACCCATGGCCGACAGGGTCACCTTCTCTTTACCGAGGCTGATTGTCTCCACGTGAACCTGGGGCACAGCTTTTTTGGGAACTGTCTTTCGCGGCTGGGGCGAGGTTCTGATAATCAGAAAAGCCGCCACCGCGCCAACGGCAATGATAGTCAACGGGACCAGAAAATACGCCTTGGAGCGCTTCCGATTTTCCGGCTTTTCATTGGTGGAATTATCAATTGCTTTAACGTCAGGTTCTTTTTCCATCGCAAATATCCGTCTTTATTGGTTGGTTCTCTCATTGTATGAAATATCGGCCGGCTTCAGTTCCTCCATCCAGGAGCCACCAAGAGCCCGATAGAGAGAGATTCTGGATTTCAACAAAGAAGCTTCCTTCTGAATCAAATTCTGTTCAAGATCCTGTACTGAAATCAGTTGGGTCAGAACCGGCAGATAATCATTGATCCCCTTGCGGTATCGGTCGGTGGCCTGTTCCAGAGCCTTGCGGGCGGTTGCAATGCGCTCCCGGACCAGAGTGATGTTCTCTTTCTGTTTCTGTTCGCTGACCAGGGCATCCTCCACCTCCTTGATGGCTGTTAATACCCTCAGGCGATAGGCGGCCAGACGTTCTTCAGCCACGGCCCGGGTGCGCTCAACCTCTGCAACCTTTTTACCGCCGTCGAAAATCGGACCGCTCAGGCTCCCGGCAAGCTGTAAAAACCAGTGGTCGAAAAGGGCGCTTACAGCGGTCGAGGCAAAAGCCCCCTGCCCCGAAAGCCGGATGGCGGGCAGCCGGTCGGCCCGTGCCGCGGCCACCTGCCAGTCGGCACCCTGCAACCTCAAGCCCGCAGCACGGACATCAGGCCGCTTGGCGAGCAGATCGGCCGGCAGGCCCAGATCGGGAAGGACACCAACGGTAGGGAAATTCTCGGCTTCAATGGCCGCAACCGCCTGAGGCGGTTTGCCGAGCAGCACCGCCAACTCATGACGCAAAAGCTGCTCCTGCTGCTCAACAAGGGGGATCTCCGCCGCTGCCTTTTCAACGATCTGCTTCTGCTGATAAACATCGAGAGCGGACACCATGGAGTTGAAAAAACGCAGTTCAACCAACTCGAGATAGATTCGGTTGGCCTTAAGCTGCTCTTCCAGAAGCTGCTTCTGGCGACGCTGGGAAATGATCTCGACGTAACGGTTCGCCACCTCCGCCGCCAGAGTCATGGCTGCCGTATGGTAGTCCTCCCGGCTGGCCTTTTCCGCCAGCAGGGCCGCCTGGCGCTCGGAGCGGACACGGCCCCACAAATCGAGTTCATAACTGCTGGCCAGGCCCAACTGGTAGCTCTCAGTATCGCTGGTCCCCTGGTCCGACTTTTGGCGTCGCGCGGTCCCCTCCCCGCCCAGGGAAAGATCAGGATACAGGCCGGCACCGGCCTGTACCGCACTGGCGCGGGCCTGTCTGAGCCGCGCCCAGGTTTCCCGCAGCTCCAGATTGTCACTCAAGGCTTCTTCGATCAGGGCATTGAGTTCCGGCACCACTAGTGATTCCCACCAGCGGTCCGGCATTTTTTCCCATTCGCCGTAAAGCGAATAACCGGCAGCCATAAGGCCATTGGGGGTGGAACGGACCTGGGGCTTGAACGGGGCACAGGAAACGATCAAAAGGAAAATGGCGATGGCACACCCAAAATATTTTAATATCTTGCCTGTCATATCAATCACTTCCGAACGGCCTGAATGCCGCCCAGGCAGAAACGCGTCAGATATTCCCCCAGCGTATCGATTTTTTCGTACATTTCACTCTCTTTACAGAGCACCTTTTCGCGCATGGGCAGGTGATGTAACAGGAACACGCACTGGCTGATAACGCTGTAACAGCAGCAAAAGACCTCCTCTTCCGCTACCTCCGCGCCAAGAAGTCCTCTGAGGACCCCGCAGAGATAGCGCCTGGTCGGCACCAGGGCCTCTTCGTGAATTGCCGGAAAAGACGGCGTCGGTTCGGCCATCTCGCGGTTCATCATGCGGGCAAAGTAACCGGCAGAACCTTTATCAAGCAGGCGGTTTAGAAAAGAAAAAATAAAAACCCGCAGGCGTTCCTCACCGGTGGCTTTTTCCGTCAAGCCGCTGTCAAGAGGAAAGCATGCCTGGGCCTGGGTGAAAGCATGGCGCCAGGCCTTGTCGTAAAGCTTTCTTTTACTGCCGAAATGATAGTTGACCAACGCCACGTTGGCTTCCGCCTCCCCGCAGATCTCCACAATGGTCGCTTTGTGGAAACCTTTTTCAGCAAATATGCGGCAGGCACTTTCCAAAAGGCGGTGGCGGGTCTGACAGCTGTTATTGTCTTCCGTCATATTCAAACCCCTGATTTAAACGTTCATTTTAAATCCATATTTAGGAGCAGACGGAATTTTTTGTCAACAATTATTATCGCCGGCGGGAAACGTCTTCCTTTTCTGATATATGCAGCAAGCAGTTTCAAGGTTACAGCAAAAACTTCCGGCCTACTGAGAAGCTGTCACAGCAAACAATCTAATGCTAAAAGGCCCCCTGACAGCTAATTTTTAATATTTCCTTATTTTTGTGAGAAAAAAGCTAAAGATTCGGAAAAAACAGCCGATGGAAGAGATGAACCCGTCATTTTGGCCATGGAAGGTTGAATTTTAAGTAATTTACCAGGGAGGGTATAAAAAATGACCATCATTGGATCACACATTTCATCCACCGACCCGTTTATCTACGCAAAAGACATCTACCAGCAGGAACGCCTTCTTCTTACCAAAGGGAACCCATATCCGGGCAACGCCGAACCTGACTTAGCCAGCAACCAGACGCTTAGCGACAACGACCAAATCTCCATCTCCCCGGAGGCCAAAGCGCTCCAGGAAGAAACACCCGCGGGGTCCGGACCTTGTCAACCCCAGGGGGCGGAATGCTGCCGGCTGACCCTGCTTCGCGACATTTTCGAGAGATTCATCGGCCGCGCCATGCCGGTCATTTCCAGTAACGATGTTGCGGCAGCCACAAGCACAGGGGCAACGGCAAGCGACGCTGCCGCAGCAGGCACCGAAGTTTCGGCACTCTCCGAGTCTCTGGCCCTTTCCCTGGAATACAGCCGCACAGAAAGCCTTTCTTTCTCCACCACCGGCACCTTTCAAACCAGGGACAATCAGGAAGTCAGCTTCAGCCTTGAATTAAACTTCACCCGTCAGGTTCTGGCCGAACAGACCCTGACCGCAAATTTCACTGACGCTATCAAAGACCCTTTCAATATTCAGTATAACGGCTTTGCTTCCGAAATCAGGCAGACGAGCTTTTCCTTTACCATCGACTGCTGCAGCCACGGCGAGGAAATCGTCCTCGACAACACCCCGGCGGAAGAAACCGGAGGCGTGAACCTTGAAGAAGGTTTCACAACAGCCGTTGCAGAAGAAGCCACAGCCGTAGCATCTGAAGAAGGGACCGAGATTGCCGCTCTGGCAGACAGCGAAGAGACAGCCACCGCCTCGACAGACGACTTCCTGGACCGTCTCCGCGTCTGGGCCAAAGACGGATTCGGCAACCACCGTCCGGTCATGTTCGGAGTCAAGGGTGTTGGCGTCATGTACCACGAAAACCAGGGCCTGGATTTTACCCTTAAAAAACTCGACCATTTTCTGAATAAAATGGCCAAAATGGCTGAAAGCTTCAGCCAGATTCAGCAAACTTCTGAAAATGAGACCACTCCTGCAGTTAGCAGCCAAGCTTGAGATTTCATCTATACCAAACAAAAAGGAGCAGCTTTTCAGCTGCTCCTTTTTGTTTGGTATTGGCCATTAATCAGATATAGTTTCTTTGTCAACATTTATCATCTCAGGAATATCCAGCTGCATACTCAATAAGAACTTTATAGTATATAGGGGCCGGCCCCTTTGTCTACAGGTTCTATTTAACCCTATTTTCCGCCGCGCCTTATCAGCCGGCCTTTCGATCGACTTGAAAAAATCAGGGAGAAGGTTTCCCCATGAGGGTCCTGCTTATTTCAGCGAATACTGAAGAGTTCAGTATGCCGACCATGCCTTTGGGCTTGGCCTGTGTGGCCGAGGCCGCCAGAATCGCCGGACATGATGTTACTTTGCTCGATTTGATGGTTGGAATGGATGCCGGAACCGAGCTTCGAAAAACCCTCACAGAAATTCAACCGCATTGTATCGGTATTTCGGTGAGAAATATCGACGATCAGTACATGGAATCGCCTAGATTTCTGGTTGAAAAAGGAAAAGATGTGGTGGCGGTTTGCCGTAAGCAGTCACGTGCGCCGATTGTTCTTGGTGGGGCGGGATACAGCATATTCCCTGAAAGTGTTCTCAATTATCTCGATGCCGACCTGGGGATTGCCGGGGAGGGAGAAATCGCCTTCCCAGCTCTATTGTCCCGCCTGGAAAAAGGGGCTGACCTTTCCGGGCTTCCAGGGCTTTATGTCCGTGGCTGCGGTGCAAAACAGGCAAAAAAAAATTTCACCAGCCTGAACGAATTATCCCTTCCGTCACCCGACCTCCTCTCTGCGTCGGCGACAAAACAAGAGGATCTCTGGATCCCGGTGCAGACCAGGCGGGGTTGCTCTCTCAGTTGTAGTTACTGTTCCACACCGGTCATTGAAGGCGCCATTCTTCGAAAGCGCTCTCCAGAGCTTGTTGCGGACTGGCTCGAAAAATGGGTGAAGGCCGGGTATGAAAATTTCTTCTTTGTGGACAACACATTTAATCTCCCCATTGACTACGCCAAGGAGATATGTCGCCAGATTATTGAAAGAAGACTGGTTGTTCGCGCCCACTGTATTATCTATCCCAGGGATATTGACAAGGAGCTGGTTGAACTCATGACATTAGCAGGGTGCAGGCAAGTCAGCCTGGGTTTTGAAAGCGGTTCAGAAAAGATTCTTAAAAATTTGAACAAGGGATTTTCCGTGGAAGATATTCGCACAGCTTCAGATATGTTTGCGGGTCAAGGGATTGAGCGCATGGGGTTCTTGCTGCTGGGCGGTCCCGGCGAGACCAGGGAAACCGTAGAGGAAAGTCTCAATTTTGCTGAATCTCTGCAACTCAACTCCTTGAGACTTACAGCGGGTATTCGCATTTATCCCAACACCCCATTGGCCGGGGTGGCCGAAAAGGAAGGCATGCCCACTTCAGAAGATGCTCTGTTCCTGCCACGATTTTATCTGTCCCAAGGCCTTGAAGGCTGGCTTTTGGAAAGGCTGAAGACCTGGAAGGCATCCCGTCCCTATGCGATAATGTGAAATACCAATTTTTACTGTTACTGTTCCCCTGGTAAGTGGCTGAACTAGGGCCATCCATTCCAAGGGGGCTTCAAATTCATCTTGTGACTTTGCTTTTTGTGTTTAATTCTTCATTTTCTCCAACCCGAATTATTCATAAATTATTCCCTTTAGCAGGCCTTGAAAAACTTTGAAAACAAAAGAGATCCATTCAAAAACCATTCTCTCCTCTTCGCAGGTCTACGACTACGCTATCAACCCCTATGTCGGATGCCAACATGCCTGCTCTTACTGCTATGCCCGGTTCATGAAACGGTTCAGCGGCCATAAGGAACCTTGGGGCGAATTTGTAGATGTAAAAATCAACGCGCCGGATTTGTTGCTCAAGGAAATAAAAAAGAAAAGGAGGGGGGACGTCTGGCTCAGCGGGGTTTGCGATCCTTATCAACCCCTGGAGAAAAAATATCAACTTACCAGGAAATGTCTTGAATTACTCATTCAGAACAACTGGCCGGTAATCATACAGACCCGTTCCCCCCTGGTCCTGCGGGACTTAGACATCTTGAATAAAACTGAAAATCTGCAAGCCGGACTTACAATCACTTCGGCCAATGACGAAATCAGGAAAATATTTGAACCACAGGCGCCGCCCATAAAGGATCGCTTACGTGCAGTCGAGCAATTACATCGGCATGGCATCAGGACCTACGTTATGATCGCACCAATTCTTCCTGAAGCCGAGGACTTGATCGGAAGTCTGGAGGGGAAAGTTGATTACATCATAATTGATCGCATGAATTATCATTATGCGGACTGGGTCTACGCAAAATACGGGTGGGGAGATAAAAAAACGGATGATTATTTCAGAATGACGGCCAACAAGATTTTGATTGAATGTAAAAAGCGGGGAATGGATTGCAGATTTGCCTATTAGCCTTGCTTTGTTCTCAAAAATCTCAAGCACAGATCTGAACTGAAGAACATATTGCCAAAATTTTCAATAGGGTCCATCCGGAAACGGGTCGGGCCTTTTGCTGTTTCAAAGGCTGCCAAAGCCGAAGTTGATCAGCATCCGGGACTGTGCGGATCAAAACCACTCACAGCGAAACAGATTCCGAGTCATTCCCGGCGGGTCTTTTTGCCCGCCATCCGGTTAAACAAAAGGCAGCCATGACATGGCGTCTGAATATTTTCCTCCGTCAAAGTGTCTCCCGGCCAACAATTTTGAGTTGTGAACGAGGATACAAAGGTTTTCCTGGGAAGTGGCAACATGGTAATACGAATGATAAGAAATTATGGGAAATCATGGTGGACAGGACATGGAACCAGCGATCAATAAAGTAGAAAAACCCCCTTGTTGAGGCCCTTCGATCCTCGCCGGGAGCGGGGAGATTACAGACCGGGTGCCTGGCTTTCTCGCATGGCTGGAGACGCCTGCGGGAAAGGTGCCGCAGGTTTCCAGCCAATTGCGTTTTGCTGATCATCTCGGCAGGTGGAAGGTCCGCTGGGGGATAGGCCGCAACTCCTGCATGGTGCCCCCGGGGCTTTACGCCATCGGCTCCCCCGGCCCGGAAGCCCCCGTGGTTGTCACTGCCAACTACAAGGTGACCTACGATCTTGTCCGGAGCAGCCTCGGCGGCCGGGACATCTGGCTTCTGGTACTGGAAACATTCGGCATCAATGTCTGGTGTGCGGCAGGGAAAGGATCATTCGGAACCGGCGAACTGGTCCGGCGGGTGCGGCAGACCGGGCTGGAGAAGGTCCTCGGTCATCGGACCCTGCTGCTGCCGATTCTTGGCGCCCCCGGAGTTGCCGCCCATGAGGTCGCCAAAGAGACCGGCTTTGAGGTCAGATATGCGGCCCTGCGGGTTGCCGATCTTCCTGAATACCTTGACAACGGCATGAATACCACCCCGGCCATGCGGGAACTGACTTTTACCCTGGCTGAACGCCTGGCGCTGGTCCCGGTTGAATGGGTATTGTCATTCAAATTTGCCCTGCCCGCAACCGCCCTGCTCCTGACCGTCGGCTGGTGGCTCAATGGTTTTTCGGCGGGGTTGACGGGTTCCATCGCCTTCCTGGGCGCGATTGCCGCCGGCACCGTTGCCGTGACGGTCCTCCTGCCCTGGCTGCCCGGTGCGAGTTTTGCCTGCAAAGGCATGATCGCCGGTTTGCTCTGGAGCGGCTGCTGGGTTCTCTGGGCCGGGGAAAACCTCAGCCTGCCAACGCTTATCGGTTCAGTCCTCGCGCTCACCACCGTCAGTTCTTTCTATGCCTTGAACTTTACGGGGAGCACGCCATTCACATCGCCCTCGGGTGTTCGCAAGGAAATGCGCACAGCCTTTCCAGCGATGGCATCCGCGCTCATCATTGCGGTTGTGTTATGGATAGGGGTCTGACAAACAAAAAGGGGTTCCGATGCGCAAGTTCCGCTACCTGAAAGAAGTCGCCACCCTCGAACTCGACGAGGAGCGCTGCATCGGCTGCCGCCGCTGCCTTGAGGTCTGTCCGCATGGGGTTTTTGCCATGAGGGACGGGCGGGCGAGAATAATCGACCGCGACGCCTGTATCGAGTGTGGCGCCTGCGCCCGTAATTGCCCGGTGAGCACCGTGAGGGTCGATGCCGGTGTGGGTTGTGCCAATGCCCTTATCATCGAATGGCTTCATGAAAAAGGTCTTTTCCGAAACCGCAGCTGCTGCTGAAACTCCTGAGGCAGGGAGAGCGGTGAGCCAAAGACTGGAGTTCGGGGAGCAGTAAACCTAGCTCAAAAAAACCGGGCAGTGTCCCTAATTCCGTGCAGGCGGTTATTGGCTCTAACCTGGTGCTATTATCTCTTCGTTGCCATAAAGAATCAAATAGCCGTCTTTGTCATCATTATCCACAAAATGCAGGACCCGGTAGGTCTCTTTATCTCCGCCGTAGTCGAGATTCCGACTGTCAAGGTACGAAAGCGGCAGGAGCGACAGGCCGCCGAATTCAATGTGACCTAATGTTATGAATGGGCACATATCCAGATGCACGACATCATCACTGCGGATCATCCAGGTCTCACCACCACGCGAGGGTAACGTCACCGAGAGAGTGATCCTGTTCTCAAACAATTCGATCACCTTCAATTCAGCATCATGAGCATACCTGGAGAGGGTATCACGCAATTCGCATGTCATTCAGATCTCCGGTTAACGATGAGACGGCTTGTTATGTGCTCTTATTTCCATTTATAGCCACATTTTTTACATCGGTATCTTTTAAGGAAGAAAAACAAGGGCAAAGAAAAAAGAAGGCTGATTGCAGCAAATTTTCTGGTGTAATTTTTGATTTCAACTTCCGATGACTGGCAGTTCGGGCAAAAGAAATCAGACTCCAAACTTTTGCCGTTTTCCTCCGTTTCGGGAGCCAATTCGTGATATGACCTTAGAATCTCTTCTGCCCGGGCCACGTCACTTTCAACCACTTTTAATTTAACCCCGCCGAGTGCGGACGAATAAAGCCAGTTAATGCCTATCGTAAATTCATTATCAAGAAAACACCTCACCCCATGGTCTTCAAGAATGGATTTATCAAGACCTGCTTGAGGTAAATCACGATATCGAAAAATTGTGATTAAATTTTGTCCCATACGATTTATTGCCAAGCAACGGTTAAATTCAGCGGGCGCCAACGGCGATCCACTGAAACAATATGGCCACTCTCCTGTTTTCTTTCAAGTACATTCCAATTCACCCGTCTCAAGCCAGGAAATGGCTTTATCCATATCCCTGAAATCGCGCTGTGGGATGGGATGTCCCCAGATTTCGGTTTGTGTTTCGTACATCCGAGACAACCCAAATGACAAGTCCTGGCTCACGACAAAGGCGGTCTTGCCATTTTCACCAAGAGCAGCATTTGATTTTGCAAAGGTGATTATCTGTTCCATTTCCTTTTGGGTGATTCCGAAAAGATCAGCATCCGTAAAATCCCACAATAGATTCGGACTACCGCCATGCTTATAGAAATCCTCCAAAGCATGAATTGTCTCTTCACATGAAAGTACTCCACTCACCGTGAATAATGTCAGGGGTGAGTCCGTTCTCTTCGTTTTTTTGATTGAAACCATTTTACTCTTTTCCCAGATTCGATTCGCAATTGCAGCTTGGCACGGTTGGTTTTAGTGAGCAAGCTACGGCAACAGCAGCGCCGCCTGGACCAGCCGGTCAAAGGAGTACAGATGAAACATTACACCCAACTTTCCCACAAGCAAAGATACCAGATTCACGCTCTCAAAAAAGCAGGATATTCACAAACCAGTATCGCAGATTTGCCCGAAGCCCATAAGTCAACAATCAGCCGTGAGCTGAGACGCAACTGCGGCAAGATGGTTCTGTTATTGCATTTTTCCCGGACATGGAGCTGAAGACGAATAAGGGGGTGGAGCAATGTTGAAAAAATATTACCGGCAATGGCTGTTGATCGGATCAAAGGCCTCGGTGATGTCAGTGCTCTTGATGGCCATCCTGGTTACGGGGTGTGGCGGCCCGGCCTCGGTTCAGTCCCGGCCACAAATGGAGAAGGCGGCACTGCCCGCCAATGGTTCCGATCCCCTGGAACAGCGCCTGAGGTCTGAAGTGCGGGAATGGCTGGGAACACCGCACCGCATGGGCGGCGTAACCCGAACGGGCGTCGATTGTTCGGGTTTTGTGCAGCGGATGTACAAGGATATTTTTCAGCAGAACATCCCCCGTTCAACCTCCCTGCAGGTGAGGTCCGGGCAGCCGGTGGATAAAAAGCAGCTTCGCCCCGGCGACCTGGTGTTTTTCAAAATCCCCTATAAGGGGCGCCATGTCGGGATTTATCTGGGTGGGAAGGAATTCGCCCATGCATCCACAAGCAGGGGCGTGATGATATCCAGCCTTGGACAAGACTATTGGCACACATCCTACTGGACAGCCCGCCGCTATTCCACCCGCTCAAATTGAATATAAAAAGGGTCAAGGGTAAGACCTGCAAAAATGAAAGTAGAAAAATTTTCCCTCCATCCTGCAATCTTCCAGGCGCGACACCGGACCTGCTATCTGAACCAGTGCTCACTATCCAGCTCTTCTGAATTAGATTTAAAATGCCGTATCAGCCCCGGGAAAAATTTCAGAAAATCCTTTTCTATGCCGCAAATCTCCCTTTTTATTACTGGTATATAATCTACGGCAGATTCTTTAGATAATATTCTTTCCGACAGTCTTCGATCTATACGGGCAAAAGCGGCTTCCAAGCCCTCAACAGTCCCATAGCTTGTGAGGTTATTAGAATTTATGAGCCGACGAACAAATGATTTTGCATCATCGGGATAAGACTCAGCCGCAGCGATGGCTTTTTCATAAAATTCACCAATAAACTTTTCCAGGCTTTTCTTTGAATACCGTTCCCAGTTTTTAATCAGCAGATGATCATATGCGATATCTATAATCACGCCCTTTAAATACCCCTTAGGACCCAGCCTGGACTTGCTTTTTGAGACAACTTCATGAGAGTCAGTAAAAGAATCTATTCTTCCATGCATCCTTATACCTTCTTCTAATTTTTTACTGGAACCTTGCCAGCTTTTACCTTTAAGGGGATCAGCCAGTAAATTGCCCAATTGATAGTCTATATGGTTTTCCGAGATAAAGATGTGAGCCAGCCAATTCATAATTGCTTTAAAAATTTCTTTTCAGAGTACATAACAACGCTGTAGGAAAACCCTGTCTAGAAGAAGGGGGCACCCATTAATTGGACTGCAATGTTCGGCCACTAATTTTTTTGATACCCCTCAACGATAATAGCCTGCGCATCAGCACCCTCTTCCCGAAGTGTTGCAACTGCCCTATATTCTGGCGACTTTAGCCAATTCTGAATTTGATCCTCAGATTGGAATTCAATGACTATTATCCTTTCCGGCTTCCAGCTTCCGAATGACTGTATCTTTTCTCCGCGGACATGATAATGGCCGCCATATTTTTCAACAATTGGGGACACCCGATCAATATATTGACTATATTTCTCTGCGTTTTTTATTTTTGATTGAATAATCATGAAAATAGACATTCTTATCCTCACTTTAGCGCCGAACGCAGGTAACCGTCAACTGGCGCCATCTTGATTGTTGGCTTGTGATGGGGCATCCTTCTGTTTTGCCGCCAGCCACCGGTCCGGCAGTAAC
>JAFGRU010000088.1 GCA_016934985.1 Deltaproteobacteria bacterium
ATAACTTGAAGGAGAAATTATGACCAGGATCGGTACACCATTATCCCCGACGGCAACCAAAGTCCTGTTGTGCGGCTCGGGTGAACTGGGCAAGGAAGTTGCCATTGAATTTCAGAGGCTGGGTGTTGAAGTGATTGCCGTTGACCGTTATGAAAACGCACCGGCAATGCAGGTTGCTCACCGGTCCTATGCCTTTTCCATGCTGGATGGCGAGGCGTTGCGCACTGTCATTGAAAAAGAGAAGCCCCATCTGATCATTCCGGAGATCGAAGCCATTGCAACGGCGACCCTGGTGGAGCTGGAAAAAGAGGGTTTTACGGTCATTCCCATGGCCCGTGCCACGCGTCTTACCATGGACCGCGAGGGGATTCGCAGACTCGCGGCCGAGGAGTTGGGGATCAGGACTTCGCCCTATCTATTTGCGGATACCAAGGAAGAGTTCCGGGCGGCGGTGGCGGAAATAGGCATCCCCTGTGTGGTCAAGCCGGTCATGAGTTCATCGGGAAAAGGGCAGTCGGTCATTCGCGGCGAGACGGACATTGACAAGTCGTGGTCCTACTCCCAGGAGGGCGGAAGGACTGCTGCGGGGCGCGTGATTGTGGAAAAATTCATTGATTTTGATTATGAAATCACTCTGTTGACTATCCGCCATATAGGCGGGACCTCGTTTTGCGCTCCTATCGGCCACATGCAGATTGACGGTGATTACCGGGAATCATGGCAGCCCCAGGCGATGAGCGCCGAAGCCCTGGCTGAAGCTCAAAAAATCGGCCGGGAAATTACTGACAACCTGGGTGGCCGGGGACTTTTCGGGGTCGAGCTTTTCATCAAAGGGGATGAGGTCTATTTTAGCGAGGTTTCCCCGCGGCCCCACGATACCGGGTTGGTGACCCTGTTATCCCAGGACCTTTCCGAGTTTGCTCTCCATGTTCGGGCGGTTCTGGGGTTGCCCATCCCATGCATTCGTCAGTTCGGACCAGCCGCTTCCTGCGCCCTGCTTGTCGAGGGGACTTCGAATCAGGTCTCTTTCGACAATATTGAAGGAGCCCTGGCTGGTGAGGATATCCATATCCGTCTTTTCGGCAAACCGGAAGTAAAGGGGAAAAGGCGTATGGGCGTTCTTCTGGCAAGAGATGAAAACGTCGAAAAAGCCCGTGCTAAAGCGCGCCAGGCGGCTGAAAGCATTAATGTGGAACTATAAATAATAAAACTGGGGGCGGAGGCTTTCTTCAGGGACGTTTTTCCGCCTCCAGTTTTTGACCTTTCCGGCAAAGTCCCACCAGATCGCTTAATTGCTCAGTGACCAGCTCAATGACGTCTTCCAATGCCAGGATGCCGGTTAGGAAGCCCTTTTCATCCACGACCGGAATCCGGCGAATACCCCGCAGCTTCATTTTTTTTACGGTGTCTATAATATCGTCATTTTCCCAGGCCGTGGTCAGCTCAAAGGTCATGACCTCCCCGATGGAAAACAGCGCCGGGTCGATATCCTTGGCCAGAAGTTCGATGACAATGTCACGGTCGGTGAATATTCCCACCGGTACGGATCGGTTTTCTTTTTTCTCGACCACGACCACGTTGCCAACATGATATTGACGCATCAGTTTCGCCGCTTCAAGGACAGTCAGGTCCTGGGAGGCGATCACGACTTCGCGGTTGCAGAATTCACCTGTTTTCACGGCATGCTCCTCTCCTATGCGTTTTTCCTACGGGATAAAGGCGGAACGAATGATCACAGATCGCAACGCCGTCTCAAGGGGACAAAGGCAACTCCCAGCACATTATACTGGCTTACTTCTCCTTCTTCGTTTTTGTGGATCAGGGTTAGCTCCTGATAATAGGGCGGTTCTCCAATGGGGATAATAAGGCGGCCCCCAGGTTTGAGCTGGTGAATTAACGGCGGAGGCACTGTGGGTGTTGCCGCGGTAACGATGATGCCATCGTAAGGGGCATGCTCGGGAAGACCCATATAGCCGTCCTTTTCAAATATTTCTATGTTGTTAAAACCAAGCCGGCTCAGGCGTTTTCTTGCTTCCTCGGCCATTGCCTGAATGATTTCCAGGGAGTAGACCTTTTTCACCAGCAGGGACAGGATCGCGGCCTGATAGCCTGAACCGCTTCCCACCTCCAGAACGATATCTTCTGGTTCGGGATCGAGCAGGTCAGTCATGAGCGCGACAATGAACGGCTGGGAAATGGTCTGCTGGTAGCGTATAGGAAGAGCCTGGTTGTCATAAGCAAAAGATCTCATGTCCGGCGGGACGAATTCCTCCCGCGGGACTCTAGCCATGGCCTCGAGAACGGCTTCGGGCGGCTGCTGTCGGAAGCCGCCCTCGAAGGAGTAGCGGTAGGAAAGGCGGATTGCTTCGAGCATTCTTTGAGCCGGATGAGTTTTCACGTATATCGCTCTTGACGTTGTATGCCGTTAATGATTTTTCCCTTTTCCAAATTATAACCCGATGGCGCCGCTTTTTAAGGGTCGCGGGAAAAGTTTCAGCTCTTTGCCAGGAGTCGGTCGGACTTGGGGGATCGTCACGAGAAAAAGGGAAATCGAGGGCAGATTTTCGCAAATTAGAGAGCGAATAGCGGGACTATTTGTCGAGAATTTGCGGAAATATGGACCGATTTACCATTTTCGCAGTAGATTCATACCTAAATCCGACAGGCTCCCAGGGACCTTAAAAGGGGGGCTTTTGCCCTGGCGAGAGGTCGCTTTTTTGATTGCAGTTTTTTGGTTCTTAATGTTAGTTTCGGGGACTGGGCTGGACTGATTGCCCAAACGCCAAGGGCTGGAAGTTATATTCATCAGATCCAACGGTTCGCCTTCGAGGCGGATGGTCGGATTGAATTATTGAAAGTTGAGAGGGGCAGGCGTGCTCACCGTTTCCCACCTGTGCAAAAGTTTCCCAGATTTAAATGTTCTGGAAAACTTCTCCCTTACGGTCCCGCGAAACGGTTTTACTGCCCTGGTGGGCCCTTCGGGATGCGGCAAAAGTACTTTTTTCGATGTTTTGACCGGGGTTGAGAACAAAGACAGTGGGGATATTCGCTGGTTGGGGGAATCCATGGCGAATCTCGGAAAAAAAGCGGCTTACATGCAGCAGAAAGATCTGCTTCTGCCGTGGCTTTCCCTGTTGGACAATGCCCTGCTTCCCACCCGGATTCAAGGGGGTAACCGCCGTGAATCGCGGGAAAAGGCCCTGGCCCACTTCCAGCGTCTCGGACTCGGTGGTTTTGAAAATTACACCCCTCAGAAAGTTTCCGGAGGCATGCGCCAGCGTTGTGCCCTGGTGCGCACCCTGATGTTTGAAACAGAACTTGTGCTTCTGGATGAACCTCTTTCCGCTCTGGACGCCATCACCCGCCGGAGTTTGCAGTCCCTGCTCCTCCTTCTTCAGAGTGAGTTTAAAAAAACCATTCTTATGATCACTCATGATGTTGAGGAGGCCCTGCTTCTGGCGGACGAGGTTTTTGTCCTCAGCCAGCTGCCTATGCAGGTTCGGGAATGTTTTGTTCCTTCCATCCCCAAGCCGAGAAAAGGGAGCGACCCCGAGTTGATTCGCATCAAGGAGCATATCCTTGAAGAGCTCCAGGGGGAGTTGTGACATGAATCGTTCGCGAGTGGTTTCCTTGCTCATCGTGGTGGTTCTGCTCTGCCTTTGGGAGGGCTATTGTCGCTTTTTCTCAGTGCCCGACTTTATCCTGCCCACCCCTTCTGAAATTTTTCAGACAACCGTCCGCCAGACGCCTTTGCTTTTGCCCCACGCGGCTGTGACGGCCCTGGAAATTGTCCTTGGCATCGCCCTCTCTCTGCTGGTGGCCATCCCTCTGGCCATCCTCATGTTTGCCCATCCCTCCATTGAGGAGGCCCTTTCTCCTTTTCTGGTTGCATCGCAGTCGATACCGGTGTTCGCTCTGGCGCCGCTGCTGGTTATCTGGCTGGGTTACGGCATTGCCAGCAAGGTTCTGATGGCCGCAATCATCATCTTTTTTCCTATCACTGTCAGCCTCCTTGAAGGCTTTAAGAATTGTGGCCACGACTATGTGGTCCTGTTTCGCCTCATGGGCGCCGGGTTCGGAACCCGTATGAAACTTCTTTTTTGGCCCTGGGCGCTGCCGTTCTTTTTTGCCGGCCTTAAGGTCGGCGTGACAGTGGCGACCATCGGTGCGGTCATTGGAGAGTGGGTCGGCTCCCAGCAGGGACTTGGCTACTTGATGATTCAGTCCAATGCCCGCCTGCGGGTTGACATGGTTTTCGCCGCTATCCTGTGGCTTTCGCTCATGGGCCTGGGTATGTGGAAATTGGTAAATTTTCTTGAAAAAAGGGTTGTTCGCTGGAACTGATAAATTTTTCAGAGGAGGAAACGATGAAACGAAAATTGTCAAGTTTGTTAGCAGTGATATTTATTCTGTTGGTCGTGGCGGTGGGAAGCTCTTGGGCCGAAAAACTGACCCTGATGCTTGACTGGTTCCCCAATGTTGACCATGTGCCGATTTATGTAGCGCAGCAGGAAGGCTACTTTGCCGAAAAAGGGCTGGAGGTGAAAATCATGAGCCCTTCCGAAACCACAGATGCACTGAAGCTCGCGGCATCGGACAATGTTGATCTGGCCGTATCCTATCAGCCGCAGGCCGTCATTGGCCTTGCCCGGGGCCTGAAAATCAATGTTGTCGGGCGCTTGGTCGAAAACCCTCTCGGTGTTCTCCTTTTTCTCAAGGACAAAGGTTTTAAGGTCCCCACAGATCTCAATGGCAAAAAAATCGGTTATACTGTTCCCGGTACGGAAGAAGTTCTTATCGGTGCTTTTGCCAAGCTCAACGGAGTTAAGGATATCTCTCTGGTCAATGTCGGTTTTGCTATCGTTCCTTCTTTGACCAGCGGCAAGGTGGATGCGATCATGGGGCCCTACAAAAACTATGAGACCATTGCTCTGGAGGATGCCGGTTACCCTTCCGACTTCTTCCAGCTTCAGGATTGGGGTGTCCCTACCTATGATGAACTGATTTTCATCACCGGTCCCAAGGCTCTGGAGAAGAAGGAAGCCGCTGTCAAAAATTTTGTTGATGCCATCGAACATGGAATCGCCTTTGCCCGGGCTAATCCGGAAAAGGCGCTTGAAGATTTTTTCAAGGCTGTGCCTGACGCCGAGAAAAGCATGGAAACCAGGGCGTTCAAGTTGACTCTGCCCCACTTTGCCAAAAGTCAGAAACATGACCCGGCCAGATGGCAGACCTTTGCAGATTTTGCTCATGAAAATGGTTTGATCGATAAGGCCATAGTGACAAGACCGAATCTGAAATCCTGGAAATAGCGCAGATTGCATGGCCTCGAAAAGAGTTGACCGCCCCTTGCGCTATAAGCCTTGGGGCGGTTTTTTGTGATTATTTTACCGGGGGAAAAAGTTTCGCTGGAACAGTACCGCCCGGGTTTAAACTAACCTGTTGACAAAAATAAAATACTGTTTTAAATTTTCTGAAAATTTTCACATATGAAAATTGACAGGGGATTGAATAGCCTGTAATCCCCGATTTGAGTAAAATCATTTAACTTTATTAGAAAAAACAAGAAGCAAGACGAGGGAAAATTTTTACGAGGGTTTTTCCATATACGTCAAGGAGGAAAACGGGATGATGGAAAAAAATATGTCAGGTGAAGTTTTTTACCCAGTAAAAGAGATTATGGATAAAGCCTATGTCAAAAACTGGGATGAAATGAATAAACGTGCTCAGGAGGATTTGGAAGGGTTCTGGGCAGATGAGGCCGAGAACCTCCATTGGTTTAAAAAATGGGACAAGGTTCTGGATGAAACCAAAAAACCGTTTTATAAGTGGTATGTAGGCGGCCAGACCAACATTGTTTATAATTGCCTTGATGTTCATATGAAAACTGCCCGGCGCAATAAGCTGGCGCTCTTCTGGGAAGGGGAGAACGGCGATTTCAAATCGTATTCTTATTACCTTCTTGCCAAAGAGGTTTGCCGTTTTTCCAATATTTTGAAAAGCATGGGAGTTGAAAAAGGTGATCGGGTTACCATTTACATGGGTCGAATCCCGGAACTGGTTATTGCCATGCTTGCCTGTGCCCGCCTCGGTGCCATTCATTCCGTTGTTTTTGGTGGGTTTTCCGTCGAAGCTTTACATGAGCGCTTGGAGGACAGCCACTCCAAAGTGCTGATCGTTTCGGACGGATCCTATGTACGGGGAAAGGTTGTCGATCTCAAGGGGATTGCCGATGAGGCCCTTACCCGGGCGGCTTCGGTTGAACATGTGGTTGTAGTTAAGCGTACCGGCCACGGGGTCAATATGGAATCAGGGCGGGACTACTGGTATCACGAACTGACTGCCCTGCCGATATCCAACCAGACATGCGAATGTGAAAAGATGGATGCCGAAGATCCGTTGTTCCTCCTTTATACTTCAGGAACAACCGGGAAGCCCAAAGCTATTCTGCATACTCATGGTGGTTATATGGTCGGAACTTACGCGACCCTGAAATATGTCTTTGATATTCATGACGAAGACCGCTATTGGTGTGCGGCGGACCCCGGCTGGATTACCGGGCACAGCTATATCGTCTATGGGCCTCTGCTCAATGGTGCAACTTCTTTCATGTATGAAGGGGCTCCGACCTATCCTTATCCCAACCGTTGGTGGCAGCTGGTGGAGAAGTTCGGTATCAATATCCTCTATACCGCCCCGACGGCGATTCGTGGTCTTATGAAATTCGGGGATGCCTGGCCGAATCGTCATGACCTTTCTTCCCTGCGGGTTCTTGGAACGGTGGGTGAGCCTATCAACCCCGAAGCCTGGAAATGGTATCATCGTGTTATCGGTAAGGATAAATGCCCGATTATGGATACCTGGTGGCAGACGGAAACCGGCATGTTCATGATTACACCCATGCCTTGCGTGCCGCTGAAGCCCGGTTCGGGCAGTCGACCCTTCCCGGGTCTGATCATGGATATTTACAACGAGGAAGGGGAGCCGGTTAAACCCAATGAAGAAGGTTATCTGGTTGTCAAAACGCCTTGGCCGGCCATGATGCGTACCATCTACAACGACCCGGAAAGATACGTTAATCAATACTGGAGCCGTTTCCCAGGGGTTTACATGACCGGTGATTCGGCGCGCCGGGATGAAGACGGATATTATTGGATTATCGGCCGGGTTGACGATGTTATTAAAGTGTCTGGCTACCGTCTCGGTACCGCGGAAATAGAGAGTGCCTTGGTCAGCCATGCGGCTGTTGCTGAAGCGGCCGCCATCGGCCTGCCCCATGAGGTTAAAGGGAACGCCATTCATGCGTTCATTATTTTGAGAAATGGATATGAAGGCAGCCAGCACCTGGTTGATGAGTTAAAAAAACATGTCGGTCACGAAGTCGGCCCCATTGCCAAACCGGAACAGATAGATTTTGTTGAAAGTTTGCCGAAAACCCGCAGCGGTAAAATCATGCGCCGGGTTTTGAAAGCGCAAGCTTTGGGGCAGGACCCGGGAAACCTTTCGACCCTGGAGGACTGAGCCTGGTGCTTTGCCAGCCTGTCTCTTCTTAAGGTCCTGTGGAGCCCTTAGTATAAAAATAAAAAAGGTGGAAGCTATTATGCTTCCACCTTTTTTATTACCTGAATTTCGAGGTTGAGCTGCCTGGCATGAAAAAACCGGCATGCCTTTGGTTTACTTTTCGCCAATCCATTTTCCCGTTTTCTACTTGGACAAGCCTTTTCAGCTCCTTAGGGGACCTGATGCGGCCCAATGTCCTTTCGATTCGGAGGCCATGGATGGGAAGACATGGCTTCTGGCGCTAAACCAAGGCATGCCGGAGGAGTAACTC
>JAFGRU010000089.1 GCA_016934985.1 Deltaproteobacteria bacterium
CTCAGTCCAGCTTTTTCGGCCATGGCATTGATCAGCTCAACTTTTGTCACAGTGCACCTCCCGGTGAAAATGGTCTCAAAGGAATAACAACTTCCGAAGTATATATCAGAATCAAGAAAAAAGTGTCAAGTGAATATTACGGCTCAAACCGCCTTTTTTAGTGGCTGAGAGACTCTTCGGAGAATCTCTCGGGGCGGGTTTTGGGTAATCCGCTTCCAGGCAAATTTCTCAGGGAGTGATCCAGAACTTCATCCATATGGGAAACCGGGAACACCTTGAGAGCATCTTTAATCACAGGAGGGATTTCCTCCAGGTCTTTTTCATTATCCTGGGGAATCAACACCTTTTTGATCCCCGCCCGACGGGCCGCAAGAAGCTTTTCTTTCAGACCACCGATCTCCAACACCCTGCCGCGCAAAGTGATTTCGCCGGTCATTGCCAGATCGGGATCAATCACGCGACCGGTCAGGGCGGAAGCCAGAGCGGTCGCCATAGTGATGCCTGCTGAAGGACCGTCTTTGGGGATAGCCCCTTCAGGAACATGAATATGGATGTCTATCTTCTGATAAAAATCCTCCTCCAACCCCAACTCGTTCCAGCGGGTACGAACATAACTCAATGCCGCTTGGGAAGATTCTTTCATGACATCGCCAAGTTTACCGGTGACGGTTAATTTTCCCTGACCGGGCATTATCGAAACCTCGACATTCAGCAGTTCACCCCCCACCTCTGTCCAGGCCAAACCGTTGGCTACACCCACCAGATCGCCCTCTTCCTTGACCCCGAACTTGTATTTTGGAATGCCCAGATATTTTTTGATGTCGACGCCCTCCAAAAAAACCGGTTCAGTTTTTTTGCCTGTTTTTACCAGTTCCCGGGCAAGTTTCCGGAAAACATTGGCGATCTCTCTTTCCAGATTTCGCACCCCCGCCTCATGGGTGTAGCGGCGGATGATCTCCAAAAGGGCAGAATCAGAAAACTCGGCCTTGTCCCCAGAAAAACCGTGCGCCTCAGCTTGTTTTACAACCAGATAACGCTTGGCGATATTGAGCTTCTCCTCTTCGGTATAACCTTCCAGCCGGATGATCTCCATACGATCCTGAAGAGGTTTCGGCACTGAATGAAGCGAATTGGCAGTGGCCAGGAAAAGTACATTGGAAAGATCGAAGTCGACCTCGACAAAATGATCTCCAAAGTTACAATTCTGCTCGGGGTCGAGAACTTCCAGGAGGGCAGACGACGGATCCCCCCGAAAATCCGTACTCATTTTGTCCACTTCATCGAGCAGGAAAACCGGGTTTTTAACCTCCGCCTTGCGCATGCCCTGAATAATTTTCCCCGGCATGGAGCCAATATAGGTTCTTCTATGGCCGCGGATTTCGGCCTCATCCCGTACTCCACCCAGCGAAATACGCACAAATTTACGCCCCAGGGCTCTGGCCACGGAACGCCCCAGAGAGGTTTTACCGACACCGGGAGGCCCGACAAGGCACAAGATCGGTCCCTTGATTTTTTTGACCAGGGCTCGTACCGCGAGGAACTCGACAATTCTTTCCTTGACCTTCTCAAGTCCATAGTGATCGGCCTCGAGAATCTTTTCCGCACGGTCAAGGTTCAGGCTATCCCGAGTCTTTTCTTTCCACGGCAGGGCAATCAACCATTCGATATAGTTTCTAATCACCGTAGCTTCGGCCGACATGGGCGACATCATTTTGAGTTTGCGCAACTCGGCGAGACTTTTTTCCGTCGCCTCCTTGGACATCTTTTTGGCTTTTATCTTTTCCTCAAACTCCAGGAATTCCTTCTTAAACTCGTCCTTTTCACCCAACTCGCTCTGAATAGCCCGCATCTGCTCGTTGAGATAGTATTCCTTCTGGCTTTTTTCGACTTGGTTTTTGACGCGGTTGCGAATTTTCTTCTCAATCTGCAGGATCTCGCTCTCTTTTTCCAGCAGGCGCAGAAGCTTTTCCAGACGTTTGTCAATTTCGACCGTCTCCAGAATCATTTGTTTGTCGGTGATCTTGACTGAAAGATGGGAGACTATCGTGTCGCTGAAACGCGCCGGATCGGTCGTCCCCTGCACGGAAGCCACCAGTTCACTGGGAACCTTTTTGCTAAGGTTGGCATAATTTTCAAAAGCCTCGGCAACACTGCGCATCAAGGCTTCAGTTTCAGGGGAAGCAACAGAGGTTTCGCCAAGCAGAAAGACGTCGGCGTAAAAACAATCTTCGCCACGCACGAATTCATGCAAACGCCCCCGCGACTTTCCTTCCATCAGAACTTTAAAGGTGCCATCCGGAAGCTTGAGCATCTGCACAATTTGCCCCAACGTACCGTATTCATAGATATCCTCGGGCCCGGGGTCATCGATTTTCGAGTCTTTTTGTGCGGCGAGAAAAACTATTTTTTCTTTTTCGACGGCTTCTTCAAGAGCTTGAATGGAGCGCGGGCGTCCCACGAAAAGAGGTATGACCATATAAGGGAATACCACCACGTCCCTTAATGGCAACAGGGGGTATCGTTCCAGCATTAATTCGCTATCCAATAAAAATTCTCCTCCAAACCAGCACCAGGTTTATTCCAGGCCTCATGCCGATTCTGCACATTCATAGAGAACGATCGGGTTGGCGTTCTTGTAAATGACATCCTCGTTGATAACCACTTCCTTGACACGATCCTGGGAGGGGACGTCATACATGACATCAAGCATGGAATTTTCCAGGATGGAGCGCAAGCCGCGGGCACCGGTTTTTCTTTTCAATGCTTCCTTGGCTATGGCCACGAGGGCGCCATCGGTAAACTTGAGATCCACCTTTTCCATCTCAAAAAGCTTCTGATACTGTTTGACCAGAGCGTTTTTGGGCTCCTTGAGAATTTCTATGAGCGCCTCTTCATCCAGTTCCTCCAGGCTGGCAATTACCGGCACACGGCCGACAAACTCGGGGATCAATCCGTACTTTAAAAGATCGCCGGGCTCGACCTTGGACAGGATATAGCCGAGATCCTCGTCTGCTTTGCCTTTGATGTCAGCACCGAAACCGATGGACTTAGAATCAGTCCGCTTGAGGATGATTTCCTTCAAACCGGAAAAAGCACCGCCGCAGACAAACAGGATATTGGTCGTATCCACCTTGAGGAATTCCTGCTGAGGATGCTTACGTCCTCCCTTGGGCGGAACACTGGCGAGGGTGCCCTCAATAATTTTCAGGAGCGCCTGCTGAACACCTTCCCCGGAAACATCCCGAGTAATGGATGGAGAGTCGGTTTTGCGGGCAATCTTATCGATCTCGTCGATATAGATAATCCCTTTTTGAGCTTTTTCAAGATCGTAATCCGCCGATTGCAGCAGATTGAGAATGATATTTTCAACATCCTCCCCGACGTAACCGGCTTCAGTCAGGTTGGTAGCATCAGCAATGGCGAAAGGAACGTTGAGAACCTTGGCCAGAGTTTGGGCCAGCAGAGTTTTACCGCTGCCGGTGGGACCGAGCAGAAGGATGTTGCTCTTCTGGATATCGATCTCGCTGTTTTCGGACTTTTTCTCGGAAAATTCAATCCGCTTGTAATGATTGTAAACGGCCACCGAGAGAATCTTTTTGGCACGTTCCTGACCGACGACATAGTCGTCAAGAATTTCCTTGATTTCATCCGGCCTGGGAAGTCTCCCCTTGGTGGTTGAGGAATCTTCCAGCTTGGTTTCCTCGGCAATGATGTCCTTACAAAGGTCAATGCACTCATCACAGATGTAAACAGCAGGCCCCGCGATCAGTTTTTTTACTTCATCCTGACTTTTGCCGCAGAAAGAGCAGGTCAGTTGTCCCGAATGCCCATCTTTATGATCCACGAATCCACCTCCGCAGAAGGATTATCCTTTTCTTCTTACTATATCATCAACGATACCATAACTTTTGGCATCTTCGCCAGCCATGAAAAAATCTCGCTCTGTATCCACTCTAACCTTTTCGATGTCCTGCCCCGTATGCTGCGCCAGAAGAGCATTGAGCTTATCACGCAATTTGAGGATTTCCTCAGCATGAATTTTAATATCACTCGCCTGACCCTGAAAACCGCCAAGAGGCTGATGGATCATAATGCGGGAGTTCGGCAAGGCAAAACGCTTGCCTTTTTCACCGGCCGCCAGCAGCACGGCACCCATTGAGGCCGCCTGCCCAACACAGATGGTTGAGACAGGCGCTTTTACATACTGCATCGTATCATAAATCGCCATGCCCGCAGAAACAACACCGCCCGGTGAATTGATGTACAGAAAGATATCTTTGTCCGGATCTTCGGATTCCAAAAACAGCAACTGCGCGACAATCAGGTTGGCCATATGGTCCTCAATCGCCCCCCCGAGAAAAATAATCCGGTCTTTGAGCAAACGGGAATAGATATCAAAAGCCCGCTCGCCCCGGCCTGTTTCCTCAACCACCATAGGTACAAGAGTCATGGGTTCATCACCTTATTATTATTTGCTCTCTTCCAATTCACTTTTATCGACATCCTGGATATCAGCATTGTCGACAAGAAAATCAACCACTTTTTCTTCCAGCAGAAGAGAATTCAGGTTTTTTCGATTGTCGGCCTTCTCGTAGAACTCTTTTACGGTTTCCAGCGGCACATTGGCATCTTTGGCCAACAGTTCCACTTTCTTATCCCAATCTTCCGGAGTGGGGTTCAACTTTTCCTGAAGTGCAACTGCTTCCAAAATTAATGCCGCTTTTACCTGCCGCTCTGCTTTTTCACGATTTTTTTCCTGAAAACTCTCCGGTGTCATACCCAGTTTTTCAAGGGTAAGACCTTGTTTTCTAAGACGTTCCAGTAAGTTATCAAAAAGATTTTTGAGTTGTCCCTGAACCAGGGTTTCAGGAACGTCAAATTGGTTCTTTTCCAGTAAAGCAGTGACAATACGCTCCTTCAAATCATCCAAGATGCGCTTTTTTTCGTAATCTTCATATGAAGTGGTGATTTTTTCTATAAACTCCAAAAAAGAATCCACGCCAAACTGCCGGGCAAACTCATCGTTGAACTCCGGCAGCACTTTTTCTTTGATAGCCTTGAGAGTCACCTTAAAAACCGCCTTCTGGCCAGCCATCGTCGAAGAGGCATAATCTTCCGGGAAGGTCACCTCAATCTCTTTTTCACTACCCTTTTCCATTCCGACAATCTGTTCTTCAAAACCTGATATGAGGGATTTGCTGCCCAGTTCCAGAGAGTAATCCTCTGCCGTACCATGTTCAATCGGCTCATCGTTAATGAAACCTTGAAAATCAATAACAACAAAATCACCGTCTTCGGCCGTAGTACGTTCTGAATCCTCCAACGTTCCCTTGTCCTTGGCGATTTCCATCAAACGTTCGTTGATAACGTCATCGTTCACCACCAGCTTTTCCCGTTTCAGGCTGAGACCGGTGTAATCCTTAGCCTCGATTTCAGGCTTCACTTCCACCTCAACTGTAAAAGTGAAAGGTTTACCTTTTTCGATAGGACAGGAGTCAACAACTGTCGGCTCGGAAACAGCGGTAAAATCTTCCCTCATCATCGCCTTGGCATAATTTACATTGAACAGTTCCCTAGCGACATCTTCAGCCATTTTCCCAGCATAAAATTTTTCCAGAACCGGCCGCGGTACTTTGCCGGCTCGAAATCCTTTAAGCTTGGCGGTTTTGCCAAGCTTTTTATAAGTCCCCTCAATCGCTTTATCGACCTGCGGAGTCTCAATTTCAAAAGTAATTTTCTTTAATATACTGCTGACATCTTCTACCTTGACTTCCATTTCAACCCGGTCCCTTTCATAATGGTAATCGCCCGCCTCGAAACCCACGGGATTGCCTAATGACATTTTTTATACTGAAACAAATGCAAAAGCCTTTGCAATAAAAATCAAAAATGGTGCGAGAGGGGGGAGTCGAACCCCCACGGTTGCCCGCTGGATCCTAAGTCCAGTGCGTCTGCCAATTCCGCCACTCTCGC
>JAFGRU010000090.1 GCA_016934985.1 Deltaproteobacteria bacterium
ATTTGCCGCTTTGCACTGACCTTTGGCATAACACATCCTTGGCTTTCGACTTAAAGTAACGACAAAAATTTCTTTGCCGATTGTCAAATGGTAAAGACGCATGTTTTCAACTTTATTCACCCCATACAAAGTGGTCAGAATTATGAATTCCCGCTGGCCATGTTTAACCATCTTTAACATTGTTTTTTGCCCCATAAGTCACTTTCAATGAGACGCAGAAATGGCCCCGCGGCAGCAAAAAGAATTCTTTTTTATATAATTTTTATAGTTTTCAATGTCATTTTTACCCAATCTTTAGATCGAATTTGCTTTAATTGGCCGCCAGTTTAAATCTTAAGCTTATTACTCCGGCCGGAAAGACCTTTCATGGTTAATTTGAAAAATGACGATATCACCCCATCTGAAACCAAAGGTTTCCCCAAAGAAAAAAGCTCTGCGGGGAAACTGAAGATATTCTTTGGGGCTGCTCCAGGGGCCGGCAAGACGTTTGCCATGCTTAAAGCCGCGAAAGAGCGGTTGGAAGAAGGCGTGAATGTTGTTCTGGGGAATGTCAATTCCCATGGGCAACCGGCAGTCGAGAATTATTTATCCGATTTTAAGGTCTTTTTGCTCCGAGCGGCCTTTCAAAAGGAACGCTTGATAGAGGAATTTGATTTGGATAGCGTCCTTGCGCTCCCTCCCGATCTGATTCTTCTGGACGATTTGGCCCATATCAATGCCCCCGGTTCCCGCCATAAAAAACGCTGGCAGGATATTGACGAATTGTTGCGTGCCGGTATTGATGTTTACACAACCCTGGATGTCCTTCATCTCGAGAGTCAGAAGGATTTGATTTTCCAGATATCAGGTAAAAGGGTTTATGATTCGGTACCCGATACCCTTCTGGAAAGAGCCGATGAAATTCAATTGGTGGATATTCCCCCGGATGATTTGCTGAAACGGCTTGAACAGAGAAAAATCAACGTCTCCGACTGGACGGAAGAGGAAATTGAAAAATTTTTCCGCCCAGGCGTTCTTCTAGCTCTGCGGGAATTGGCTTTGCGCCAGGCTGCGGAGAAGCTCGATGATCAGATGCGCCGCTATCGCAGCCAGCAGGAGATTACAACGGTCTGGCCGGCCACGGAACGGCTTTTGGTCTGTGTCGGCCCCAATCCACGCTCCGACCGGCTGATCCGGGCGACCCGGCGCATGGCCGCCGGTTTGCGTGCACCGTGGCTGGCTGTCCATGTGGAAGCTCCGGCCTTGGTCCGCCCCTCATCGCAAGACCTTCTTCGCCTCGAAGAACATATGCGTCTGGCCGAGAGCTTGGGCGCCGAAACGGTTACCCTCCATGGCAACCGGGCGGATGAAGCTATTCTCGATTTCGCCCGCGCCCGGAACGTCAACAGAATAATCATCGGCAAACCAACCCATCCCCGCTGGAAAGACCGTATTTTCGGCTCCCTTCTGGATGCCATTGTACGCGGTAGTGAAGATATCGAAGTTTACGTCATCACCGGGGATGTCCCCCAAAAAGAAAAACCTCCCACCGGTGCGCGGTATCTTTTAACCCGGCCCTTTAAAGAATGGTTGTTTTCTATTTTGAGTGTGGTGGGATGTTTTGCTCTTGCCAGCATTGTGGCCCCGTATTTGGTTTCGGCCGATCTGGTTATGATTTTCCTGCTGGGCATCGTCCTGGTGGCAGGAAAATATGGCCGCGGTCCGTCTTTGCTGGCCACGCTTCTGAGTATTGGCCTGTTCGATTTTTTCTTTGTTCCTCCTTTTCACACCTTCGCTGTCCACGACCCTGCTTATATCGTGACTTTCGGGGTGATGTTCGTGGTTGCCCACGTTATCAGCCGCTTGACCTACCGGGTCAAAGACCAGGCCGATGCTGCCCTGCAAAGGGAACGACGTACGGCCGCACTCTATAGTTTGAGCCGGGATCTGGTTCATGAGCGCTCCCTTCCGGACGTGGCTCGGATAGCAAAAAAGCACATCAGCGAAGCTCTCTCCTACAGGACAAAAATTCTGTTTCCCGGGCCTTCGCGGCATCTGATTCCTCTTGATCCATGTTCAGATGAAACACAACTTGACGATGTCGAGCAAAGAGCCGCTGATTGGGCCTTTCAAAATTGCAAGTCTGCCGGGAGCGGAACAGATACCCATTCCCAGGCCAAAGGGCTATTTTTGCCACTTCTGGCGGCATCGGGTCCGGTCGGGGTTATCGGGCTCTGGAAAGATGGCTTGTTTGCCAGACTAAGTTCTGAACAGATGCGTCTCCTGAATAGCCTTGCGGATCAGACTGCTCAAGCTTTGGAGCGAGTGCAGTTGGCTGAGGAGGCACAGAAGGCTCTTCTCTTGGCCGAACGGGAACAGTTACGCAATACCCTGCTCAGCTCGGTTTCTCATGATTTACGCACACCCCTGGCGGTGATAACAGGAGCCGGTACGACTTTATTGCGGAACGAGAGCTTGCTGGATGAAGAGAATCGCCGCGATCTGGTTCAGACAATAGTCGAGGAAGCAGACCACCTGAACCGGCTCATCCGCAATATCATGGACATGATGCGCCTTGAAGCTGGAGGGATTTCGGTTACCAGGGAATGGCAGTCCCTGGAGGAGATTGTCGGGGGCGTCATCAATCGGATGACCGGTCAGTTTGAGGATCACAATCTTGAAATTGATTTGCCATCCGACCTCCCCCTGATCCCGTGCGATGGTTTGCTGATTGCCCAGGTCTTGCGTAATCTCCTGGAAAACGCAGTCAAACATACCCCGCCCCAAACCCCACTTGTCCTTTCCGGTTCAAAAGGGGAAAAGGAGGTTGTAATCAGTATTGCCGATCAAGGGAAAGGTATTCCGGCGGAAGATGTCGAAAGGATCTTTGAAAAATTCGTGCGGGGAAAAAACACTCGAGGCGGCGCGGGGTTGGGCCTGGCCATCTGCAAGGGGATTGTAGCTGCACATGGAGGCCGTATCTGGGCTGAGAATCAAGCGGAAGGCGGGGCGGTTTTTTCCTTTACACTTCCCGTCGAACCACTGACACACCCCATTGAGCTTGAATCGGAAGGGAAAAACCATGACCAGTGACAAGGAAATGATTCTTCTCATTGAGGATGAATTTCAAATGCGGCGATTCTTGCGGGTTACCTTACAGAGCCAGGGCTATCGGTTGATCGAAACCCAAAATGGAGAAGAAGGCCTGGCGCAAGCCGCCACTCGCCAACCCGACGTAATCCTCCTTGACCTTGGTCTGCCGGATATGGATGGTCTCGAGGTCACTGAACGATTGAGGGAATGGACCAACATACCCATCATCATCATCTCGGCCCGAGAGCAGGAACGCGACAAGGTCCGAGCCCTGGATGCCGGAGCCGACGATTATTTAACCAAACCTTTCGGTTCCGATGAACTTCTGGCCCGGATTCGTGTTTCAATCCGCCACTCAACACGCGAAAAAGCAGGACAGGAATCTCCCGTCTTTCAGACGGGAAACCTTCTGGTCGATTTTTCCCGGCGCCAGGTTACTTTGGCCGGAAAGGAAATCCACCTTACTCCCATCGAATACCGGCTGCTGACCACCCTGATCCGCTATGCCGACCGGGTCGTGACCCATAACCAATTGTTGCGTGAAGTGTGGGGGCCGCAGCAAACAAATCAGGTTCAATACCTTCGTGTTTATATGGCGCAATTGAGGCAGAAGCTGGAGGACGATCCCGCGCGTCCCTGTTTTCTGATCAACGAGCCGGGAATTGGTTACCGTTTTAAAACAGACGCTGATAAAGGGTAAGGCTTCTTCAGTTCTGCTAACCGGTTTGTGGGGCAAGGGGCGAAATTATTTGGCAGGAGACAACATGAAACCCAAAGAAACTGAAAAAAACTGGCCTCAGTATGTAGTTGTGGTCGGCTGTGGACGTCTCGGGTCCCATCTGGCGAGCAAACTGAGTCAGGCCGGCAGCAACGTGGTTGTTATTGATTGCGACGAATCAGCATTTGCCCATCTTGCCCCTGAATTCAGCGGTTTTTGTATATCCGGGGATGCCGTCCAGGTTGAGGTTCTACAGAAGGCTAAAGTCAGCAAAGCCGACTGCCTGCTTGCCGTCACTCCGGACGATAACCTTAACCTCATGGTGGCCCAGGTGGCCCATGAAGTTTTTGCGGTGCCCAAGGTTATGGCCAGGGTCTCCGATACGAAGCGGGAATCTGTTTATAGAAAATTTGGCATCGCAACGGTGAGCCCGACCCGGTTGGCAGTGGATTTTTTTCTGGGAGCTTTCCGGAAAACCGAGGGGAACGGGTAATGCGCGTTATTATGGTGGGCTGCGGTGAGATCGTCTATTTCCTTGCCAGGCAGTTTGCCGGCAAGGGATTCAGGGTCACAATCGTTACCCGCGAGGCCCATGAGGCGGGGGTCCTGTCCCGGAAGCTCAAAGCGACGGTTCTCCATGGAGACGGCAGCGATCCGGTCGTTCTGGATCAGGCCGGGGCGCGGCGCGCCGAAGTGGTGCTTGCCCTGACACCGCGGGATCAGGACAACCTGGCCGTGTGCCAGATTGCCCACCATATGTTCCGGGTACCGCGCACCGTAGCTCTGGTCAATGATCCGGAAAATGAGGAAATTTTCCGAAAACTGGGTGTTACGGTACCTTTTTCAGCCACCCAGATCATAGCCGGGATATTGGAGGAACGCGCCGGTTTCGAGGAGATTTCCGACCTTTTCCCCGTCGCGGAGGGTAAAGTCACCATCTCTGAAGTATCGCTGCGTCCGGATTCGCCGGTAGTGGCCCGGCTGGTCCAGGACCTGGAATTTCCCGAGGGGGCCCTGATCGGAGGCATCATCCGCTCCGGCGAGGTTATCATCCCAAAGGGAAATACGCAACTTGCGGAAACCGACCGATTAATTATCATCAGCCAGCCGGGTTGTTATGATCAGGTCCTGCGCCTTTTGACCGGAGAAGATTAGCCATGGGCCAAACGCGGTACATCCGTTTTTTAAAGGAACGTTACCGGATTCTGCTCGGCTATACCGGTCTTATCAACGTTCTGGTGGGCGGGTTGATTCTCCTCCCGTGCCTGGTCCTGGTTGGCTTTCCCGATGAACTCGACCTGGTCTGGGGTTTCCTGTTGCCCGGACTGGGTTCGGCTGCCTTCGGTGCTTCCCTGTGGCGTCTTTTTCTGCCGCGAGGCGGAGAGAGTCTATCCCTGGCGGAAGGGGGGGTAGTGGTGGTTCTCTCCTGGGGTTTTGCAATTCTGGTTGGAACCGTCCCTTTCCTGACGGTGGGCGGGCTGAATTTTATTCAGGCGCTTTTCGAATCGACCAGCGGATGGACCACTACCGGTTTGTCGGTAGTCGATGTCAGCCAGGCATCCCATATGATCCTGCTTTTCCGCAGCACCATGCAGTTCGCCGGAGGGGCGGGCCTTGCTATCATTATGTTGAGTGCTTTGGCGGGACCGGCAGGGACAGGCCTGAGCGCTGCCGAAGGGCGAACTGACCAGCTGATGCCCCACATACGCCAATCGGCCAAAATGGTCCTGACCCTGTATGCCGGCTATACGGTCATGGGTTTTGCGGCCTTGCGGATGGCCGGAATGGACTGGTTCGATGCCGTCAACCATGCTTTTTGCGCGCTTTCCACCGGGGGTTTTTCGACCCGCGTGGAGTCTATCGGGTACTGGAACAGCGCATCCGTCGAGGCCGTAGTGATCATTCTGATGCTGCTCGGGAACACGAGTTTTCTTACCTCTTACACTCTTCTCCATGGAAATTTTCGAGCCGTTTGTCGCAACGGGGAACTGCGGCTTCAAGCGCTGTTGATTCCCGGCATGGTCCTGTTTGTATTTTTTGGCGTTTGCGCCGGACTTTATCCGACCCTTGGCAAACAGATGCGAGTGGCAATTTTCGAGGTGACCACCGCTTTGTCCACGACCGGTTTTTCCACGGTTGGTTACGGAGACTGGAGCGGATTGGGATGGCTGATTCTGATTGCCCTGATGATCATCGGGGGAAGCGCCGGTTCGACCGCCGGGGGTATTAAACAATACCGCGTCTATGCTCTTTTTCGAGCGCTCCTTTGGGAATTTCGTAAAATGCTCCTCCCTCAGGGCACGGTTACCGAACCGGACGTGTGGATTGGCGAAAGCCGCCGTTTCCTCTGTGACAGGGATTTACGGCAGATAGCCTTATTTGTCTGCCTTTACCTGGGGACTTTGACTGTCGGAACCGGAATTCTGGCCGCCTATGGGCACCCTTTACGCGAAAGCCTCTTCGAGTTTGCGAGCGTTCTTGGGACCGTGGGTTTGTCAACAGGCATCACTTCGCCTACCGCACCGGCCGGGGTGCTGGGAACAGAAATTCTTGGAATGTTTCTTGGCCGGCTGGAGTTCTTTATCGTCATTATCGGATTGTCCCGGCTGGTGACAAATATCACTACCATGACCGCTTCCATCTGGAAAAAGGATTGATATGTCAATTTTCCGTGTTGCCCTGATAGTCCAGATTGTGTTGCTTCTTATCGGCTGCCAGGCCGAACAGCGATCCGAAGTCCCCTCGCGGATTCCGGTCATGGAGCCGCCCGGTTTCATTTTTCTACAAAATACCGTCATCAGGGGGCTGGATGAGATAGAGCGGGCCGAGGCAGAAATTAACAAAAAGGATCTGCCAAGCGCCGCAAAGGCCCTTAAGGATGTTCGCCATACTTTTTTGAAACTGCGTCATTATTTTATTCCCATGACCGAGGTTCGTCAGCTCATCTACGATGCCGACCGTCTCTATGTTCTCAAAAAAGCGGATGCCGCCCGGGACTATCTCGCCAGGGCCAGAAAAATTGTGGAGGAAGTGAGAGGTTCCGGCGGCAGGACGGTGAGCAGAAGCCTCGATGATGTCGAGGTCATGCTGGAACATCTTCTCCTGGCCATGGAGCAAAAGCCCGGCAAGGTCCCCGGGTTTTTTCAGACGCTGGAGCATGACGTCAATTTACTGCTTTTAAAGGGTGAGCTGGTCCTGGCAGGAGTCAGGTTTACGGAGGAACGGGAAAACCCATGACTATGTGGGGAAAACGTATCAAGAAACTGGCTCCCGGACAGCTCCTGATCCTCGTTTATGCAGTGGCCATTTTTATCGGCGCCCTGGCCCTTTCCCTGCCGGCAGCGGCCACCGGTAAACCACTTTCCTTTCTTGACGCCCTGTTTACGGCGACTTCGGCCCAATGCGTCACGGGCCTGATTGTCGTCGACACCGGCACCAAACTGACTCTTTTCGGGCAGATGATTGTTTTGTTGCTCATCCAGCTCGGGGGACTCGGCATCACGACCTTTTCCGTTTATCTGTTTTTTTACCTTCGCATCGGCGTGGGGGTGCGGGGCCGCTGGATGGTCCAGGAAACCCTTTTGCACAAGCCGGTGGAGTCTCTCAAGGACCTGGTTCGGGAGATCCTCATGCTCACCCTCATTGTTGAAGGAGTCGGGGCAGCTCTGATGGCTGTGGTTTTTATTCCTGCAATGGGTTTCTGGAAAGGTCTTTACTGCAGCCTCTTTCACTCGGTTTCGGCCTTCTGCAACGCCGGTTTTTCGCTTTTCCCCGACAGCCTGGTCGGTTATCATGCCCACCCGCTCATCAATGTCACGGTCATGGGCCTGATCATCCTGGGAGGAATCGGCTTCCTGGTCATTCGCGAAACCCTCGATTTTCTGCCGGGTCGCCGAAGCAAAGGAAGGAAGCGCCTGTCCTTGCACTCGCGGCTGGTGCTTCTGACTTCCGGGGTGCTGATCGCAGGGGGTGCTCTGTTGATCGGCCTTTTGGAGTATCAGGGCGCCATGGCGGGCATGGAGTTCGGCGAAGGTTTCCTGACGGCTGTTTTTCAGTCGGTCACCGCCCGGACGGCCGGGTTCAATACCATTGATCTTATTCAGTTCACCCCGCCGACCCTGTTTATTTTAATTTTTCTGATGTTTATCGGCGCTTCGCCGGGGTCGGCCGGAGGGGGCATCAAGACCACCAGTCTGGCCCTCTTCGTGGCGATTCTCCACAGCCGCCTCAAGGGAAACTCACACACCAACATCTTTCACCGCACCGTTCCCAATGAGGTGGTCACAAAGACTCTTTCCCTGGTCATGCTTGCCATACTGCTGATCGGCGCCGCCATCTTCGGCCTGATGGCGGTTCAGCATCCGGGGCCGGCAACCCCCGACAATCTTGCCGCCTTTATGGTCTATACCTTCGAAGCCGTATCGGCTTTCGCCACCGTCGGTCTTTCCATAGGCGGCACCGGGCAACTCTTTCCCCTCGGCAAAGTCATCATCATTTTGTTGATGTTCATCGGGCGCGTAGGGCTCTTGACCGTGGCATTCAGCATCGCCCGCAGAAGCCGTGGGGAAGGCGTTCTGTATTCTCAGGAAAATATCATGGTTGGATAGATTTGAAATATTTTTGGAGTCAAGCTATGGGACGCGAAAAACGCTTTTTTGTCATCGGTTTGGGAAATTTCGGCTTTCATGTGGGCAAGACCCTTTATGAGGCCGGGCACGAGGTTATCGCCATTGATGTGGATCGGGATAAAGTCCAGCGGATTCAGGACTATGCGACCTACGCCGTGGTCGGGGACGCAGTCAACAAGGAATTTCTCAGCGGGCAGGGGGTGGGAGAAATGGCTGCCGTAGTGGTTTCCACCGGCGAACGCTCCCATCTCTCCACCCTTATAACGCTGTACCTCAAGGAACTCAAGGTCCCCCGCATTCTGGTCAAGGCGGTAAGCGAGGACCACGGCCGAATCTTGGAAAAGGTCGGGGCCACGGACGTTATCTATCCTGAAAAGGATATGGCGGTTAAAACCGCCCGCGGACTATCCACGCCGAACATTCTTGAATTTATTCCTCTGGCTGAGGACTACTCCATTACCGAAGCGGAACCTCCGGCCCATTTTATCGGGAAAACCCTGGCCCAACTGGATCTGAGAAAAAATCTTCAAGTCACCATTATTGGCATAAAGGACGTGCTTTCCGGTTCGTTCAGTCTTGTCCCGACCCCCCATTACGTTATTAAAGACAGCGATCTGCTGATTTTTTTAGGCAAATCGGACGACATCGAGAAAGCTTTGAAAGCTTGATGGTAAAAAAGGTTGTTATTAAGTGAGGTCATTGAAATGCAACAATTCACCCGCCCTGAATCAGAGGAGCCGAAAGGCCGCTATCTTCTTGCTTTGTCCCTGACCGCCATTGGAGTGGTCTATGGGGACATCGGCACCAGCCCCCTTTACGCGATCCGGGAGTGTTTTGCCGGACCAAATGGTCTGGCCGTTACCTTACCCAACATTCTCGGGATTCTCTCGCTGATCCTCTGGTCACTCCTTCTTGTCATTTCTATAAAATATCTGGTTTTCATCCTTCGCGCAGACAACAATGGCGAGGGCGGGATCCTGGCTCTCGCCGCATTGGTAACCCCGGTTCATGCCACGGCCAAAGGCCGCCGCTGGTTTCTTGTCGTTATGGGCCTCTTCGGCGCCGCCCTTCTTTACGGTGACGGCATGATCACACCGGCCATCTCGGTTTTGAGTGCGGTAGAAGGGTTGTCGGTTGCGACCCCGTTCTTCGACCCCTACATCATTCCCATCACCATTGGCATTCTCATCGTCCTTTTCTGGTTTCAGCGCCGGGGCACATCCGGCATCGGCGCTGTCTTCGGTCCGGTCACGCTGGTCTGGTTTCTGGTTCTGTCCGTTCTCGGAATAACCCAGATCCTTCAGGAGCCGAAGGTTCTGGCGGCAATCAATCCCTGGTACGGCCTGGAATTTTTTCTTCACAATGGTTGGATCGGTTTTTTTGTTCTCGGCGCAGTCTTTCTGGTGGTCACGGGCGGTGAGGCCCTTTACGCCGACATGGGGCACTTTGGTCCGCGTCCGATCAGACTGGCCTGGTTCGCGGTCGTGCTTCCCGCCTTGCTGCTCAATTATTTCGGACAGGGCGCCCTGTTGATTGGAAACCCGGAAGACGTTGTCAATCCCTTCTACCACATGGCTCCCTCCTGGGCCCTTTATCCTCTGGTTATTCTGGCGACCGTCGCCACAATCATCGCTTCCCAGGCGGTGATCTCAGGAGCATTTTCCCTGACCAGGCAGGCCATTCAATTGGGTTATAGCCCCAGACTCACCATAGAGCACACCTCAGCCCGGGAAATCGGCCAGATTTATCTTCCCGAAATCAACTGGGCTCTTTTACTGGCCTGCATTTCCCTGGTTATTGGTTTTGGTTCTTCCGGGAACCTGGCGGCTGCCTACGGCGTGGCGGTTACGACGACCATGGTCATAACCACGGTACTCTTCTACTTCGTTGCCGTCCATCGATGGAAATGGCCGGTACTTTTAGCGGCACTTCTTTGCGGGGGCTTTCTGGTTTTCGATCTGGCTTTTTTCGGCGCCAACATTCTCAAGGTCGCCCATGGCGGCTGGTTTCCACTGCTTGTGGCGGCCCTGGTCTTCACCCTTATGGCCACGTGGAAACGGGGGAGGGAGCTTCTGACTAATAAACTACGTGTTACTGCCGTACCTGTAACCTCGTTTTTGCAGGGTCTCGGCAAGTTTGAGCTAAAGCGGGTCCCAGGCACCTCGGTTTTTATGAACGGCAACCCTGAAGGTACCCCATCAGCCCTTCTTCATAACTTAAAACACAACAAGGTATTACATGAAAGGGTGGTCATTTTAAGCGTTCTCACCAAAGAAAGTCCCCGTGTTTCCAAAAAGGAGCGGGTCAACATTGAAAAAATTGAGGAAGGAGTATTCAGACTGTCCGTTAATTTTGGCTTTATGGAGGATCCTGATATCCCCCGTGCCCTGGCCAATGTGACCCTGGATGACTGGAAATTCGATTTGGCGCAAACCACTTTCTTTCTCGGGCGCGAAACCTTGATATCTACTAGCAAGCCGGGGATGGCCCGCTGGCGGGAACATCTGTTCATTTTCATGTCCCGCAATGCGCGCAGCGCCACCGCCTTTTTTTCCTTGCCGCCCAACCGAGTGGTTGAGTTGGGAATGCAGTTGGAAATTTAGAGGATTTTGGAAACTCGGGCCAATTTGAATGAAATTCGGCTAAAAAAAGTTTATTTCGAGAATGCCACTGAGGAAAGCCCTTTTAATATCAATTTTTTTCGGTATTTACCATCTATGACACACAACAACCTTCGATTTTAGGATCGGGGGCTTTTCTCATAAGGCAGGACTTATGGTACTGGCTTCTACCTGCTCAGGCCAATGGGATCACATAAAATAATATGGCAAAAAAATGCAGAGCACTGCCTAAGAGAACA
>JAFGRU010000091.1 GCA_016934985.1 Deltaproteobacteria bacterium
AAATTGGCGTAAACGTTCTGGACATCGTCGTTGTCCTCGAGTTTTTCCATCAGCTTGAGCATCTGCTCGGCCTGTTTGCCTTCGAGTTTGGCGGTGGTCTGGGGGATCATGGTAATCTCGGCGGTCTCCCAGGTCAGCCCTTTTTCGGCAATGGCATCCCTCACCTCGATAAAATCGTTGGGGTCGGTTAACACCTCGATGACGTCCCCTTCATCTTTGACATCCTCGGCGCCTGCTTCAAGGGCGGCTTCGAAGATGGTATCGAAATCCTGGTCCTTGCTGAAGGAAATCAAGCCTTTGCGGTCAAAGAGAAAGGCGACGGAGCCGCTGACCCCGAGGCTACCGTTGTGTTTGCTGAAAATATAGCGGACATCCGCAACCGTGCGGGTACGGTTGTCGGTCATGAATTCAACAATGACAGCCGCGCCGCCCGGCCCGTAACCCTCGAAACTGCCCTCCTCGTAATTGACCCCATCCAGACCGCCTGAACCTTTTTTGATGGCCCGTTCGATGGTGTCTTTAGGCATGTTTTCGCTTTTAGCCTTGTCCACGGCCGTTCGCAGGCGCGCGTTGGCGTCCAGATCCGGCCCGCCTTTGGCGGCAACTGTGATTTCCTTGATCAATTTGGTAAAAACCTTGCCGCGCTTGGCATCCTGGGCACCTTTGCGGTGTTTAATGTTCGCCCATTTACTATGCCCTGCCATAGAGCTGATTCTCCTTTCTATTCAAACACTTTTACGCCCCTTGAGGGGCGCGGAACTGGGCTCATCCTAGCACGATTTCTTGATATCAAACAAGGCAATTCTGGTCTCGTTAAGCTGGCTCTGAGGCCTTGGTTGTAAGCCCGCGACCGGCCATCAGGTGGGCAAAAAGTGCCGGCAGGCAAGCCTGGACAGCGAATTTTCAGAGCTCAAGGGCCTGGAGTTTTTGCAGGGCTGATTTCTGCTCTTCGGTAAGCTTTGTCGGGACAATCACCTCGACGACGGCATAGAGATCACCTGCTGCATGGCTGCCATGAGCGGGTACGCCAAATCCCTTGAGGCGGATTTTACCGCCTGACTGCATGCCGGCGGGGATTTTTACCTTCTTGCTCTTTCCCAGGGTGGGGACTTCGACGGAAGTACCGAGGCAGGCACTGGAAAAGGGGATTTGAATTTTAACGAAGAGGTCATTGCCTTCGCGGCTGAAGACGCTGTCCGCTTCGACCCGGACCTCAAGGAGAAGATCCCCTGCGGGGCCGCCGGTCGGACTTTCTCCCCCTTTGCCCGGGATGCGCAGCTTCTGGCCTGATTCAATTCCGGTCGGAATCCGGACTTCAAGCTGTTCAAGATGAGATCCGCGTTTGAAGTCGACGCGGCGTCCCCCGCCGAGAACGGCGTTGCGAAACGGGACGGAAATTTTCAGGACATAGTCCTGCCCTTTGATTTGACGGGTTTGGCGGCTGCGGGAAAATGGGTCCTGCCCGACTCCGCCCCCGCCACCGCCGAAAAAGCGGTTGAAGATATCGTCGGTGCCGAACCCGAACTCGCGGAAGATATCCCCCACGTCGAAGTTGCGGTAGATGTCCTCATGGGAAAAACGCTGATGAAAGCCGGCTTCGCCGAAGCGGTCGTACTGGCTTCTCTTTTCCTTGTCGGACAGAACCGCATAAGCTTCGGTGATTTCCTTGAACTTTTCCTCGGCCTTGGCGTCGCCGGGATTTTTGTCCGGATGGTATTTGAGGGCCATTTTCCGGTAGGCCTTTTTAATCTCGTCGCTGGAGGCGTCTTTTTTGACGCCCAGGCTGGCATAGTAGTCCTTACCCATGTGTTCTCTCCAAAAGTATTTAAAGTTGCAGATTCAATATAATGAGCCGTTCGGGAATCGTCAAGAGGCCGACATTCAGGGCGAAGGACGGGATTGATCTTTTCTGTTATAATCTGTCGGGATCAATATGCTTTGAAGATTTAGGGGAAGAGAGAATATGGCGGATGTGGTCATTATAGGTGGAGGAATATCAGGGCTTGCGACAGCATTTGCTGTCGAGAGAGAGGCGCGGAAGCAGGGCCTGGATATTTCTACCCTGATCCTGGAAAAGGGCACCCGGCCCGGCGGTAAGATATGGAGTCGTAAAGAGGACGGCTATCTTTGTGAATGGGGGCCAAACGGTTTTCTGGACAGCAAGCCCTGGACCCTGGATCTATGTCGGGACACCAGTATCACGGCCCGTCTGCTGCGCTCCAACGACAACGCCCGCAAACGCTTCATCTTTTCCCAGGGTCGGCTTCATCAACTGCCCGACAGCGCGCAGGCCTTTTTCAGCTCGGGTCTCATCTCCTGGCCGGGGAAGCTGCGCTTGAGTTGCGAACTTCTTATCCCTCCGCGGCGGGACGGACATGACGAGACCCTGGCCGATTTTGCTCGTCGCCGTCTCGGCGCCGAAGCTCTCGAAAAACTGATCGGTCCCATGGTTTCAGGGGTTTTTGCCGGTGATCCCGAAACCATGAGTCTGAAAAGCTGCTTTCCGCGGATTCATGAGTTGGAAACTGAGTACGGCGGGCTTATCAAAGCCCTGTTCAAGTTGCAGAAAAAAAGGCGTCTGGAAAAAAAGAGCGGCAAGCCGGTAGCCGGGCCGTCGGGACCGGGAGGAGTATTGACCTCCTTTTATGGTGGGATTGATGAACTGATTTCCGGAGTGGCGGGCGCCCTGACCGGAGAAATTCGAACCCAGGCCAGGGTAACGGGGTTGCGCAAGGAAATAGACGGCTTTGAAATCGATTTGGAGGGAGGCCGGATTCTCCAGGCCGTTGCCGTTGTCAGCGCCTGTCCGGCTTATGAGTTGGCGGCCATGGTAGAAAAAATGGATCGGGAAATGGCCAGAATTCTGAACAGAATCCCTTATGCTCCCCTGTCTGTAGTCTGCTGTGGTTTTGCTCGCGGCAAGATTCCCCATGACCTGAATGGTTTTGGTTATCTGGCCGTCCGTGGGGAGAAGATGAATGCCCTCGGCACCCTCTGGGACTCCAGTATTTTCCCCAACCGGGCGCCCCAGGGGTGCGTCCTTCTCCGCTCCATGGTGGGAGGAGCCACCCGCCCGGAGGTGATGGAATGGTCTGAGGAGAAGGTGCAAACAAAGGTGCTGGAGGATCTGCGTACAAGCATGGGGATTGACCGGAAACCCGATTTTATCCGCGTCTATCCTCACGAAAAGGCCATTCCCCAGTACTTGAGCGGCCATGGGAAATTAATTGATGGCTTGGCTGACAGGGCACGCTATTCTCCGGGTTTCTTTTTCACCGGCAACGCCTTTTTCGGGGTTGGTCTCAACGACTGTGTAAAAGCCGCCAACGAAACTGCCGCCAAGGTTGTCGATTTCATCGGGCATCTGAGATAAGGCTTTGCCGTTACGGCCTGTGCCCCTGTTGTTTGAGAGCCCCGACAACAGGGCGAATAATCTGTAAATAATATCTTTAATAGTCAATCATCCCCTTCATTGAAAAATGGTTGCGAGAGGGGGCGGGCCGGTGCGGCCAAGGTGAAACGCAAAGTCAAAATTTCCCCCAGGGGGCGTGTTGACAGCGTTGGCTGAGGCTGGATAATTAAATGACAAGCCAGGAGGCGGTTTTTTATCCCCCGGCGCAGCTTCCACCTTGGGCGCAGTGGTTATCCTGCATGTTCGCTCAGGTGACCGCAGGCCTGACATCAAGGATACTTTCAGAACAACTGCTGATAAACTGGCGTGTCCCTGAGCGGCTCGGGGCTTCAAGGCTCCCGGCTATTGAAAGTAGTTGCTGCCCATCCAGTGGATAACGCAAATTCAATCCGTGGATATCCATTGTGTGTTTGAGCAAAGGCGACTTTACCATTCGGTTTTTACCTGGGGCATGTCTCCAAAAAATTAATGGGTGAAAAAATGAAGGCTTTTGCGACAAAGGAAAAGGGCTCAGTACCTGCGGTCGGTAAGCGGCATGATACTCACCATCCCATAGGGCCTGTTCAACTGACTCAGCAGGCTGAAATTCGCAGCATCCTTCGTTTTTCAGGCGCGCAGACAAAATTGACTGTAGGCCAGCCCGATGACCCCTGCGAGAAGGAAGCCGATCGGGTTGCCGATGCGGTGATGCGCATGCCGGATGAAGCTTTACAACGCCAGCCGTTGGAGGAAGAGGAAGAAATGCTGCAGACCAAACCTGCCGATCGTGAAGAGTGCAGGCCCGATCTCCAGCGCCAGGTCGAAGAGGAGGAAGAGGAAGAACTTCTACAGCCCAAACGCGACGGCAGTGGCGCGATGGAGGTGACCCCGGACATTGAACAGGAGATTTCGTCCGGTCAGGGTGGCGGTCAACAGCTGCCGGAAAAAAGCCGGGAATTTTTTGAACCCCGCATGGGGCTGGATCTGGGCAGGGTTAAGGTTCACTCCGATGCGCAGACGGCGGCTTTGACCCGGCGGATCAATGCCCGGGCATTTACTTTGGGACCCGACATATATTTCGATGCCGGACAGTTTGCCCCGGAATCCTTCGATGGGAAAAAGCTTTTGGCCCATGAGTTGGCGCATGTGGCGCAGCAAGGTTCGGCCGAAGACTCAGATCAACAAAGAGGAAATCAAAGGCTCTTTTCCAAGAAAGACATCAGGATCCAAAGGAGAGAGCTTGCTTCATTAACCGGAGACTATGAAGGTATTGCAGTCAAATCATTTACCATTGAAGAATGGCAGACTTTCCTGAAAAGTGCGGATGAATTCAAGAAGGCTATAGCGCTTAATGCTTTTATGGCAAAGTCGCTGGACCGGACTGTGTTTGATCAGGATGCGGATAGGACAGACCGGGCTACCCAGGCCGCCATTCTCGATAAAATGTTAAAGCCCACAGAACCGGAATGTGTTGATCTGATGTGTGCATTGTTGTCGACCAAAGGGCTCGATCTGCGGGAAATCGGATCTGCTGAATATGTCACAGGATTCCTTCTTCCTCGGTTTGTCGAAAAGTATTATGCCTCAGCCATCGAAAAGTTGACGCAAAAAGCCCGGTCCGAAAAGGATGGATGGGCCAAATACGCCATCGATCCCGCTGCAGTTTCCGAACTGTTGGATGAAGCCGGCGATGTTTTTCCTTTCGTCCCGCATATGGTGAAGTCTCCAGGGATCGGGAGGGGGAACGCCATTGTCCCCGGCTATGACAGATCAAAGGAGGTCGGTGCAACCGGCCCCCGTGAATTATCTGAAAAAAAACCTCTGGAAACCATGATGGCCCAGGCAATTTCAGGCGCGGTTGCGACGGCCACCGCGGCCATTGGTTGCGCTCTTGCCGGAGAGTCCCCTGGTGAGTGGAGCAAGTTCAGGGACAGGGTTGAGATGCATGCACGGGTAGTATCCGGCGTTATCAGAGAAGTGCAGAGAATAGAGGATCTCAACAAAATGATAATGGACCTGACCATAAACCTGGCTTTTGCCGCCTTGGGGCCATTGGCCTCGAATGTCGTTGTTTTCGGCAAGAAAGTACAGGCAACGGCTGAAAAGGAACTGCGAGAGACCTTGACTGAAGGAATGTTTAAGGCCGCAGCTCTCGAATTTACCAAGGACAGAGTTTTGTCTCTCGGGTCTTCATTGAGTGGTTTATCAGCCGAGCAATTAAAAACCGACCTTCAGAACCAGTTCAATAACGAGTTGCATGAATACGAAAGAGTGCTTAGAGAAAAGGATAGCGGGGCCGCGCCGAAATTTAAAATAAAAGGTTGGCAATGGAGAAATATTACCAATGTTTTCGACCTGGTCAAAGGTGCTTTCTACTTCCATACTTAATTCCCGTTGTTTGATGGCTGGTACTTGCAAATAACATTTCTCAAACTTTTGTCTTTTCAAATCAGTAAGTTGAATTTATAGTCGCTTGACAAATATTTAATGATAAGAAAGTTTGTCACAGGCTTCCGGGCGGGTTAAGCGGTGAGAAACAAAAATATCAGGATTTCCCACGACAAAGCCTTTCACGGCATTCATCCGAACAAGGTGGCGGGGCCGGCATGAAAAGTGGTCGTTCCGGCGGGTTTGACTTTCAACCTTGCAAGCCATTAAACTTGTACAATCAACAGAGACAGGAAAGCGACTAATGATCGAAAAGACACTCATTGCGACCATTACTGAGGCCTTGGAAAAAGTGAGAGAAGAGAAGCCCCTGGTGGTCAACATCACCAACTATGTGGTGATGAATAATTCCGCCAATGCCCTTCTCGCTATTGGGGCCTCGCCCATCATGGCACATTCCAGGGAGGAGATGGACGAGATGATGTCCTTTGCAGGGGCGCTCGTCATCAATATCGGCACTCTGGACAAGCAGTGGATTCCCCGCATGATGTACGCCGTTGAACAGGCGAATAAGCACAAGAAGCCTGTCGTCGTCGATCCCGTGGGTTGTGGTGCCAGCCGCATACGCACCCGCACCTCGCAGCAGCTTGCCGACCTGGCCGATAGTCTCATTATTCGCGCTAATGCCTCCGAGATCATCGCGTTGGCGGGAAGTCAGGCGCAAAGCAAAGGGGTGGATGCCATGGATGGCAGTGACGCTGCCCTTGAGGCCGCCAGGTATCTGACTAAAACGTATCAGTGCAATGTGGTCATCTCCGGTGAGGTGGACTATGTCGTAACTTCGAGCCAGGTGGTGAAGCTCAGCAATGGACACAGCCTGATGCCGTACGTCACGGGGACGGGCTGCAGCCTGAGTGCTTTGACGGGCGCCTTCGCCGCTGTTGGCGAAGAGACCGGCCTGGCGGCCGCCGCCGTATTCGCCATCGCAGGGGAAATCGCCGCCGAGACCGCCCAGGGGCCGGGCAGC
>JAFGRU010000092.1 GCA_016934985.1 Deltaproteobacteria bacterium
CACGGGCCTACGCCCACTAGACCCTGAACCTAGCGCGTCTACCAGTTCCGCCACTTCGGCGCGGTTGATGGAAATTTTTAGCAAAAATCCGGGTTCAATGCAACCAAAAAAGTTCGTCGAACCATTATATAGCTTATCTCAAGCTAGAAATGCACCGGGCAACAAAAACCATTTCGAAAATAAGTCAATACCGGTATAATCCTCGGCCGGACTTCCTTTTTTACTTATATAATCGCTTGGACATATCCGAGAGTTTAATTTCTCAATTTATAATAAATTTTTTCAATGACTGCAAATAAATCCATCTCACCTTTTCAAATTGCCCTGATCGAACCGGAAATTCCCCCCAACACCGGAAACATCGCACGCCTCTGTGCCGCGACGGGCACCCCACTCCACCTGGTTGGTCCCCTCGGTTTTTCCATAGAGGATAAGCACCTGAAACGCGCAGGCCTGGATTACTGGGACTGGGTTCGCCTTCATCGTTGGGAATCTTTTGCAGAATTAAAAGAAGCCTTTCCCGGTGCCCGCTACTGGTTGCTGTCAAAAAAAGCCGAACGGCCATACACAAACGTCCAATTTCAAAAAGGCGACTTCCTGGTCTTCGGCAAAGAAACCTTCGGCCTCCCGGAAATACTCCTGAGGGATAACCCTGAATTCGCCATCCGCATCCCCATGGTAAATGAAAATGTCAGAAGCCTTAACCTGTCGTCCTCGGTAGCTGTCGTCTTGTACGAAGCCCTCCGCCAGACCGGACAGCTCAAATAGGCCTTTCCCTTTTTTAAAAATGGTTTATTGCCTATTTTATGTTTTCTATGAATAAAAATCTTCTTTGAGCCGATTCCATTTCAATTTCCTGAGAATAACCGTTTTGCTATTTCAGGATGATCTGTTAGGCCTAAATGTTCCAGATGGTCGAGAGCTTCAAATGAATTATCGCTCGAATGGATGATCCTTTTACCTTTTTTTTCAGATTCACAAAGTTCATGACGCAGTTCATCCTTAAGCCGAATACGTTCGTTATCTACCCGGGGATGCTTGCGCCTTGTACGGGGCGAGGGTTGCTGAGGTGAGGAATCCCAGCACACAAACCAATAAACAGGTTCTGCCACTCCCCCTGGGGCACTTGAATCTGCCCAGTTGCCGCCTCGTACCCCTTTGATAACGCTATCGCGATTTTTTTCATCAACAGGACCTTCTGCGAGAATTTCAAAATGTTCTAAAAGGCGTTCCCGCAGTATGGGCACTTTTTTTATTCCAGAACCAAAATCACGCAGAAAAAATGTCGCCAAGCCTGCTTTCACCCGTGTATGGTCAAAGTAACGATGTTTCAGAAACGCATTCTTGTTGCTATAAAACCCGATCAGATCAAGGCTGGGCATAACCCCGGCTCTTCGCAATTCCCCTTCCATTTCTTCGAATGTCCTAGGGACAGGCCTTCCGGCAATATTCGCCAAGCGCTCCAATTCAGCATGATAACTTGATTTGGAAAAGGTTCTGGAGTTAATTGCGTTGGAATTAGCCTCTAATGTTTCTGATTTGTCATGAAATAGCAGGTGGTAGCAGAAAGCCAGAAAATTCCAATCACCCTTTGCGACACGAAGTCCTTTATCTGTTTCATAGGCAGAGTCGAGAAGCCCCTTTGCCAGTTTAAAGGTAAAGTAGGGAACGCTCTTGTAACAGTGTCCGAATTGTCCGTTATCCGTGTAAACGTCAATAGGATAGGTACCAATTTCAGATTCTAAACGGGTTTTTATATTTTCAAGATCTTGGTGGTGAACAAGAATGTCAAGGTCTCCCCGGTGGGATCCATTTTCAATCTGTTCAATAGAACGCAAAACAACATAATTCAGTCCTGACAGGCGCCGCAGAATTTCAAGGGGAGTACATCCAGTGGGACCATATTGACGACTTTGATCTGGCATCCTGACGTTGGCGGCCAATACCACGTAGCGAAAAACCTTCCCATTGCAGTTAATATCAGTTGACCCGACAAAAGACAGGATATTACGTTTTCCATAGCGAAGAAGGGCCAGCCTGGCGGCAGCAAACCAAGGCCACCCAAAGGGCACCAAAATATAGCCACATCGCGCAAATTGCCGTTTTTGCATCAGCCCTAAGACCGCGATCCCATGCAGCACAAAAACATTGCAATTATTCTTTCTGATATCCGGAATGCGCGAAAAACGTTTTCGGACATATGTTTCGTGCCTCTCCGCCTCCCGGTTTCCTTTCGAATCAAGCACCAATACATCCCGTGCGCCGTTATCTTTCAAAATTTCTGAAGAAAGCTTTCCGCCAGCCAGTGCCAGAAGAACTAATTTATCACGAACGATATCCGTAAAGGGGATGATTGGGCGTGACCCTTTTTTTGAAAAAAAATTAAACTTGCTCATAATGCTAAAGTTTAGCTTTCTTGAACAGTGGATGATTTTGAAACCAGCCTGAAAGCGGGATTCTTTCCGAAATCAGATATTGGCTCAACAACCAGAACACCCAACTTCTGGCTTTCGGACAAACGGTCAATGAATGCCCCCCATTCCAGATAGCTCTTCAAAAGCAGCTCATCAGTTTGGTATATCTCCTTGTTCGAAACAAACAGTTTTCTCCTTATTGGGGCAAATACTTTCCGCGCTGGATATCGGATATAATCGGCCCAAAAACGGCTTCCAGGTGATTTCTCTCCCCTTTGAATGTTTCGTCTTTTAGAATACTGATGCTGCAAGACTTTGTATTTTGGCCGAATAAAAACAATTTTCAGCGGGCCGATTGAAGACAGCAATGCAAGGGCCTCATCTTCTTCGTATCGAGCCATACCCCGGCACTGGATAAACATAATGTCATAATGAACCACCACACCATCGGCCTGTTTGAGCCGTGCCAAAAAGGAATTCTTTGAAAGGTTCCCTTTCAGCAGGTCGTTGGCCTCGATCACCGGCCACTGATTGGAAAAAGGGGAAATACAGGACTGGATTTCCTGATCAAGGGTTTTCTGGGAGAGTTGCTGGATAAAGGTACTCTTTCCGCAACCGGATGGTCCCGAAATTAAAAGGACAGTCTGGGATTGTCGGTTAATGACATTGTTCATCAGGCATGCTTAGCTTTTTGAAATATGCGTTATTTATTTCCAAAGATATCCATTTCCACAAAAAAAATCCCCCCGAGATAACGTGCTGCAGGAATCATTTGATAAATTCCTTAAAGATAGTTTGCTGTATCTCAAGAAAAAATCCACGGTTTGATCTTTTTTGCCAACTCAGAGACCGGGTCGTTTTCAAGAATATTGAAATAGGACTTATTATCACTTGCCAAGTCAATAGTTTCAAGCTCAGCAATTGCAACAGGTTTAATATGCTTGGCCTCAATGTGTTGCTGAAGGAATTGAGCATAAAACGGCTGGGGACTGACCTCTTGAGGGTATATAGCATAGGTCGGTTTCCCTGCTGCAAGTGATTCGGTAATCATGGAGCCACTTTCCGCCGTACAAAATACCGCGTCAGAGGAACCTAGGAATTTAGAAACCACTTTTTCCGGGACATGATTAAAAAAGGTCGCATAACTTACATGTGGATGCTTTTCAATAAGTCCTTTAAGACTTTTTTCCGCTTCAATCCCTGTTCTCCTGGAAGTGGTAATTAACAGCCGTGCGTTCTGTTTTTCCGCCAGCCCGAGAATCCCCTCAGCTATTGCTTTCATTATTGCTGTATCATAAACAAACCCGGCGCCGCTGCCTCCAAGAAGAACAGCAAGAACCTTTTTCCCTTCAAGGTGCAACTCTGATCGAAAAAGCTCTCCTGCTTTATTGATCTCCTTGCGATTAACGGGAGCTGGAGCTACCGGCACTATAATTTGGTTTTCAGAATCGGGAAGTCCCTGGGTTAAAATAAGCAGGGTGAATAGCGATGGTTTTAAACCCCTTAAAGAACTACAGTAAATATTTTTTAGTCCGCATAAACGGGTGATCCATGCATTTAGAAAAGAGGTGTCCCCACCGCTCGAAATTACCCAGCTTCCTTTTTTGACCGCCAGCAGAGAGTTAATATCCTCAATTTTGTAAAACAATTTGATCAACAAAATCTGGGCTTTGGCTGGTAGCCATTTAAGCCACCCTCCATAGTTCAGCAGCATTCGAAGAGGCCAACGCCAGAATTTTGAACGCAGATTTGCTTTGATGATTTGAAAATTTACATTGGTCAGTAGCTCAATACTATTCAGGACGCCCTTGCTGCCGGATAAATGTCCGGGTTTACCATCGGAAATAATTATCAGATCAAGCCCCTTGCTCATTTCTGGTATTTCCTTTTCCTTTGCAGGCGTTCAAAAGTTGAAGGGCTATAAATTCATGTCCCTCTGCATTGATATGGGTATCGTCAGCATACAGGCTGTCTTGATTCTCAAGAAAGTAGTCATAAATCTTAATTAATTGACAGCGAGGCTCGGATGTTTCTATTTGCTTCAGGAGTTGATTGTATTTTTGGATAGCTGGATTCCGTTGGGCATCACGATTAGGGATTGTTTCTATAAGAAAAATTTTAGTGCTCGAGGTGCAGTGGTCAATAATCTCATTTATGCTCCGGACATATTGTGCCGGCGGGACAACATAGGCATTTTTAAAAAGGGTATTGAGGCCTAATTGGCGACAGGTTTTTTTATACTTTTTAACAATTTTCCGGCCTATTCTTCGAAATATATTATCGGGGTAGTAAAGCACATATGGAGCATGGGCGATAGTTTCCCACGAATCAACCAAACCGTACTGAATAGTAACTATACTTGTTGTTTCATCATAAAAATCCCGAAAAAAGAGCCCCCCTTCTCTTGTTGTAGACATTGTGAACCCGCAATTGCAAATCTCGGCTCCAAGCATCATGGCGAACCGTTCGGGATATGCGTTACCTTCGCATTTCCCGGCCCCTAGCGTATTGCAATCCCCTAAGCTAAGTATTTTAACCATGGGGAACACTCCTTTTGAATAACTCTTCATAGACAGTTGTCACATGTTCAATGGAAAATTCGCGTTGGTATTTCTTTTGGGTTGCTTTAAAACAGTTTCTGAATTTTTCATAGTTTAATGCGATCTCTTTGATTTTCACAGCAAGGTTTTCATGCCCAACCAATAAGGAATCATCTAGTAAATCCTGGGAGATACCAATATGGGTGCTTAACAGAACCTTCCCATAAAATAGAGACTCAACTGCCACCATCGAAAACCCCTCAGAGCGGGAGGAAATAACTATGAGATCGACCTGCCCCATGCGTTCGGGGATATTGTTCTGGTATCCTTTAAAAAAAACCTGACCGGCCAGACCAAGGTGATCAATTTTTTGCAGCAGTTTATTTTTTTCTGGTCCATCGCCGACAATATCAAGCTGAAATGGGATATCCAATTTTGCGACCTGTTCAATCAGCAGGTCAAACCCTTTAATCGGGTCAAGCCTCCCAATGGCCATAATCCTGAAAGGATCATGGCGTTGATCCTCAATTTCCCTCGAAATCACATTGATCCCGTTGTGAATTACCATTGTTTCATTTTTTATTGAACGAGCTACGGTTCGCGATACCGCAGTCGTATTTGAAATTTTGTTAAAAATCGAACCTTTTCTGGAATTATGCTTGGTAGCAATTTGACAGATTGGCAAAATACGGGAAAGCCAGTAGACCATGGTTGATGCTTTTGCTCCATGGGTATGGACAATATCGAACGATTCCTTTACAAAAATTCGATACAGTAGCCAATAGCCCCATAGGTTCTTTCTGCTGGTTTCCGGAATAATGATGGGTTTTACATTGGGAGAAAGTTCTTTAAGAATCGCTGGATTATCGTAGGTAATCACCGTCACATCATGCTTCCGGGACAGCTCATTTACAAGCAATATGAAAACTGTCTCTGTGCCTCCCCAACCGGAAGACGTTAAAACTTGGGCAATTTTCATTGAAGCCCCCATTGTTTCAAACTTTTTTCCCCTGCAATTTTCAAAACCAGGTCACATTATAGGTTCGAGGGCCATTCTTAAATTTTTATTAAACCAAAATCAATTTAAAAGCGCTTGATACACATCGAGCGTCGAAGCAACCATTTTTGATAAAGAAAAATTATTTTCAATTTTATCCCGTAATTTATTAAAGGACTGCTCTTGGCATAGGCAAAGTGCCTCAACCAAACTATTAACATTTTCAGGTGGAAAAAGAAAACCGGTTTCGCCAGGAATGACAAGATCCAGAACACCCCCATGGTTTGTCGTAACAACAGGAACGTTCATGGCAATTGCTTCAGCAGCTGTCCGCCCAAAACTTTCAGGCTTTTTTGAACAGATAGCAACAACATCACTTAGAGAATATACTTCGGCAATCTTCTTTTGACTTTCGACAAAGAATATCCTGTCTTCAGCGCCCAGTTCCTTGACAAGCTTTTGCAAAGAATAAAAATATTCCTTTTTATCCTTTCGCACCCCCCCAACAACCAAACCACAAATATTTGGAATCTTTTGTTTTGCGGCCATTACTCCACGAATAAAGGTGGCATAGTCTTTTAGCTGGGTAATTCTGCCAACACTGGTTACCACAAATCGTCCTTCGGTTCCAAATTTTCTTTTGAACTGGTTGATGAAATCATTATCCAACTGTTTCGGGTTGAACAGTTCCAGATCAACCCCGCGTGGAATAAGGACAATTTTACTGTCAGGGACCTGATAATAAGTCTGGACATAGTCTTTTATTGCACTACTAACACAGATCACCTTGTCACCATAGGTCATGACCTTGCTGTAGGGACTCACACTGTAAAATCCGTGAACAGTTGTGACGAAGGGGATCCGCGTCTTCTTATTAGCAATATAGGCAAGCCAGGCGGGAACTCGACTTCGGGCGTGTATAATATCCGGAGAAGTTCTTTCAAATATTTTTCTTAGTCCCAAAAAGCGCGGGGGAACCGTTAAAACATTTTTGATGCAGACATCGAATAGAATGTGGTTCCCGCCATCTGCTATCACCTGATCAACCAGTTTGCCTCCAGCGCTGACAACCACACTTTCGATGCCGCGCTTGACAAATTCACGGTTTAACTCAATAACACCGCGTTCAACACCACCTTCATTTAATTCAGGGACCAGCTGTAATACCTTCACAAATTAATACCGTTTAAAAGGTTGAATAAATTAATTTTTTTGGCGGCGCGTCCAATTTTTCCATCAAATTGATGGAGATAGCCCTCCATCTCCAATTTATTGATGAACTTGCCAATTTTCCCACGCTGGCCTTGTTTTTGCTCCAGAGGCAGTATTTCAATACAAGCTGCCCCGAAACTGACTGCTTCACTGATCATAGAACTTGAGTCCGCTGTAATAAATACATATTCGCAATGTTTAAGAAAATCAGGGATCGGATTGATTGGTTCTTTTGCAAAAAAAACGGCTCGATCAAAATTGTATTTTGTCAACATCGCTTCAATCTCAACCGTCGTCCGGCGTGAGGTGGTCACCCAGACCTTATGTTCCGGAAACAACTCAAAAATTTTTTTTAGCTGCCGTTCCAACAATGTGCCGTCCATTTTTTGATGGGCACTGTCACCGCCGACAACAATACCAACATATGATTTTCCCGCTTCAGGAACAACGATATCTTGAGGTTGTGGGTAGGTAAGATTGATGGGAACACTTATAATATTCGGCTTTTGAGGCGGGTTATCATGCTGCTGGGCAACAATCAGGTCAAAGTCGAGGCGATACCCTTTAGGCAGCATTATTGCGATCGATTTACAACCCATCTGTTTTGAAAGGGTTTTATTTGCATAGTAAGTTTCAGAGCCTGCCGAAACAATGGCCGCATATTGATTTGGAGGAATCTGAACGGAGAAAAGCGTCGTTGAAAAATACCCCAAAAAATCGGCTATATAGGAAAACCCTTTATTAATCCGGGAATTGAATGTGACGGGAACAAGATCATAGCTCAGGTCAAGATGTTGGGCAAATGCGATTGCCTGGTTTACGTGTCCCGGTTTACCATCACTGATAATCAGAAATCGGTTATTTTTCAAATTTTCCGGCCTATTTGAACACGGCTTCATTAATCGACATCTCTGGAAAGTCACCACAGATCGGGCAACACATGGCTCAGCGGTTGCCTTTTCCCTAAAAATCAGAATAGACGCGCAAGTATGGAATCAAGTTTTTCCTTTTCGACAATCTCCATAGACAAAGGTACAACGAAACAGTCTTTTTTAAAATTTTCCTGTTTAATTTTGACGGCATCTTTTTCAGTGGTAATGAGATAATCAACTCGGTGGCCGATTTCATTGAGATAGGCTATTTCTTTGTTGCCATAGGCTGAATGGTCTTTAAAAGCCGCGGATTCGACGATATTAAGCCCCGCGGATTTGAGATCCTTAAAGAATTGTCCAGGGTCGGCAATACCGGCAAAAGCCCCTCCCCGCCTGTCTCTAATTGCGTCCAGGTCAAGTTGAGCCCCTCCCAATGAATAAATGCTGGTGGAAACCTTATTGCTGCAGAACAAAGCCTCTCCAGGCAGAACAATATCGGGCATAAAACCTTTTTTCATACGCGTAAAAATGAACAGATTTCCACGCTTCAGAGCTGAGGGAAACTCTCTTAGAGGGCCAGCAGGTAGAACTTTCCCTGTGCCGAAAGGACGGATAGCATCCATAAGAACGATATCCAGGTCTCTTTTGACGGCCAGGTGTTGAAAACCATCATCTAGAATTACGATTTCCGCACCGAACTCCTTAACCGCCTGTTCAATTCCTTTTTTGCGGTCGACAGCCACAATAACGGTTAGCCGAGGATTCCGCAGGGCCAGAAGAAAAGGCTCGTCACCAGCAAATTCAGGTGATATCAGTGGCCCGTCCCCTTTACTGACAACTTTGGGACGACCTATGTCATGCCTTCCGTATCCACGACTTACAACTGCGGTTTTTTTCCCGTTAGCAAGCAATTCCCGGGCAAGATAATCGACAACTGGAGTTTTTCCAGTTCCGCCAATACAAAGATTGCCGACAGAAATAACTGGAACCTCCGCTTTGAAGGAAGAAAGGATGTTAAAACGGTAAAAAAGGCATCTCAAAAACCCTAGAGCACCGTACACCCATCCAAAAAAAAGAAGAACAGGAAACAGGGCCTTTTCCAAAACAGTTTCCGGACCCTGAACTGTCATGTGCTGAAAAAAACGATATAGAGACCCCATACTCAGGACCTCAGAATGGTCTTCAAAACATTGAGAGTCTTTTCTGTTGCTCCTTTATTCTTTTCAAGGAGATGAAAACCGTTGTTGCCAAGGGACTGCCGGAGTTCAGGAGACCTGAGAAGCTTATCCAGGCAGTGAAAAAGCTCCTCTTTGTCCTGGACACATATTCCAGCGTTAGCCTTTTGAAGGAGCTTGGAAATATGTTTAAAATTATTCATGAAAGGACCGAATACTACAGCCTTTTTAACCATGGAGGCTTCGAGGATATTATGCCCCCCAACGGGGACAAGGCTACCACCGACAAAAACGATGTCCGCTAAAGAGTACATTTTGAACATCTCACCCATGGTGTCAACCAGAAAAACCTTCCCATTAGCGCCGGGCTTTATCTCAAGGCCACCTTGCGATCGAAGGGAGTATGAGAAACCATGGGAGCGAATCATATCTCCAACACTTCCACATCGGTTGGGATGTCGGGGCACAAGAATTAAAATTAAATCGGGCCAATCTTTTAACAGCCTGATATAAACCCTGATAAGGTCTTCTTCTTCCCCTTCGTGAGTACTGCCGGCAACCCAAACAGGCATTCCTTGTGGGATTTTAAGTTCCTCACGAATTCTGTCGGTGTCCTCTTGGGTATAGGTGATGGTTTTTGAATCAAATTTAAGATTTCCGGTGATTGTGACCTTTTCCCGAAGCGCTCCGATCCACTGGACCCTTTGACCATCCAATTCGCTCTGCATGCAAAAAGCGGAAAATTTATCAAGTATTTGTTGAACAAAAAACTTGCCTGCTTTATAGCGAGGAAAAGAACGGTCTGAAAGACGACCATTTACCAAAACCAAAGGAATTCCAACGTCACTGGCAAGCCGCACAAGGTTGGGCCAAATTTCAGTTTCAACAATAATTATGGCTTTTGGTTTGATGGCAGCCAAAGCCCGGCGCACCACCCAGAAAAGATCAAAGGGAAAATAAAGGCAGAGATCCGCCTCTTTTATCTTACCAGCCGCATCCTGGCCGGTTTCGGTAACCGTCGTAACAAGCAGACAGGCTTCAGGGTATTCCTGCCTGAGAGCTCGAATCAGGGGGACTGCCGCCCTCGTTTCACCGACAGACACAGAATGTATCCAGATAGTTTCCCGACCTTGGATTTTTGCCAACTTGTCCTTACTATAAAAACCGAACCTTTCTCGAATACCCTTGCGGACTTTCCCTTTTCTAAAACTTTTCCAAACAAAATAGGGAATAAGAAAAAGCCCTGAACATAAAAGGACGATATCATAAAGGATATAAATCATATGAATTTAATAATTCTCAGGTGTCAACCTGTTTCACTTCCCCAAGCTCAGGATTCAAACTGCATAGAATACAGCTTGGCATAAAGCCCATTCTGTTCTAAAAGTTCGAGATGTTTCCCCGACTCCTGAACCTTGCCATTCTCCATAACAATGATTTTGTGGGCATTCAAAATAGTGGACAATCGGTGAGCAATGACAAAGGTAGTTCGATTCTTCATAAGATTGTAAAGAGCTTTTTGAACAATATTTTCACTTTCCGTATCCAGGGCGCTGGTCGCCTCGTCTAAAACCAGTATCGGAGCATCCACAAGGAGAGCTCTGGCAATACATATCCGCTGCCGCTGTCCCCCGGAAAGGCGCACACCCCGATCCCCAATCACTTCCTCATAACCATTGGGAAGACCATAAATAAATTCGTCGGCATAAGCCATCTTGGCGGCATTTTGAACTGCTTCAAGAGAGGCTTCTGGATTTCCATAGCGTATATTGTTGGCAACGGTTTCATTAAAAAGGAAAGATTCCTGGTCAACCAAAGCAATGTTTTTCTTCAGGCTGGCGAGAGAGACTTTACGGATATCGATGTCATCAATGTAGATTGCCCCCTCCTGCAAATCATAAAATCTGGAAAGAAGGCCTACAGCCGTCGTTTTCCCAGAGCCACTGGGTCCTACCAACGCAACAATTTCACCAGGAATGGCACTGACAGTAAAATCATCCAGGACCTTATCCTTTTCATAAGAAAAGGATACATTTTTAAAAACAACATTTCCTTTTGCCCGATCAATTATTATTGGGTTATCACAATCGACGACATCCGGAACTTCATCCAAAATCTCAAAAACCCTTTCAGCAGCGCCAAGGGACTCCTGAATGCGGTTAAAAACCTTGGTAAGACGTTTGAGCGGGTTATACATCATTACGATAGCTGTTAAGAACGAAAACAAATAGCCAACCGAGATGGCCCCTTCCATGACCCTGTTGAGCCCATACCATAAGACCCCGGCGATACCGAACGAGGCGAGTATTTCAACAATTGGAGCCGTTGCGGAATCATATTTAAGGACTTTGCGGATAAAATGATAAAAATTGTTATTTTTTTGAAAAAACTTTTCAGCTTCCTGTTTTTCGGTAGCAAAAGATTTAATTATTTTAATCCCAGAATAGGCCTCCTGCAGAACCGAGGTAATTATACCCATTTCAGCCTGCCCTTTACGGGTATAATTTTTAATTTTGCGACCGATGAAAGTGCCGGGAATAATTGCAACAGGGAGGACTAAAAATGCCACACAGGCTAACTTCCAATCTGTATAAAAGGCCAGGCAGATTAAGCCAATTAAGGCAAAACTTTCTCGAACCCCCTCCACCAGAACCTGGGCCGCCGACCGCTGCAGGATACCTGCATCACTGACAATCCTGGAAATCAAATTTCCGATGGGAACGTTGGTGTAAAATTTCATTGAGAGGCCGAGCGAATGAGAAAACACATCGTTTCGGATATCCTGAACAACCAACTGCCCCGATGTTCTAATAAAATATTCCTGGATAAAGCGGGCAACGCCTCTTACAGCATAAATACCTATAATAATTACGGGAATTAAATGAACTAATGACCAGTTTCGAGTCTGAATGATGTCATCCACAAACGGCTGAACCATTTTTGCAAGAAAAACATCAGTTCCGGCGACCAGAATTGAAGCCACCATGGCCAGTCCGATGCGAAAAGCATAAGCCTTGGAATAGGTCAGTAATCGCTTATAAGTTTTAAAAAAAGTCTGGGCCATAAAATTTCTAACTCAACTTTCGCAGACAGAAAAACAACCTAAAATACTGAAATAAATAAACAAAAGCATCATCTTCTGTAGTAAAATAGGTAATC
>JAFGRU010000093.1 GCA_016934985.1 Deltaproteobacteria bacterium
ACCGCCTCACAGACTGGCGGCATAACCCTAAAGGCTTTCCACCTTATTTTCGCCGCCACCCTGTCCGAACAATGGAGCCAGCTCTCTTCTCAATTTCTCAATTCTCCCTTTGGGAGCTTAAATTCTGCTAACCCCTCAATAGGGGGTTCTTCTCAACACACTTCTCCCCTTCATTCGAGGGACTGTTAACGTACTTGGAAACAGGCCGAAGGCTCAATAAGCCATCGTCAGCGGGTTTCAGTAAAACCTGGAGCTTATCCTGCCGATTTTCCTCCGGATCAAGCCAAAGGTCGAAATTCTCAGGTTCAAGGATAACCGGCATCCGGTCATGGAGACGGGAGACTTCCGGATTGGCGTTGGTGGTGAGGATGGTGCAGGATTCAATTTTCTCCTTGTGATCCCGGTCCTCCCAGTGTTCCCACAACCCGGCAAACGCCATGGGCTGACCGTCTTTCCTCCGGATGTAGAACGGCTGCTTGGTCTTACCCTCCCTTTTCCATTCGTAAAATCCACTGGCAGGGATGAGGCAACGTCGGTTTTTGAACGCCGACCGGAAGGAAGGGGTCTTATGCGCCGTTTCTGACCGGGCATTGATCGTTCGGTAGGCTATTTTCGGGTCATCGGCCCAGAACGGAATCAGACCCCAGCGCAACCGGACCAGGTGCCGCTTTTTCTCTTCCTCCCGGATAGCCAGGACCTCCTGGGAGGGGGAGATATTATACCGGGGTTCGATAGACAGGGTTTCATCAACCTGGAAAATTCCCAGGAGGTCTTTATGGGTCAGATAAAGAGTAAAGCGTCCGCACATGGGGATAGTTTACCATGGCTCTGGGAGGTTTTTAGTAGACGGAAAAGGAAATGTCGATTTTAAACCAGGACCTAGTGCCATTTTTTTCAACCGGTGAGTAAGCCAGACCGATTTCTTGTTTTTCGACCTTCTGAGTGGCCAAAGGAGTGGACTTCTCGGGTCCGGGCAGGGTTTATACTCTTCTACACATCCCTTCAAGACAATGTCCGGCCAGGCGGCAAAGGATTTCCGCTTTTCCTTGCGTCGGAGCAGGCCGGTCAAAGTAAACCTTCCCGTGGATTCATCCTTGGCCCCGGTCCTTTTCAGATTTAGGGTTGCAGGGTTTGAGGGTATCGATGAAACTTATATAGTCGCGGGTTCTCCAGCCGGTTATATTTCCGTCTGGAAACTTGACTTTCTTAATAGGCGCGCCGCGCTCTTCCTGAGATTCCAGGTAGTCGGCGGAAACACCGAAGAATTTCATAGCGGAGTTACGTTTTACAAATAGGGGGATTGGCTCAACGATTATTTTGTTCATATTTAGACCCCGTTGGTCAGTTTCTGGGATAAATAAAAAAAGCCCCCAGCAAAGTAGCCAGGGAGCTTAAGTTTTTATTTAGGGTAATATCTCTCTATCATCTCTTCGACCTGATCCCTGCAATCGCAAACAATGCCCCCGAGTCCGTCGAAAAAATTGTGAGAACTTCGCCCGGGGCCAGTTGCTTTCGCAAAAGCAGCATCAGCAATAAATTCCAGCCTGTTTCGAAGACCTTCTAGTTCACATGAAATATCCGGGCTTACATTGTCCACATGGTTGATTTTTGCTAAACTGAGATAGTCCGACATGATCTTTCTCCTTTGGTTAGTGTTGTGTCGGATATGACCCGGTAAGGTCTGGACACCTTGCCGGGTCGCTTATTATGAATGGTTCAATTATAGAATATGAGAAGGGGTTTTGCAAGAAGAAAAACGCTAAAACATATTGAAATTAAAACACTTTTTCGTGAATCCGTCAAAGGAAAATTAACGTTTTAGTTATCTCCGAACGAAACCGGGCAGGTTACTAAAACAAATTTGAATCCGTGATAAAAATCCTAAGCGAAAAAAGGTGTTCTGAAAATGCGATATAGGTAATAAAAAGGTTAGTAGCGATGAGTTTTGGTGGTATTTTTGGGGGTATGTGAAAAATTATGTCAATTAAAACATTCACAAATCCGACAATTTACAACATTTGTTGTATGGCCACCACCCTTATGTTGAAGCCACTACGTAACTACCTGATAAGTCGGTTCAACTCCTATCAAGAAAAACTTGCTAAGACCTGCCATTTCTCCTCCATTTAAATCTCTCCAAAAAAATCTTTCCAGTGGATCCATACAATTGCAAATGAGAACACCGGGTTGAATGGTAAAAAATCATCCTGAATTTTTGCAGGGGCAGGATTAAAATTTGCATAACGTTTTTTAATGAAAAATATTCATTTTTTGCCCTTATGAGTTAATTGCTGAAATCCTTTCCACCAAACAACACTATGCGCCGGGAGTGATCAGAATAAGAAAACAGTTTCAATTAAAGGATTGATATAATGAAAAAAGCACTTTTTTTGATTTTGACAGTGGCGTTAATTTCAAGCGATGCATTTGGTTCGGATATCAATTTTTTAACTCATAGTTCAGAAGGTCAAACCTATATTGACAAATCAGGTGAACTGAGGGGGGAAAAACACGCAGGCACAAGGGCATTTTATGTTGAATTAGTTCGAGAATTGATGAATCGCATGAAGCATTCAAGAAAAATTGTGGATGTCCCATTTAAGAGAGGGTTTTTAATAGTTCAAAACAAAACCAATACTGCCCTGTTCAATGTAAGTAGAACGTCGAAAAGGGAAAATATGTTTAAATGGGTAGGTCCAATTTTGATTGAAAGAGACCACTTTTATGAGATGAAAAATTCCCCAACGGGTATAAAAAACCTGGAAGATGCAAAAAAAGTGAAATCAATATGTGTCTTGAACGGAAGCGTGCACGAAAGTGTTTTAAGAAATAACAATTTTACAAATATTTGTACTAACAATGAATATGTCAACTGTTTCAAAATGTTAATCAGCGGCAGAGTTAATCTAACCCCTTCGGCAGGCGTAAGAACGAAACAGCTTATTCAAGAAGGTTTTGAGGTAGATCAAATCCAAAAGACACCTGTTGTTTTAATGGAGACAGCAGGATATATTGCTTTTTCAAAAAATATTTCTGATGATATTATTCAAAAATGGCAAACTGCCTTAGATGAAATAAAAGAATCTTATAAATATCAACAGCTTTATGATCATTTTGTATTATTTGCGAATGATAAAGGTGAAAGAATAAGAGTGAAAGGTCTGCATTTTTGACATTTTTCTTTCCGAAAGGGGTGAAGTAAACGTAATTAATCTGGTGATACGTTCTGGCCTGAAATTTTTCAAAATATGAGCAAAAGCGCATTCGAAGCCGAGTGCGCTTTTTTTGGTTGGGCTTTCCCTTGGCGATGGCAAAGGGATTTGAATTTGGAAAATTTTGAGTTCACCACAAAAGGGAATCAGGACTGAAAATTGCAAAATTTCCAAATAAATTTTAATTGAATCAGAATGATAAGGCATTTTTTTCCTTTTGGCTCTTGTTGGTGAACGAGGGTAAACCAAAAACATATATCAAACCTATGAGGTTCCACCATGGACAAAGAAGCCATCCAAATCGCTTATAATTTCTCAGGAATATTTGGAATTCTTGCGTTTGGTGTTGTTATGGGTCTCAAGTCGCGATGGACCAGGCGCAATAAAACTGAATTAAACCAGGAGGAGACGAAGCAGAGCCAAATAGAAGTAATTGAAAAGGCAATTCGGGAAGGGCGGTTATCCAATTTATCTGAAGCTTTCCCGACTGGTGTCCTGTCAAAAACTCAAACGGCTTTCGGTGGAATTTTGTCTAATTTTGCAACAGTGTTTGTGTCGCTTTTTTTGGTTTTTGCCTGCTGTGCGGTGTTTAAATTAATCTGACCATTAAATAAAGGGGGTTTGGCTAAGCAATCTGCCGGAACGAGAAAAGCGCACTCTGAAAAGAGTGCGCTTTTTTTTTAAAGAGAAAGTAAATCGAGAAACGCAGGGGGGAGGGGATAATAATTGCCTGAAAAAGCCTGGGATTTATGAAAAAAAAAGAGGAGGTGGCGTCCTCCTCACTCGACCAGGGAGCATTTCATGAATTGGTAAGCTCAATAAAAACCAACTCGGTTGCCAATTTTTAAAAAAAAATTGGTATCCACTAATTGAAGAAATAAGGTTTTGAGACAGAAAAAATGGCAGGAAGCGTTGGGCACAAGGTTTTATAAAAACGAGGAACACTCGGGTAGGCGGGACAGGATAAAAAATGGAGAGGGAGTAAAGCTACTCCCTCTCCGAGGCCAGAAAGGAAAGATAAAACAAATTATTCTTAAGCAGTATTAATGCCCGATGGCAGTAATTAGGAAAAAATTTATTAAATTTTTAATAATTATGTTATTTCGAATGGTTATTGATGGGGGGCCAGCAAAACTTTGAACTTAAGAGGTGTCTGAAATAGTTTTCAGCCTTTTGTGCCCTATGCCATTGAAGGGCCGGAAATCAGGGCCCGGATAAGATTATCAGACAATTTTCTGACTTAACAAAAACGCACCCTTTTCCGTGTCATATCTGAGAATGGACAAAAATTTCCTGACCAAAACTACTATTAATTCCAAGTCATGAATTTTTATAAATAAAATTATATTAACAAAAATGTAACTAACCGAAATTACTAATCAAAATAAAATTTGGCATTTAAAGTGCTCTAACAAATTGTACCAATTCATGAAATCGTCCTATTGTGGGGCAGGGGGGAGTAATCCCCCCATTTTTTTAATATCGGCTTTTGCTGAGCTCCTGGCAAAAAAGCAGTTGTGGACCTGATCCATATAAAAAGCCAAGGGGGTGCCCATTTGACACCCCCTTGGCTTTTCCAACAGGTGGTCCCCGTAAAAGTCTTAAGCCAGGCTTTCGTCCAGAATTCGGCAACCTTCCATCAGGACCGACTCCAGAGGCATCTGGATGTTCTGTTCGGGAAACTCTACTGCCGGTTCCACGCTGAATTCGCCGTCTTCCAACCAAGTGATGACTTCATAGATCGCTTCCGGGCCTCTCAGCTGCCCGCAAGCCGCATGTTCGAGCTGTCCCCTGTTGAGATAAATAGTGGCTTTGGTGCCGTTGCTGCGCAGCAGTCCGACCTTTACCGATTTGAGCCCCTGGCTCAGCCCCTGGAGGAGGTCCGTGAAGGAAAAGGCGGAAAATGCCGCTTGAAAGCTGCCCGGCCGGTTTGTTTTCTGAGGTTCCCTGGTTGTTTTGCGCAGGCGGGCGGCAATGATATCCATGTTGTGGGGAAAGGTGAAAACGTCGTCGAATCCGGCGTCAAAAAGGTTGAGCATGCGTGACGGGTCGTGTTCCATGGTGATGGCATAGAGAGTGACGCTTTCATTTTTCCTGAACAGGGAAGAGCAAAGAAGCATTTCTTCAGGAAAACTCGGTTCATGAATAAAAATAGCTGCCGGGGGCTGACGTTCGCTCATACGCGCTGCTTCATCCAGTGTGCCGATATGGATGGGATGGTATCCCAAGTGCCTCAGGCGGGTGGTGAACTGAAGCAGGTTGTGGTCGTTTTTGCCGACAATGAAGACCTGGTAATAGGCCGTGGCTCGCAGGTTCTCAGAACTTTTTTCGATAAGGCGCAGGTAGGTCTCAATAACCTCCGAGCGGGCCAGAAGGCCGCTTTTTTTCCTCAACTCACTTTTGACTGTCAGGGCATAGCTGTCGCCATGGACAGGTTCGCGACTGACGCCGTAGAAGTGATACCAGACCAGAGCCAGGATCTGAGCCGCCAGGGCAAGTTCCGGATCGCGGTCAACAAATTCCTTGAGGTTGACCCGTTCCGAGAGGATTTCCCGGAAGGATCGTATCGCATCGTCAATGGGCCAGGGAAACTGGAGGGCTTTGGCCTGTTCCAGGGTGCGGACCCAGTCGATGCCGGCGAAGTCATCTTCCGGCGCGGTGATAAAATTCTTGGTGGCAACACTGATTCTGGTCGGCACGATCATCAAGGCGGCAAGCCGCAAGGCATCGACGGCGAGACGATTCATTTCCAGAATTCGAGCGAGGTTGCCTATGTCTTCCCGGAGCAGGTCATAAGGCGGAGTAAAAGCGGCCCGCGAGGTGTGGCCCTCGGTTATTATCTTGAGGGATTGAGTAAGGCTTTGATACATCTTTTCATAGGGCGCCAGGTTGTTGAGGAGGCTGTCACCGATGCCGGAAAACTCGATTATGTCGAGACCGGGAAGGGAAAGGGGACGATGGCGGCACCAGTGGCGTATTTCCGGGGCCAGGTCATGATCGACCAGTACGGTTCTGATCTGACCGCCGTTGAGATGGTCGCGGATTTCATTGCCCTCTGTGGGGGCCACCAACTGCATGCCTTCGCGCTCGAATATCGGGCCAAGGAAGTTTTTCAGGAACACCTCGTTACTGACCATGAGGGTTTTCGGCAGATTTTTTTCTGCGGGAGGCAGCAATGGCTGGGCTTCCAGCTCGACCATAACATTGTTGGTTTGTTCGAAAAGATCGGGAAGTTTGACCATCTGATGCGGTCCCTCGATTTCAGCATCCAATCCGAGGTCAGCCACCAGTTTGGCGAAGACCGCTTCCGGAGTAACCAGGAGGCGGATTTTGCTGCATTTGATAACGCGTTTGACTTCGGCCAGGCTCTTGTCGTTTTTCGGGTCGGTTACCACCATGGTTAGAATGCCGCTGCCGGCATCGTAATCAATGGGCAGAACCTCGTGGCAGGCGATAAGCTCGCCGGGAATGGTTTTGACAAACTCTTCTGAGATGGGGTGCTGGTTTTTGTCGAATGCCGGCACCTGGTGCTGAATGGCGAGCGCTTCACTCAGTTGCTCTTCGTTGATATCCCGGTTGCTCAACAGGTGTGTTCCAATCCGCCCACCGCAGGTTTTCTGCTTTTGGAGAGCGGTTTTTATCTGTTCTTCGTTGATATAGCCGAGGCGGATCAGTATCTGATCGAGTCGATTTGAATTCATGGCATTCTACGTTGAAATTATGGTTCCTGTCATTGGTTCTGGGAGGCTGCCTGGGTCTGGATGGAGGTCTCAAGCATGTAACGCATGGCCTCATCCTGTGTGACCAGCCCATCGGATACTAACTGCTTCAGGTGCTGGTCCATCAACTGCATGCCGTTGGCGCGGTTGGTCATAATGGCGTTGTTGATGAGATGGCTTTTCTGGTCGCGGATCAGGTTACGGATAGCGGCATTACCGAGCATGATTTCCAGGGCGGCGACCCGGCCTTTTTTATCGGCCTTGCGCAGCAGTTGTTGGGAACAGATGCCGACCAGGACCTCTGAAAACATGTGACGGATCTGAGTCTGTTGTCCCGCTGGGAAAGGATCGACAACCCGGCTGACGGTCTGAGCCGCCGAACGGGTATGCAAGGTGCCGAGAACGAGCTGACCGACCTCGGCTGCGGTCAGAGCCAGTGAAATGGTTTCGAGGTCGCGCATTTCGCCGACTAGAATGACATTGGGATCCTCGCGCAGGGCCGCACGCAATGCGCTGGCGAAGGATTCGCAATGTTCGCCGACCTGGCGTTGATTGATGAGGCATTTTTTGTTGGGGTGGATGAACTCCAGAGGGTCCTCCAGAGTAATTATATGATGACTCATATGATCGTTGAGATGGTTGACCATGGCCGCCAGAGTCGTTGATTTGCCTGAATTGGTGGGGCCGGTTACGAGGATGAGGCCGGAGCGATAGGTCAGCATTTTCTTAAGGACATCGGGAAAGCCAAGGCTGTCGAGGGAGGGAACCTGGTTGGGAATGATGCGGAAAGCTGCTGCCAGGCCCGGGTATTTTTTGTAGACATTGATACGGAAACGGGCTACGCCGGGAAGGGTGTAGGCGCAATCAAGGTCACCCTTTTCTTCCAAATGGCTGATCTGGGCGTCTGAAAGCAACTCGTAGATGATGATCTTGAGTTCTTCCTCAGAAAGCTGACGGTGCTCTGCTCGCTGCAGAACGCCATTTATCCTCAGCATCGGCTCGGTGTTGGCGCTGAGATGCAAATCGGATACGTTATTTTCCTGCATGATCTTCAGGAATGTGTCGATTCGCGGCATTTTCCCCCCATGTTCGTCTGGATGGTCAATAGTCTGGATTGAACATGTCTCTTTTGAGCAATAAGCATGCCCTTGAATTAGTGCACTTTTAATGATTAACCACATTCTGGCCGAAGCTCATTGGTGTGGTGGAAAAAATTGAATGTCGGCAAGAGAAGCGTCCGAAAACCCAGATGGCCGAGCTGTTTCATAATAGTGTTGGCAGCGGATTTGAATTAAAAAGAGACATCTAACCTAATTTAAAAAATTTTCCGCCTTGGCGGTTTGGGTGGAAAGTTTCCCGTCACCGATGATATGGTTGAGATCATTAACTAGTTAATCTCGTTGTTTATTTGAATAGGAACGCTGAACAGGGTTCCTATTTTCCCATAGGGGAAAGATTATGAAATGTATGAGAATGCTTCTGATTGCTATCCTTCTGTGTTTTCTTCCCCTGACGATTGCCGCCCGCGAAAACCCCATCGGTGCGGGCGAGTCCTTTCCGGACCTGGTTCTTCAAAAACCCCTTGGCCCCGATGCGGGCATTTACCTTGGCATCCCGGATCATGTCAGTTTCTCACTCAGCCATGTCGAGGCAGACCTGGTTCTGGTTGAACTTCTCAGCGTCTACTGTCCTCACTGCCAGCAACAGGTTAAGCATTTTAATCGGCTGCGGGAACTGATTGAAAAAAATCCTGCGACCCGGGGACGAATCAAGTTGCTGGGCATCGCCGTCGCCAGCAAAGGTGCCGAGGTCGAAAGATTCATTAGCCGCTTCCAGGTGGCCTATCCTGTGGTTCCTGATCCGGATTTTCAGCTTTATCACGCTCTTGGTGCCGGAGTTACGCCATTTTCGGTATTTGTGCGCCGCACCAGCTATGGTCAGGCCGGTGTTGTGGCTGGCACCCATATCGGTCTTCAAAAAATGCCGCACCAGCTGTTAGCTGAACTCAGCTCTCTGGCCGATCTCTTCCCGGATGAATTGCGGGCTCGAGTGCCGGGCCAGGGGGCCGTTCCCAAGGGAATTGCCGAGGTTGTTTCTGCTGATGAATTGGAAACCCGCTTGATGCGGGCATTTACCCGCTTTGGCGGTGGAGCGATCTCGGCTTTTCAACCCCTCGAGCTTGCCAGCGGACGCCGGGTTTACCTGGCTGACACCCTGGGCGGCAAAAAACAGCGGAGGCTCTTTGCCGAAGTTGTTGCCCGCCGCAACATCTGTGACATCTGCCACGATGTCCACTTTTTTTATCTTTTCGACAGCTTTGGCAAAGTGCTCGCTTTTGAGCCTCTGCAACTCAGCAAAATGGGGAATAAACCCTGGTCCCGGGAAGATGTCAGAAAAATG
>JAFGRU010000094.1 GCA_016934985.1 Deltaproteobacteria bacterium
AAGATGATGGGGATGAAAACCATGACCGATCCGACCCCGCCGATAATGCCGTCCTGAACCAGGGAAGAAAGCCAGGCAGGGCCTTCAAAGGCATGGATCAGGGTCGCGGCCTGAGTGCCGAGAAAGCCGAAGGCTTGATCGACGTACTCCACGAAAAAGCCGCCGACATCAAATGTAAGCTTGAATATCAACCAGAGCAGAAAGAAGAATATAGGCAGGCCGAGAATCCGGTTGGCCAGGATCTTGTCGATTTTGTCAGACATGGAAAGGCGATCGGACAGGCCCCAGGTTTTTTTTACGAATTCTTTGACCAGTCCGTTGATATAGCCATAGCGTTCTTCAACCAGGGCGGTTTCGAGATCGTAGCCGATTTCCTTTTCAATCTCTTTTTTCAGTACGCCCAGATCGTCGAATATGTCATTGCGAATCGGGCTTTTCTCAAGACGAGCCAGGTATTCGCTGTCATCCTCTAGTAGTTTTATCCCTATCCAGCGGCTCGGCAATTCCTGCAGGTTGTCGTCCTCAGCCAATTTCCCGGAGAGCCTTTGAATGGCGAGTTCGATGTTTTCCCGGTAACGGAAAGAAATTTCCGGAGGGGCGAGTTCTTTTTTATCGATCTGCTCGGCAATGACTTTTTTAAGTTGCGCCATGCCCTGCAGTTTTTTTGCTGCTGTCGGGATAATCGGTACCCCGATGGTGCGGGAGAGCTCCTCAACGTCGATTTGCATGCCCTTTTCCTCGACCTCGTCCATCATATTGAAAATCAGGACCACGGGAGCGGTTTTCAGTTCCATCAATTGCAGGGAGAGATAGAGGTTGCGCTCGAGGTTGGAAGCGTCCAGAACGACGGCGATCAAAAAAGGTTTGTCATGGGTGATGAAGTCGCGGGCAACGCGCTCGTCTATGGAATTGGCCGTCAGGCTGTAGATGCCGGGCAGGTCAACGACCGTTACCTGACGGCCGTTGATATCAGTTTTTCCTTCTTTCCTTTCCACAGTCACGCCCGGCCAGTTTCCGACCCGTTGACGGGCGCCGGTCAGGGCGTTAAAAATAGTGGTTTTACCGGAGTTGGGATTGCCGGCCAGGGCGATGACGATATCTCTGGGCATGGGTTCAATCAGCCTTAAAGAGGGGAAACGAGGATTTTTTGCGCCATGCCGCATCCGAGGGCGAGACGAAAACCTTTGACGTTGAGGACGACCGGGCCGCAATGGGATGAAACGATCTCGACTTCCTCACCGGGAAAAAGCCCCATTGCTTTGAGGCGGCAACAGGCTTCCCGACCGCCGGCGATCCTTTCAACCTTGACCTTTTCTCCAGATTGACACAACGTTAAAGGACACATGAGTCAGAGAACCTCCACATCGATGAGTTCAGCTTCTTCTTTGCGAAGGGAAAGATGAAAGCCCTTGAGGGCGACATCAATGGGATCGCCGAGGGGGGCGACATTGTCAACGCTGACCTCGGTTCCGGGGACGACTCCCATGGTAAGGAGGCGTTTTTTCAAAACCGCATTGCCCCCAACTTTGATTATCCGGGCTTTTGTGCCGATGTGCAGATCTTTTAGAGTGTTCATTTATATGCTGCAATCTTTTGAAAAATTGTTAGTGCACGGAGGCGCTTCACCGGTTTCGGAAAACTTTTTAAAAAAGCACAGCCATTTGGGGGCCTTTCCCCGGTCAGGAAAAGCGTCTGTAAATTCAACGAACTTGAGCAACTGGCTCAGGGTTTCCTGGCTGATGTGATGTTCCAGTTTGCAGGCATCCGTTTCCGCCGTTTCAGGGGGAACGTCCAGGACCTGATGAAGAAAGCGGAACAAAACCTTGTGCCGGTTGTGGATGTCCTTGGCCATGGACCGTCCCTGCGGGGTCAACTCCAGACAGCCATAATGCTGGTGATGAACCAAGCCTTTTTTCATCAGCCCTTTCATGGCGGATACTACACTTGGTTTTTTCACGTCAAGATAATCTGCTACTTCCTTGACACGGGTCAGGCCGTCCTTGTCCGCGAGGACGTAGATAGCCTCCAGGTAGTCCTGGGCGCTGTGGGAAAGCTCCTGCATTATAACCATCTCCTGCTGTAGTTAGTCATGACTAACAAAGGCAAATTATATTCCTTCCAGTGAGCAAGTCAAGATAAAAGTTAGATGTGGGTAACTTCCCCTGTTTCACCAACAATTCTGTTTTGTTACCATATAAAATAATGATTTAAACGAGGCCGGGACGGAGGCGTGATTATGAAGATTGGTTTTTTGGGTGGTTATCTGTTGGTTTTGGTTTTCGGTTATGTACTCCAGTACCTCAACCTGAAACACAACTGGGAATGGCGCTACGAGATTCCTCCGGGGTTTGAGGGGGAACTTTCTCCTGATGTGCAAGAGAAGACAGCCTCCTACAACCTCGCCGGTGAGAAGGTCTCGCTGGTCGAGTCCATGGCCGAGGAGGGCTTGTTTCTGATCTTTTTTTTCTCTGTTCTTTTTCCACTCTATGATCGTTGGATCAGTTCTCTGAGTGACTCTTTCATTCTCAACGGCGTGTTGTTTTTTCTCGGGCTGTTGGTTTTTCAGACCCTTTTTAAAATCCCCTTTTCCTATCACCACACTTTTGTGCTTGAGGAAAAATTCGGTTTTAATCGCTCCACCCTCAGACTTTGGCTTTCTGATCTTGTTAAAACTGCTTTAATTTCAGTTGTTTTGATCTCTTTTTTGACGACTGGGGCTTTCTGGTTGGTGCAAGCGACTTCACTCTGGTGGCTCTGGGTGTGGGTGTTCCTGACCCTTGTCAGCCTTTTTTTAATGGTTATTTCGCCTTATCTGATTGAGCCCTTGTTTTTCAAATTCAAGCCGGTGGATGATGAAGAACTGGCAACAGGGGTGGAAAGCATCGTCGGGCGTGCGGGGCTTCAGGTCAGCCGTGTCCTGCAGGTCGATGCCTCACGGCGCAGTGGCCATTCCAACGCATATTTTACTGGAATTGGAAAAGTCAAAAGAATTGTCCTTTTTGACACCCTCATAGAACAGATGAGCAAAGCTGAAATTCTCGCTGTCCTGGCTCATGAGATCGGGCACTGGAAAAAGCGCCACATTCTTAAGCGCTTGTTGCTTACCGTAGGAAGCTCTTTCGTGGGAATAGGCCTCGCTTTTCTTCTTATTCAATCGGGTTTTCTACCCACTTTTCTTGGCCTGGAAAGTTTATCGTTTCCGGCCCAGTTGATGGTTCTCAGCGTTCTTGGGAAAATCGTCCTTTTCCCGGTTACTCCTTTAAGCGCCTGGTTGTCGCGGCGGCATGAAAGGGAAGCCGATTTGTATGCGGTTTCTCTCACTGAAAAGCCCCTTGATCTGGCTTCGGCCCTCATCAAGCTTGCCCGCGAAAATCTCGCCGGTCTTTTCCCGCATCCCCTTTATGCATGGTTTTACTTTTCCCACCCTCCACTGGTGGAAAGGGTAGGGTTTCTGAGGGGATTGCAAATCAAGGAGATAAAGACTAAAGAGCAGTAAAATTCGAGCTGCTGAATGGGAAAATCGCTGGGAAAGTCCACCTCGATTTTTTCTGATATAATTTTTAACAAAGTGTTTTCGCAGAAAGTAATGCCGTGCAAGGACCACGAATGCCTTAATCACTTTTTGGCATTGAAAATCAACTGCTTGATGATCAGCAGGTAGAGTAATCAACCTATTTTAAGAAAGGAGCTTTGTCATGAGGCGCTGCCTTTTGTTTTTTATCCTGATGTTGGTAGCAACCACTACTTCTTGGGCCGCTGGGAAGACGGTGTTTTATGAGGTCGATGGTCAACCTTATGAGGGATATTTTGTCAGTCCCGCCGCTGATGCCCCTCTGGTATTGTTGATTCACGACTGGGACGGTTTGACAGATTATGAAGTCAAACGCTCCGAGATGCTTGCCGACCTCGGTTATGCGGTTTTTGCCGCCGACCTGTTTGGTCGCGGCGTGCGGCCCACCGAGGTGAAGGACAAGCGTCAGCACACCGGCGAACTGTATAAGGATCGTGAGAAAATGCGCAAGCTGATGAATGGCGCTCTGGCCAAGGCCAAGGCACTTGGGGCCAATGTTAACAATGCTCTTGCCGCAGGTTACTGTTTTGGTGGCGCGGCAGTGCTGGAACTGGCCCGTTCGGGTGCAGACCTTAAAGGTTTTGCCACTTTCCATGGCGGGCTAAAAACCCCGGAGGGGCAGAATTACAACAAGACCCGGGGTGAAATTTTAGTCATGCATGGTTCTGCCGATACGGCCATCTCCCTGGATGAGTTTGCAGCTCTGGCCAAGGAGTTGGAGGGGGAGGGCATAGCCCACGAGATGATCACCTATAGCGGCGCCCAGCACGCATTTACGGTTTTTGACGGTAATCGCTATCAGAAAAGTGCGGATCAAAAATCCTGGCGGCGTTTTCAAGAGTTTCTTGTTGAGACGTTCAAATGAAACGAGGGGAGGGTTTTTTGGTCTAATGCGTTTGCCGGAAAAATTTAATTTCAATTGAAATGGAGGGAGTTTGAAAAAAATAAAATTTGGCAGAAGGAAGGTCGTGCCCTCAAAAATTGTTTGTGTCGGCCGTAATTACGTCGAGCATATCGAGGAGCTGGGCAATGAAATTCCCGAAAATCTGGTCATTTTCCTGAAACCAAATTCAGCTATTGCAGAGGATTTGCATGCATTTCACGAAGAGCCTCTTCATTATGAGGGAGAATTAAGCTTTCTTTTTGAAGATGGCAGGTTTTCAGCGGTCGGATTCGGTTTGGACCTGACCAAGCGGGAGCTGCAGAGCCGTTTAAAGGTCAAAGGGCTTCCCTGGGAGCGAGCCAAGGCCTTTGACGGGTCCGTTGTTTTCAGTCCGTTTGTCGCCATTGAGGACATCCCTCCTTCTTTAACGGTGGAATTGGATATCGATGGCACAAACGTGCAGACCGGGACTATTGCCCTGATGATGTATAAGCCGGCCACCATATTGGCTGAAATATCGACATTTATGACTCTTGAGGACGGTGACATTGTCATGACCGGTACGCCCCAAGGGGTTGGTGTGGTCAATGCCGGACAGGTTTATGCGGGGAGAGTAAAAATAGGAGAAAAAGTCCTCACTGAAGGTGTGTGGCAGGCTAAATAAACCCTTAGTCGCGGCCATTTAAAAAATGAAGGGGACGAAATATTTTTTTCGTCCCCTTTTTTATTCCTCGAGTCCATGAGTTACGACCGGTTAATAGCACAGCTCACTGACCTGCCAAAGGTTCCAAAAAATCACCGAAGAACCTTCAGGTGCGCCTCAGATTGTGGAAACACTTATTCAGGCCAAGACCTTAGACTCTTTTCCCACCTTCAGCCCACGAACGTAGACATTATTCCTGGAATTTTTGACCGACGGAAAAGCCTTTTGCCAGAAACTCGCCTATGGTGTAGTAACTCCGATTACCGGGGCTGAAAAGGATCGGCCGGATTTTCTCCAAATCTGGCTTCCCCTTGCTGTCGAGGACAGCCTCGTCTGCTTTGACATCCACGATTCTGCCGATGAATTGGGTATGGAGGCCAACCTCCACCGCCTGTTGCAGTTCACATTCCAAAACCAGGGGGAACTCTTTAACGAAGGGGGCATCAACCAGGGTACTCGCTTCCGGGGTCAGACTTGCCGAAGCGAATTTGTCCTTATCGCGGCCCGAGGCCATGCCCCAGTAATCTGCTTCCACGACATGGTTTTCACTGGGAACGCTGATCGTGAAGGCCTTGCGGGCCAAGATATTGCCGTGGGAATAGGTGGCTGCCCGCAGGGCAACGGCTACGCACGGCGGATCCGAACAGCAGATTCCTCCCCATGCAGCGGTCATGACGTTGGCTTTTCCGTCCTGGTCGTAAGTTCCAACCACCCAGGTTGGAGTCGGTACAATGAGGGTTGCAGCGCCGAGAGATTTTTTCATTTTTCCTCCTGAATGCGATTCTATTTTTAAATCAAAAACAACATATGATAACTGATCTTTTTATTTTGGGCAAAGGTGGGGAGGATCCTTTGATGAATAGGTATAAAAAAGCCCGAGAAAGGATTCTTTTCTCGGGCTTTGGCATGTTTGTATATTCAGGTCAATAAAAATCAGTCGAACATTTCCCTCCACCAGATAAAATAAATATTGTGGGTTGGTGGATTGGGGTCGACGGTGACGACCCCAGCGTTTGTGGACTCACTGAGGGCATCGGGATTGGTACTACCGACAGAAACGAGCATTTTGGTCGAATTATCATGAATAACGATAACCGGTTTTGAGCCGATCCCGCCGCCCAGGGTGGTACTGGCGTCTTTGGTTCCATTGCCGTCCCAGTCTATGCTGGCGGCTCCGGTTTTATATCCGAGACCGTACAACAGGCTGGCACCACCCGGTACACAAGGATTGGTGTTCGGGAAGAAAGTAGTAATAAAGAGGGTTTTATTAAAGACCAATCCTTCAGCCAGAGCCTTTTCTCCGTCTCCAAGCGGATAATACCAACCATAGTCAACACTAAAGTTGGCATCGACATCGGCGCTGGGGTTGTCGAGATTGGGGGTGGGTGCCGTTCCGGAAGCAGGGTTGACATTGACCAGGTCAGTTTCAGTTAATGAGGTGGAGACATGGTTATCCTTAATCGCATAGATGCGATCGTTGGTGCCGTCTTCACAGGCGATTTCGCGGTCTCCCGAGCCAATAAACACCAGATCATAGGTCCATTCCAGGGTTACGTCCGGGGCATATTGGAACTGTCTTTTCTCATCCGTCAGGCCATCACTGTCATCGTCAGTGCTGTTGGTGCAATCACTTTCGTCGCAACCTGCCGAGAACAGAATCTGAGCTACCCAGTTGCTGATATTTTCATCTGCTGACGGGAAGGAGGAAGGAAAATAACCGATACGCCAGAGGTTGCCGCCCAGATCCCCTACATAGGCCTTATCAGTGATACCGTTGCTGTCAGCATCGATAAGGGTGATGTTGCTGATGACGCTGTAGTCCATACCTGACGTGGTGCCATCCGCATGGTAGAATGCTTTGACGAGGGAACCGTCAAGGACATCCAGAACGTAAATGGCCCTTCCTGTTGTATTCCCGGAATTGTATCCGCCGCCAACAAACAGCACCGGTTTACCGCTTAGGTCGGTACTTGACGTTTTGACCTTGCCGAATTTTGGTTCGGACCAGGTCTCGCCCAATTCGGCATAGTCGCTTGATGATTTTTGCCACAGGAAGACAGGGTTGTCCGGATAAGTGACGTCAATAGCGTAATAGTGCGCACCGCCCTTTCTTTCGCCGAAAATCATGATGACTCGGTCGTCATCGTCACCGTCCACTATCCCGTCGTTGTTGTTATCCGCCACGCCATCGCCATCCACCATGCCGTCGCCGTTGACATCGTCGATATAGCCGTCTTTATCAATGTCGAGAAAATAGATTTTCGGGCTTGAATCGAGGAAGTATTCGTGCGCAGAGCCCTCGATGATTTGTTTGAGGCGTGAAAGTTGAGGCGGCGGTATGAAGCCCCAGGCTTCCTTGCCGTCCGAGTCCTTGACGGCATGCAGCATGCCGTCGTTGGCGCCGTAAAAAACGCGGATGAAACCGGTGGTGGGAGTTCCCTCGCTCAACTGATAAGTGTAATTGAAGACCACGGGCTCGACATGCAGAGCGTCTCCGGTAATGATACTTCTGTTTTCCGTAGTGTTGCTGTCGCCGTCTTCGTCAAAGACATCTGCCCCTCGAATATAATTGATGAGGTCTTCCCTGGGGGAGGCTCCAGCTGTGGGGGTGCCAAGGACGGCCAGGGTCAGGTTGGTTGTGTTCGTTGTTGCAAAGGCGTTGCTGGTGTCGGTCAGGTCCGTATCCCCGAAATAGGTGTAGATATTTCGCGAAGTGTTGGCCATGTAGTTCGGTTTGCTTGAGTCCGCCCAATCGATGGTTGCCCAATAAGGCTCTGCAGTTTCTTTCATAGCCCCATTGTCCCAGGTGGCCGGATTGCTGTTTTTATCTACAATGGTGTTGTCGGCGGTCAGGCCGAACTTGGTGATATTGCCCTCCCAGAAGTTGGTATCCAGAGGTTTGAAGAAAGCAAGGTAAATCAGGTCGCCACTGGTGGTTCGGGTGACGGGAACGACCGGTGCGGTAAAGGTGGCGGTGTTAGAGAGAATGCTGTTAAGAGCAGCTTCCAGGGCTGTGGCAATGTCATCCGGCGAGGTGGCGTCGAAATGATACTTGCCGTAATCGGGATCGGTTGTGTCGTAGAGGTTGGTGTTGCCGTTACCGTTGTTTGAGGTGTTGATCAAGAAGGCTTTATTTGTATCCGTCGTCATGACGCCGACGGTGTAGGTATAAATATTCTGGTACCCCGGAACATAGTCGGGAATGTCGTGGTCAAAGAGATATTGGGCGACATCGTCCAGGTAAGTCGAGCCATTGTAGTTCACTGGGATAGCGTAGGTAGTGGTATCGACTTTGATGTTTCCCTCTCCGATGCCGGAGTTGTCGCCGTCATAATCCACGGTGTCGAAGTCATCGGGAACAGATTGGCTTCCGGGGTCCTGGTCTTCCGAGGACACCCCGGCCGAAACCACGATAACGAAGTTTTTCTGACAATAGGCGTCAATGGTGGGCAGGCCTGAGCTTGGGCTGGCGTAATAGGTGCCGATGTCCGAGAGGCCTTCGGCAAGAGGGGAATAATCGCTTGTTCCCATGTTGTTGATGTTATTGACAAAAGCGGATGTGAGGGTGTTGTTCACCGGCAGGGGGGCAAGGGTATCTACGACCATGCCCAGGGGTTGAACCTGGCTGCCGCCGGAATCGTTGACGAAATTGTAGATACCGAATTTGGCCTTGTTGGAAGTTGTTTTTGCTACCTGCATGATAGCTTTTTTCGCCATGTAGAAGCGGCTGTAGTTTGGCAGGTCGGTACCGTTTCCGACAGCGCTGTCGGTTGTATAAGAGCCAAAGAAAAGGTAATTGAGATAGTTTTTGCTGTAGCGGAATTGGTTGGCATTATCGATGACGCCGCCGACGGCTGTGGTCAGGGGCTTTTTGGGGAGGTTGATGGTGCGCCCGTTAATGGTCCAGGTGTTGGCATTGTCACTGACGGCTCCGCCGCTGCCTGCTGTCAGGTCTGCGTCAACAGGGCGGATATAGTATGTTGTGGAATTCTGGCGGAAAATCACATATCCGAGGTCATTGTAAAAACCATTGACACCTTCTGTCCCTGCTGCTGGCGTGTAATCTGTTGATGCGTTATAGCCGGAATAGGTGACAATTTGCTCCATTTCGGCGCCGCTGTCGAGGAGGAGAACGATGTTGGGCGGCATATCGTCCGCTGTCACCGAAAAGATGCAGGTGTCGTCGGCTGCAAGTGGAGAGAAAATCAACAGGGGCAACAATACTTGTATGATAACCAGTCTTATGAGTGTTCGTTTTGTCATAGCTCCATCCTCCTTTAGAAACCGATCCTGAAGCCTTCTGCCGTGATTTGGCTTGTGGCTGAAACGGGACCGTTTCCGGTTGAGGTGAGTTTGTAATTATGCGCCCGGAATTTCCCGGCGGAATAGCCTGAGCCTCGTAGCGATTGGCCGGAATTGTCGGGCCCAAGGTATAAAGCGTTCACGGTAAAACTGTAATTTCCGACGCTCTCCGTTCCGCCGACTCCTGTGGCGGTGTCTAAATTCGTACTTCCGTAATAGGATGGTGTGGCAATGATATAGGAAAGGCCGGATTCCGCCGCAAAAAATGCATTCTGGTGAGCACGAACGTTGGTGGTCACTCTTGTCTCGGTATAGCTGGTTGTGGAGGCGGCAACGGCAATCAGCGTCAAAACGGCTAGAAAGATCATGGCCGTAATCAGGGCGGAGCCTGCCTCGCGATTTTTGGATTTTCTTTTAAATCCATGTTTGCTCAGAGTCATATTCTTACCCCCTTCCCGTCAAAAATTTGGATCGGCATGGGCGTAATCCAAAGTGACGGCTTTTTGGCTTCCCCCTTCTTGCCAGTTAACGATTACGCGAATCATTTTCATGTTGTCAGCAGGAGCATCCGGAGTGCCATCAGCTATATTCCATGAAACTTGATAGGTTTTACCGGTGACGGAAAGCTGCTCACTGCCGTCTGCATTCACTCCCGTTGAATTGATGGTCCCTGATCCGTCATCCACAAGATCGTCGTAAGGGAGTCGGGTCAGAACTTCCATCCTGCTTTGTGCCAGGTATGAAGCTTCGGTTATCTGGCGGGACTGGCTATTGCCTTTCAGAGAGACAATCTGGACCTTGGCGAGAGCGAGAATGCCAATGGCGAAGATTGTCAGGCCTACCAGGACTTCAATAATGCTAAAGCCCTTATTATTCAGGCGAACATGTTTTCTCATTGTCATAACCCCATGTTGCGGCAGGCAAAGGTCGAAGTCAGAAGGCGCCGCCGCAGCTTGTCGCTGACGATTTTATGCTGATTCCCCAGTACATAGGTCTGGCTGTTAACTAGCTCTTTGTCAGATATGCGGCTTTTTGCCAGCATCCATATTTGTACGGCCCGGATATTTTCGAGGGCTGCGGTTGACGCCAGATTGGTTCCACTGGTGCTGTCGCTGCTGTCGATGATACCATCGTCGTTGGTGTCAAGATGTTTGTCCAGAAGTCCATCGCCGTCTGAGTCAATAGCCCAGAGGATGTTGCCGCCCGCCGTGGTCTCCAGTTCCCCGTCATCGTCGTTGTCAAAGGCAAAGGCAAAAGCCAGCCCTTCGATGTTCTCTGCCAGCACAGTTCCGGCCCCTCCCGCGGCTCTCAACAACTGGTTAGCTGACAGGGAATAGGTGATGGTCTCTCCCAGGTCGAGGATGCCGTTGCCGTTTACGTCTTCACCGCTGTCGAGAAGGGAGTTGTCATTGGTATCTTCCGTGGTGTTGATGACGCCATCTTCGTTCCAGTCCACAGAAAAGGTTATGGTGCCGTTTCCTGAACCATCCAGGGAGACATCTCCTATACCTGAAAAAGAGTTGGTCCTTTTCGGATCGAAGCCGCTCATGCGTATTTCCTGAGTAAGAAGTCCGATGGCACCGCGGAGATTTTGCTGCATATCGACAACCTGTTCCTGGTTGACGTAGGTATTATTCTGAGCAATAAACGATGAATATATAACTCCGATTCCCAAGGCGACCAGAACGATGCCGACGAGCAGCTCGATCAGGGTGAAGCCCTTGGAATTTAGATTCTTTAGCACCATATGCCCTCCAAAGCTGATCAATTTACCTTAACTCCGCCCAAGGGGGTCAACACGACGGTGTGGATAGTCCCCTTGGAATTTTTTATTGCAACGGACCCTCCTCCCATGCTGCCGTCCTTGGTTCGTGGCATCCCTCTGGAGTTAAAGGCCACAGATGGTTTACCGGCATCGTTAGTAGGGAAGGAAATGCCACTGGTAGTGAAAGCAATACTCGAATCATGCGAAAGATTGGCAGTGGTTATGAGCGTTTCGCCGCTGTCATACTTCCAGTTTTTGGTTCCATTATCGAGATAAACAATGAAATCGTAGTTTGTTCCGTCAACACTGCTATTGAAGCTGATGGTGCAATCGGTTCGATTGGCCAGGGCTTCGGAACGGGCTTTTTGAAAGGTTCCGGCCAGGTTCCTGGCACTTGCCTTGAGGTTATAGGTGACCAAATAGGAATTAATGCTGGGAATTGCCACGGCAGCCGCCAACGCCATAATGGTAACTACAATAATCAATTCCAAAACAGTAAAACCCTGAGTATGACGGTTTTTCATTAGAATCTCCTTGCATAGTGAGTCATGTGTTTTCACGCAAATTTTGGACCAACTTCACTATAAATTTTTTTTAATAACAAATATTAATAGATGTCGGGCAACTAATTGAAAATAAATATGGTGTGTTGTTTTGGATGAGATCTTAAAGGAGACTTTTCTTTGGTTTAGAAAAGAGGTGCCAATATAAGTTAGTGGTGGGCTTCTTTTTGTCAGGTCGGTTTTTAATGTTTTAGTGCGGCGAGTCCTTGGGTTATTAAAAAAATTCTTAACGGGGATTTTTGCTGGAAGGTCACTGGAAATATTTGATGTTTTGGGTCGCCGGGCATATATTGAGTGAACACAAAACATTTGCCAGAGGAAGTAAAATGGAAATTAAGGTTGCTCGCAGTGCCAGCAGAATCACGCCGTTTTTGGCTATGGAAGTCATGGAAAGAGCCGAGGAACTCAAGGCCCAAGGAAAAGACATCATCCTTCTCTGCTTAGGAGAACCGGATTTTCCCACTCCGGAACCGGTCATTGAGGGCGCCGTTGTGGCCATGAAAAGCGGTAATACGGCCTATACACACTCTCTGGGTCGCATTGAACTGCGGGAAGCGATTGTCGAACATTATCGCAGACGTTACGGTGTTGCCATCACCACTGAGCAGGTGATTGTTTCTTCCGGAACCAGCCCCCTCATGCTCCTTTTGTTCGCCTCTTTGCTTGATGAGGGGGATGAGATCATCCTTTCCGACCCGAGTTACGCCTGCTATCCGAATTTTATCCGTTTTCTTGGGGGTGAAACCGTTTTTTTGCGAACCCGTGAAGAGGATGGTTTTCAGCCCAGGCCCGAAGAAGTTAAGAAGCTTGTTGGACCTAAAACCCGTGGAGTACTGATTAACTCTCCTTCCAATCCGGCCGGCTCGGTGCTTCCCACTGCCTGGTTGGAGGAATTATCATCCTTGCCGGTGCCGCTTATTTCCGATGAAATTTATCACGGTCTGACCTATGAAGGGGAGGAACGGAGTGTTCTTGAGTTTACATCCGAAGCTTTTGTTTTGGGTGGGTTTTCAAAAACCTACGCCATGACCGGTTGGCGCCTTGGCTATCTGATAGCGCCGCCGTCAAGTGTGCGCACCTTGCAGAGCCTGCATCAGAATTTCCTGATTTGCGCCAATAGCTTCGTGCAGTGTGCCGGGGTTACGGCCTTGCGGGAATGCGATGATTATGTCGCAAGGATGCGGCAGGCCTACGACCAGAGGCGTAAATACACGCTCCAGGGAGTGCGCCGTCTTGGGTTGGGGGTTGGCAAGGAGCCGACGGGAGCTTTTTATGTTCTCGCCGATGCCCGTCATATTAGTCGGGATTCCCTTTCTCTGGCCAAGAAAATTCTTGAAGAGACAGGGGTTGCTCTGACGCCAGGGATTGATTTCGGCGAGGGGGCAGAAGGATATTTACGGTTTTCCTATTCCAATTCCATTGAGAACATCGGCCGTGCCTTTGATCGCCTGGAGGAATGGTTCAGAAAGAAGGGCTTTTTGAAATAAGCTGCGTTTTCGGGTTCGTGCCGAAGAGAGAGACAACCCATATCCCCAGAATAAATCTATTTAAGGTTCAGTGTCGCAAAAAGAAAAAGGCCAATGAAAACATCGGCCTTTTTCTTTTTTGGGGTTATTTATCGAACTCCTTTCTTAAAAGGTTTGCCGCCGCAGCCATGTTTTTCAAGGAATCGACGGTCTCCGGCCAGTCTCTGGTTTTGAGCCCGCAGTCCGGATTGACCCAGAGTCGTTCGCGGGGAATGAACGCCAGGGCATTTTTTAAAAGGATTTGTATCTCTTCTACGCTCGGAACGCGGGGACTGTGAATGTCGTAAACGCCCGGGCCGATTTCGTTCGGGTAGTTAAACGTGCGGAAGGTCTCCAGAAGCTTCATCCTGCTTCTGCTTGACTCGATACTGATAACGTCTGCGTCCATGGCGGCGATGGAATCAATGATGTCATTGAACTCGCTGTAACACATGTGGGTGTGGATCTGGGTGGCGTCAGCAACTTCCGATGTTGCCAGCTTGAAGGCATCCACCGCCCAACGCAGGTAGGCGTTTCGGTCTTTTTGTTTAATGGGCAAGCCTTCGCTCAAAGCGGCTTCATCGATTTGAATGATGCGAATGCCCGCGGCTTCAAGGTCTCTAACTTCATCCTTCACGGCCAAGGCGATCTGGCGGCATACTTGCGAACGTTCCAGGTCGTTGCGCACAAAGCTCCAGCAGAGAATGGTAAGCGCTCCGGTCAGCATGCCTTTCACCGGTTTTTCGGTCAGGGATTGAGCGAAATCGATCCATTCCACGGTCATAGGGTTGGGTCGGGAGACATCTCCAAAAATGATGGGCGGCTTGACGCAGCGGCTGCCGTAGCTTTGCACCCAGCCGTTTTCAGTGAAGCAGAACCCCTCCATCTGCTGGCCGAAATACTCCACCATGTCGTTGCGTTCCGGCTCCCCATGAACCAGAACATCGAGATTGAGATCCTCCTGCTTTTTCACAATCTCCCGGATTTTGTTTTTCAGAAAGGAATCATATTCTCCTCGCGTCATCTCACTGTTTTTGTAACGCCTCCGGTACTGGCGAATTTCCGCGGTTTGGGGAAAGGAGCCGATAGTCGTGGTCGGAAGGAGAGGGAGCTTAAGCCAGGACTGGGCCTTTTTGCGTTCGGAATAGGGGCTTTTCCTTTTCGGATTTTTCCGGGCGGCTTTTGCGCAACGTTCCCGGACCTGGTCGTTTTTGATCCGGACGCTGGTTTTTCGGGAAATTATAGCTTTGGCGTTGTCCTGCATTTCTTCCTGGCAATTTTCTTCGGCCAAAGCCCGGCCAAGAATGCCTATTTCATGGCATTTCTGCACCGCGAAGGCCATCCAGCTTTTCAGTTCCGGGTCGAGCAATTTTTCATTCTTCAGGTCCATTGGCGAGTGGAGCAAGGAACAACTCGAAGCGATCATTAGGCGCTCTTCACCAATATATTTTTTCATATTCTCGAGTTGATGTAATGCCTGCCGAAGATCGGTTTTCCAGACGTTACGGCCATCTATAATACCGGCTGAGAAAAACATGTCTTTCGGAAGACGTTCAAGGATTGTATTCAATTGGTTTTTACCCATAACTAAGTCGGCATGCAGTCCACTGCATCCCGAGGACAATGCCAGGTCCAGATTGTCGTCCAGGGTATCGAAATAAGTCGTCAGCATCAGTTTGCCTTTTCCAGCCGCTTTGTTCAGCACCTCATAACAGGGTTTGAATAATTTTCGGGCCTGGAGAGCAATGTCGGCGCACAGGATGGGCTCGTCCATCTGAACCCATTCGCAAATGGAACCCAGTTCGGCGATGACTTCGGCGTAAACGGCAAGAATACCTTCGAGTTTATTCCAGCAATCGGTATTGTCGCTGCTTTTGGAAAGAGACAGGTAGGTTATGGGGCCGACCAGAACAGGCTTTGGATTGAATCCCGCGGTCTGAGCTTCCCCGGTTTCTTCAATGATTTTTCGGCAAGAGAGGGTCGGCTTCAGGCTTCCGGAGATTTCCGGCACAATGTAATGATAATTGGTGTTGAACCATTTGGTCATCTCCATAGGCGGGATGTTGGCACTGGCATCGCCGCGGGCCATCCGAAAATAGGTGTCGATATCAACATTGTTGGAAGTTGGGCTGAAGCGGTCGGGTACGGCCCCGATCATAGCGGTAATGTCAAGAATGTGGTCGTAAAGGGAAAAGTCGCCGGTTGTGACCCATGAAAGCCCGGCATTTTTCTGGATGGTCCAGTTTTGCCGTTTGATGGCGGCGCAGGTTTCTTCAAGGTCGCGCCGCGAAGAAGTGCCCTTCCAGTAATTTTCCAGCGCTTTTTTGAGTTCTCGTTTGGCTCCCATGCGCGGGAAGCCGAGGATGTGCTTTTGCATCGTTGTTACTCCTTTTTCGTTGGGGGTTAAAACCGAAAGGAGCAACGACACCTCGTGATGAAGACATATGGCCCGGATTCTTCGGGGAAAGCCGGGATGAGAGCATTATGCCCTTGGCCGCATTAATGGGTGGGGTCAAAAGCTCTCCGCATGCCTGTCCGGTCGCGAGACAGTCGTGCTCTGCGCTCCTGGGCGTCTCCTGGCTTCTGACCCTTTTTCGCTGAACCTTCCCACTTGTTCAAAGCAGTGGTAGCAGCAGGCATGCGTCAGTTACAGTGGCGCGTCCGCGACGGATTTTCACCGTCTTCCGTTTCCTGGAGTGCTGAAAAAAAATTAATTTAGATCAAACGTGAGTAAGGAATCAAGCGATTTCATATTTAATTTAAAAAGAGGAGATACTATTCGGTTTGCTGCACAATGGGGTCGTAACGCCCATTCTAAGGGTCGCATGAACCCATCCCTGGGGCTTAACTGTCGCCATCCGGGCGGCACCCTTCCCATGGGCGCCCCGAGTTCTTGTGCTGAATAGTTTCAAAAATAGGCTCATTTAGCCGGGATGGGCAAACCTTGCTGGCGCAGGAAGGTCAGTTTGTCCCAGTAGCCTCTCTGGAGAACGATTTTACCTTCGACGACGTGGGAAAAGCCGCAGCCTCTCAGCCCGAGAGGGTCGCGCCATTCCAACATGGCTCATTCGCCGTCTTCAAACATGTTTTCGACAATACAGGTCATCTTTGCCTGGGCAAATCCGTTTGCGAACATCCGGCGGATGGCCTCCCGCCCTTTGACTGGTTTCTCGGCAACCTGGTGGTTGACAGCATAATCGCTGTACAAGTCAGCAAGACCGTCTACGTCGGCATTGTTGAAGGCTTCGACAAATTTTCGCAGGACTTCTTTAGGTTCCAATTTTCACTCACAACATTCTTCCTCATCGTCGCTACGGCATTGTCAGGTTTTCCCTGCGGGCGAACCTGTCGAAGCCGCACGATGATTTACTGTCATAAACGATGAGGGACCGACAGATCAGGAGAGGACCCATTATCATGGTTTCCGCCTCGTTTTGGTGAAAAATTACAAATGCAGGACTGGTCCATGAAATTTAACACTGGAAACGCATAGATCCCGGCTGGGGGATTGAAAACCAAAGTTGGTCTTCAAATAAATTACAACACCAATTCGGTTGTCACAAGATGGCAAATGGAACAGTTCAGGTGAAGGCCAGCAGGACACCAAACATGGCCAGCACCATGCCCGAGATTTTTTCCAGCAGGAAAATACCCCGCCCCAGGTTTTCCTTGACCCGTTTCTGGCCGATGACCATAACAACGGCGCAGTCCCAGAGAAAAACCACGGAGGTCATCCACCCGGCGTAGAGGCATCGGGTGAAAAATCCGGTTTCGGATGAAACCATAACGGTGAAGAGAGAGAGGTAGAAGATGGCATTCTTGGGGTTGAGAATGGCCGACATAAAACCGATGAAAAACTGTTTTCCCAAATGGTGGGCCTGAAGGATGCCCGTCGGCGCTTCTTTTTCCAAAGGACGTTGCGATGCTCGTAGCAGCAAATAGCCTAGAAACACCAGATAGGCGGCGCCGAGATAACGGAGCAGGATCATCAGCCAGTCCATTTCTCTTACTATTTCGAGGCTGAGAACCGCACAAAGAAGATAGACAGCGTTGGCCGTGGCGATGCCGGCACAGATGGCGATAGCGTAGCGAAGGGGAAGGCGGAGAGATCCCTGCATGATGAGAAAAAAATCGGGGCCGGGGCTCAAAAGAGCGAGAAAATGTGCGGTGGCAATGAGTGCGAATTCCATGTCATCCTCCTTTGTCAAAGGATGATATGGAGTTCAAATCCGGATTTATTGGACAAAATTGATGCGGTACTCCTGAGGTGTTACCGTCGTCATGGCTCTAAAGTGGCGGTGCAGGTGGCTCTGGTCGAAAAAGCCGCATTCCAGAGCGGTTGTGGCGATGTCCATTCCCTGTTGCAGGTATTTTTTAGCCTGTTCGATGCGGCAGTTCGTGCGGTAGGCATGGGGTGTGATGCCGGTTGCAGCTTTGAAACGGCGCAGGAGGGTGTAAGGATTGGCGTTCAGTTGCCGGGCAAGGGATTTCAATGTCAGGTTTTCGCAAAGGTTTTGCGTCAGAATGGTTTTCAGTTGTTCAACATCACCAATGGTTTCAGCTTCGTGATGTCTGGTGGTACAGGCGGCTTGAAAAATTGAGGATGCGAGATCGACCAGCATCTGTTCCTTTTCGAGAAGATGGGTCTCCGGGCTGAAGAGGCATTTCATGGTTTCGCAATAGCGGATGAAAAGCCCGGCGTCATCAAGACGAATTTCTTCCACCCGGATGAATGAATCGATCTGCCACAGGGATTTTTGTACCTCGAGGCACCAGTCGACGTCCAGATAGAGCATATAAAAACTGCGTGTTCGGTTGTTTGTGGTATTGCAGGAGTGCAGTGTTTCCGGGTTGATCAGAGCCAGTGCTCCGGGACAGAGGCGGCTGCTCTGCGTATCGAGGTGATAGCACACTTCGCCTTTGTCGACCGCGCCGATGCTGAAGACCTGATGCATATGCGGTTTGAACTCGCGCCGGGTTCCCTGAGAGTAACGTCCTTGGGCAAAGGGCAGCCGATTGTCTTTGAAAAAGGTGTTGTTAAGCATGGTTTCAGTCCCCAGGATTGCCCGGGTTGGAAAAAGCTTACGTCAAATTATTCATCCTCAATCGGCAGGTCGACCGTATCCTCGACAATGCTGTGACATTCTATATCGAACCACTCATGAAAAAGATCGAGGTCGAGTTTTTTCGGCCACAGGCTTTTATCGGTGTACCAACCTGCCAGCTCGTTTTTTAAAAGCGTCTGGTAGTTCAGCTTGATCCATTCATCGAGCAGTTCCGGGGTGTCGGCGTCCCCGTCCATTATCAGGTAGACGATTCCGTCTTCATTGGCAGACTCCAGGGAAATGGCCGGTTCGTCGTCATGGGGGTCTGCTTCATTGATCCATTGAATGGCCGGAGATTTGTAGCGAAGGATGACAGCTGCTCGATTGATCATAAAGTCGCCTTTCTTTTTGTGAACTCAAAACCTTTTTAGCAGTTTTTTCCCATAGGGTGGATTCCCCGCGTCAGCGCCTTTGGTGAATAAATATAAACCTTTGAGTTATTGAATACTAAGATTACCAGACTCCAAGGGTTTTTAAATATAGAATTCTCGTGTCCAGGACAAGTGAGTTGATATGAGAAACTGTTTTTTCAGATAATGGGCTTAAAAATAAGTCAGAGGCCAGGTTTTAGCCCTCGGATAAAGCAGCTTTTTCCCTGCCGGCGGTCGGATAGATCCATTCCTGATGGAAAAAAAGGTTTGCAATCTGTTTGTTTGCGAGGAATTTCAAGGTTGTATATGGATTTTCGCGACATTTTTGGTTGGTTTAGTGGATGGCCTCAAGGCTGGCTATGGCGGTTTAGAAGGGAAAAAAGCTGGGTATGCCCCTGGTGGGCGGCCAGTTGGGCACTGTTTTCACCTTCATTGTTGCGGACCGCGGGGTTGGCACCTCCGCGAAGAAGTGTTTCGACCATGTTGGTGTGCCCCCCGAGGGCAGCAAACATGAGGGGTGTCCAACCATCCCGGTTTTTACGGTTGGGGTTGACGTTTTGGCTCAAAAGCAATGCGGCGATATCTGTGTGACCGTTCCAGGCTGCCGCCATCAGGGGCGTGCGGCCGTCCTGATCGGCCAGGTCGGGTTTGGCCCCTGCTGTCAGCAGGGTTTCGACCACGTCCTTATGCCCTTTGACCGTGGCGTAGAAAAGGGCCGTCCAGCCTTCCTGGCTCTGGCTGTTTATGTGTGGCTCATGACCGAGAAGCAATATGACGATACCCCTATACCCGGCCCAGGCGGCCTTCATGAGAGCGGTTTCGCCTGTTGAGCCGATGTGGTCGGCTGAAACACCATTTTCTAGAATCTGGCGGACTTTTTCAGTGTTGCCATTCTCGATAGCGTTGACCAGATTATGGTTTTGGGCCACATTGGAGGACCCGAGAATTGTGTGTGGCTTTTGCTTCGAGGTTGAAAGTCCGGTCGTTTGCCCTATTGAATTCGTTGTAACGGTTTTTGACCTGGAGTCGGGCGCCCGCAGAAGTGGACTGACAGGGGTGATCAATTTTCTAAGTCTATTTTCCTCGGATGTTTCGGACGTCGGATTATCATTGAGGTAGATTCCCGGGGGCTGCTTTGTTGTTGCCTGGGCTGAAGACGACACTTTCTCAGCCTCTCGAGCGGTTAATCTGGCCGGGCCATTTTTAGCTTCAATATCCATCGAGCCCTTAAATCTGTTTTCCCGAGACGCTGAAACAGGTGCCTGGTTGGTGGCTTTTTGGCTGGCGGGGACTGAGGTATGCAATGCCAGCGAAAAAGCGGGGCGACCCTCCACAGAAGCTAAACGGCTATTTTCAGGGACAGTTGCCCGAGGAGACGATACCGCTGGTGAAGTCGCTTGAGTTTCCTTTTTTGCCGCAGTATTGGCCGGCACCTTAAAGACCAGTCGTTCGGTTATTTTTTGTTTGTCCGGCATAAGCCCGGAGTACAGCCAGAAAACGGTTCCGCCGCCAATGAACAAAAACAGCAGGCCGGCTGCGGCCCATCCCCATTTGCCAACGGGACGGTTGTATTGCGGGGCGAGTGGGGAAGACAGGCTGGCGGCAAGGTTCTCGTTCCTGGTGGCAGGTTTGTCCTCTTTTGTGGTGCTTATGGGCTGGGTTAGAGGTGACTCTTGAGCTGTGCCGACACATTTTTCCAGGAGAATGTATTCGGAAGCTTCCTGAACGGTTGGTGCGGTGACCTTTGGCTCTTTGATACTGGCGGCGAGAACCAGTCCCAGATCGCAAACCAGGTTGATCACTCGGGGAATGCCGCCCGAAAGATCATGAACCAACGACAGGGCTTCCTTCTCAAAAAGTTCCGTTCCCCAATGTCCAGCCCGTTCCAGGCGGAAACTGATATAGGTGCTGGTTTCCTGAGGATCAAACCTTGGCAATTCAAAATGGTCAAAGGATCTGGCAGAGAAAAGTCCCTGCCCGGCAGCGGCAAAGTTTTGCAGCAGTTTCTTTTGGCCGGAAAAAATTATGGACAAGGGAATGTCTTCGGCCTGATTCGCGGTGTGCCAGGCTAATAGTTTTCGCAGGGTTCCGCTCTGAATATGATCAGCCTCGTCGATTATCAAAACCGGATGGGTGCCCCAGCCGGCCAACTGGACCATTTTTCCGCTGATGGCTTCGGCAAGGTGGTCGGAAAAAAGTTCGTTTTCGGGCAGGCCGAGGTCCTGGCCAATCAACATCAGCAGATCATCCCAGTTCAATTGAGCTTTATCGAGGAAGATCCAACGGACGCCCAGATCGTCGTTTGTCATCAGCCATTTCAACAGAGCAGTCTTCCCGGTTCCTGCTTCGCCGGTCAAAAGCATGCAGGGCTCTCGGCCTTGGATGGCGTCGAGAATACGCTCAAACGCTTCTTGTTTTGCTTCCGTCAACAAAAAAGCATCGGGGTCGGGAGCGCTGGGAAAAGGCTTGCGGTTGAATTTAAAAAATTCAAGGTACATGGGTTGCCGGGTTCTCGATAATAACTTCTACTCGCCGGTTTTTTTCCCGACCCTCGGGATTGTCACTACCATCGGGATTGGCGTTAGGGGCTATGGGGAACAGTTCGCCATAGCCTTTGAGGGCGAGGCGCTCTTTGCGCACCCCGGTAAAAACCAGTTCATTGCCAACAGTACGGGCGCGACGCTTGGAAAGATCAAGATTATAAGCAGGCTTGCCGATGTAGTCGGTATGACCCTCCACCGCAATGGTGCGTGATTCGACCTCAGGAGCGTTGACCACATTCGCAATCTGATGCATCTTGACTTTGGCTTCGGGTCTCAACCGGTCGCTGTCAAATTCAAAGAGCAGTACTTCCGGGAAGATGATCTCCACACCCCGGTCGATTTCCTTGACCTCTAATTCCAGGGTTTCGATTTCCTTGACCATCTTCTGGTTTTGCATGCTGGTTTCCGATGCGGCACAGCCGCTTAGAATCAGCAGTGCGGTTACCAGCCAGATCATATTTCTTTTCATGTTACTCCCCCTCATTAAAAAAACAGTCTATCAACAATTCAAAAAAAGTGGAGGTGTTGGAAGAATCGGAACAACCGGACAGCATTGTTAAGGTGATTCTGCAAATTCAGCGGGCTTATTTTGAGGTGGTGGTTTTCACCGGAAGTAGTGAATGAGATGAATTTGAAAACCGAATTGTGTCAAACCCGAAACCAGATTTGCATCCGGGGTGGCAACCCCTGAAGCCTGAAAAAGTTGGACAGGCAAGTACGGCCTATATGTTATGAATTTAATGCCATGCTGTCCAGTGATTAATAAGCCGGACATGAAAAATGGCGGAGCCGGGATTTGCAACGACAACTGGCCGGAAAAAGTTCGGGTGCCCAACGCTCATGGCCGGATTTGAGAAAGGCAACGCTGACAAGGAATGTCCGCACTATCCCTTCAATCATTTTCAACCCAAAGTTAACCGGTTCCTGCCGGCTTCTTTGCTCTGATATAGAAGGATATCGGCCCTTTTTGTTAAGCTTTCAATGGAGTCATCCTCGTTGACCAGCGTCGCCCCCATTGAAATTGTCACCGAAAGCTTCTCTTCCTTATGGATTATGTAGGATTTTTCTATCAAGGAACGCAGCCTGTTTCCCAAACGTTCAAGATCTTCGCTGTTGATGCAGCGTATTATGCCGATAAACTCCTCGCCCCCCCAACGCCCGTACAGATCAAAAGGTCTGGTGTTTGAAACAAAAGTATTGGCCACAAACTTCAGAACATTATCGCCCACATCATGGCCGTAAAGGTCATTGAATTTTTTGAAATGATCAATATCCATGAAAAGAATGCCAAAAGGGACATTCAGGCGTTTCATCTCTTCAAATCTGCTCTCTATTTCCCTTTCGATATAGGTCCGGTTTGCCAACTGGGTAAGGCCGTCAAGTAGAGCCAATTTTTCAAGCTCCTTTATTCTCAATTCATTGACTGTCTGATTGCTGATGTCGGTGAATAATTCTATTCCACCGACGATTTCGCCATTCTCGTCGGTCAAGGGACTGACTCGAACCGAAACCGGCACTCTGTGGCCGTCCTTGTGGTGCAGGAAAACCTCATCTTCGCGGGATCGTCCATCGGCAATGGTTTCGGCCAGGGGGCAGGTTCCTTGGCAAAGGTTGCACCCATCGCTGTCAATGTGGGTCAGGAGGCTGTCGGAACAGGGCTTGCCGACAACCTCCTCGGCGGAAAATCCGGAAATCCCTTCGGCGGCTTTGTTCCAGTAGGTAATAATTCTATTCCGGTCCACGAGATAAAGCCCGTCATGAAGGTTTTCGATTATTTTTTCAAATGAGTTTTTATTCAGCTCCATTGAACACTCCTCACAATTATGGTCGATGGCATTTTATTAGCACTGCAAAGGCCAAGATCATTGTCCCTCTGTGGCATCTTTTTTTCGGGAGGTTTCTTCCAATGTCGGCGGGAAAATAACCTAACGTTTTTAATGATAGCCAGCAATTTTACGAAGAAAACGTTTTCGTGAAATAGCCATTCATTGTGATTTTTTTGAAATGGAAAAATATTTTTTAAAATCATTTAAATTCAATACATTTAAATTTTTTGTTCACAAATTTAAAGGAGTTAAATATTGAACAAAACTATTCGATGTCAGGTTCGTCACCAAAGGATGCTGGGTGGTTACCTCCGGTTTAACCCGATGCCTCACATGATATTGTAGCGGCGGAAATCCATGGCGCTTTTGACTCGCCGGGTGGCCATCTCTACCGCGGCCTGGCGAGGTGGGATGCGGCGGTTTTTGGCGTCATCCAGCACTTCCTGGGTATTGCGCCGGATTTTTTCCTCAATGGCCTGAAACGCTTCCCTTTCCCCGAGTCCCTGGTACTCAGTTGCTGCACAGATGACTCCCCCGGCATTGGCGATAAAATCCGGGATACATAGAATCCCCCGCTCGTGGAGGAGTTTTTCGGCAGCATGGGAAATGGGAATGTTGGCGCCCTCAACCACCAGTCTGGTTTTCAGCCGATCGACGTTCTTTTCGTGGATAACGTCGGGGCGTGCCGCCGGAATCCAGATGTCGCACTCGATATCGATGATATCATCGGTCGCCAGACTTTTCCCATCGGGGAAATCCTTTACACTTTTTCCCTCCTGTTTAAGTTGGTAAAGAGCGTTGATGTTCAGTCCTTGCGGATGATGAATCGCACCCCTTGAATCGGCCACGCCGATAAGCAATGCTCCTTTCCGGGTCAGGAAGCGGGCCGCGTGATAACCGACCGCGCCGAATCCCTGAACAACCAGGCGCGCGCCTTCCAGCTTGAAATCACAAAAGCGGAGAGCCACGTCGGTAGCATGGCGGAGTCCGAAGCCGGTGGCCCCTACTTCATCGAGGGGAATGCCACCCAATGCCCTGGGGAGACCGACAACGCGGCCGACCTCGTCTTGAATCCAAGCCATGCACTCCTCGTTGGTCCCCATGTCCGGGGCGTAGATATACTCCTCATCTTTGCGCAGAGCGTAAGCCAGCGCCCGGATCAAGGGCTCTTTTTGTTTTCTCGGCATGCGCGGGTCGCCGACTACTACGACTTTGCCCCCCCCGTGGGGAAGATCTGCAGCGGCGTTTTTAAGGGTCATGGACCGGGCCAGACGAAAACATTCTTCGGTCGTCACGTCAACCGCCATGCGGATGCCGCCCACCGATGGCCCTCTGGCCACATTGTCGACCACCAGCACGGCCTTGAGATTGGCCCGGGGTTCGTAGACGTGGATTATTTTGGTAGGGCCCAGATCATCGGAAAACCTGAAAATATCTTCCATGGCATCCTCCATCCCGGAAAGGGCTTGAATGATCATGAAAAGCTGGATTCTTTATTCAAATTTTAGCTCAAAGGGCGGGGCTTTCCAGCACTGGAGTGAAATGAGTCTCTGGCTTGGAGAAAATGTTATCCGGAAAATGTCTGTCAGCTCGAGCCAGGCACAGTGACGCACTCCTGGGGATCAGTCGGACGAAGTTTGGCCCTTTTCAGGCTTTGGCAGTTGCGGCTCGGGGCCTAGGAGTATTGCCAGCCAGCGGGTGTCTTCACGGCTTTCCAACGCGATTTTCATGGTCATGGTGAGGGGGACGGACAGGAGCATGCCGATGGGGCCGAACACCCAGCCCCAGAAAACCAGAGAAAGAAAGACGATGAGAGTGGAGAGGCCCAGGCCCCGCCCCATGTAGCGGGGTTCGATGACGTTGCCGACCAGGATATTGATAACCGTGAAGCCTATCACCACGGCCAGCATCTTGCCCGGACCAAACTGGATGAAACCGAGCAACACGGGAGGGATGGCAGCAATGATGGAGCCGATATTGGGAACGAAGTTGAGGAGAAAAGCGAGAATTCCCCACAGGATAGGATAGTCGACACCGAGGATTTCAAGAAGCAGGGTGACGGCCAGGCCGGTACCGAAGCTGGCGGCGGTTTTGATGGCCATGTAGCGGTTGAGGCTGGAGGTGAAGTCATGGAGTTTGGAATCGTCAACATGGTCGAAGGCCATTTTCAGTTTGGCCGGTATGGTTGCCGCTTCGAGGAGAATAAAGACCATCGTCAGGATAATGAAGAAGGTGTTGGTCAAAACACTCCCAAGGCTTGCCAGGACATTGGCGGTCAGGCGCATGGCGGCGCCGGGATCGACATAGGAGAGCAGGGATTTGGCGGAGAATTCAATCCCCATGCGGTTGAGCAGCGTCACAAAGTTGGTTGCTTCTTCTGTTAGCCTTCTTTGGTAAAAGGGGAGATTGGATGAAAAATCATTGATGGAGGTGCCAATGAGGGTGACCAGAGCCACTTCCATGCCGAGGATTATCAGGGTCACGGCCAGTACCGCACAAATGGTCGGCAGTCCCTTGCGTTGCAGCCAGAAAACCGAGGGGGCACAGATGACAGCGATAAAAACTGCAAGCAGGAATGGAATGAGCAGCGATTCGGCGGCCCGCATACCGGCGACCACGACGACAAAAGCGGCTGGGGTTATCAGGTAATTTATCTTTTGCATGGGATCTCCGCTCTTTTCAGACGATTTTTTCAGTGTGTGGCTGAAGAGTGAACTTAACCTTGGCGCGAAGGGTATTCCTGAAACATTCTACAGTAAAGTTTCAAAATTAAAAATCGATAATACCCAATTATTGGGCCATTATATCCCCTCTGGCCGATAAAAACGTGTTTTTTCTTGTCGCATGTCGGGATCAGGTAGTATTCTGTTTTTAAATTTTTCCACGGCGGGGAGGCCATGGTGGAGAAAATTCTTGTAGTTGATGACGAAAAAATGATCCTCGACCTGGCATCGCTGGTGCTTGAATCGCGGGGCTACCAGGCCATCCGGGCTCGGGATGGTGAGAGCGCTCTCAATTTGGTGGAAAAAGAGAGTCCGCAGCTGGTTCTCCTCGACTACATGCTGCCCGGCATGGACGGCATGAGGGTTCTGCGTACCATCCGGGAGAAATACCCGAAAACCTACGTAGTAATGCTGACCGGCAAGGGGAGTGAAGAAATTGCCGTTGAGCTCATGAAGGCCGGAGCTTCGGATTATATCCTCAAGCCTTTTAAAAGCCGTGATCTTCTGGAGCGGATCGGCAACGTTCTGAAAATTCGTCGAATCGAGTTGAACAACCAGGAACTGCGGCGGGAAAAGGAACGTCTTCTCAAAGAAATTGAAAAGTGGAATCTCGAACTTGAAAAGCGGATCGAGGAGAAAACCCGTGACCTGGAAAAGGCCCAAAGGGAAATTTTCCAGGCCGAGAAAATGGCGGCTCTCGGACATCTTATCGCGGGTATGGCCCATGAGATTCGTAACCCCCTGAATTCTGTCACCCTCTTTGTCCAGGTGTTGAAGCCGAGCCTGGAGGACAAACCTGAAGAATCCGAGATACTTGACCGCATACTCCAGGAAATCGATCGCATCGACAGCATCCTGATCAGACTTCTGGCGACCAGTAAACGTTCCCAGTTCTCACCCGAGAAAGTGCTGGTGACCGAGGTTATTAATCTCGTGCTGAAATCCCTGGATGACAACCTGAGAACCCACAGGGTTGAGGTTAAAAAGGATTTTCAAACCATTCCCCCTGCCATTCTTGCGGATCCGACCGAAATCGAACAGATATTTTCCAATCTGTTTGTCAATTCCATTTTCGAGATGCAGAAGGGTGGCAAGCTTGAAATCAGGGTGACCCATGATGCGAATATGATCGATATCCTGGTTGCGGACACCGGCAAGGGGATTCCGCCGGAAAATTTCACGAAGATTTTTGACCCCTTTTTCACCACCAAGGAAAAAGGCACCGGCTTCGGGTTGTCGGTGGTGCTGCGCATCGTCAAGTCTTATGGCGGGCACATCTCGGTAGAAAGCCGCGACGAGCCCGGAGCGGTTTTCCATATAGAGATCCCTCTGAAAAAGGAGGGGGAAGAGAGCCTTTTCGGCAGTTGAAGGCGGTTCATGGGATGGATAATTTTTTTTAACGTTCAGCTTGCTGGCGGGTGTCCTCGTTTCGCTCTGTTCATACGCGGCACGAGGGTTTTTGCGCTGAATGATAACTTGTTTTTGAATTCGGTGGTTTATGACCCTGCGGCTGAGCCAGGTTGCTCTTGATCTTGATGAGGATGAAAGCCGCCTTAGACACAAAGTGGCGGAGCATCTCGGCATAGCGGCCAAAGAGATCAGCGATTTGCGCATTGTGCGGCGCGGTATTGACGCCCGTCGCAAGCCGCGCCTTTTTCGGATTTTCAGCGTTGATTTCGAGGTCGCCGACCAGGTAGCGCTGCTGCACAGGCACCGGGACAATAAAAACCTGCGGGAAGCGCCAGGCTTCAGTGCTCCGGAAATCGTTCCCATAACCGGTGGGCACCGGGTGCTGGTGGTCGGCATGGGGCCGGCGGGACTTTTCGCAGCCTTGCGGCTGGCTCAGTCCGGGGCCGATGTGGCGTTGGTCGAGCGCGGCCGTGAACTGGAAAGGCGCTGTGCCGATGTCCAGAATTTGTGGCAAGAAGGTGTCTTGGATGCGGAGAGCAATCCCCAGTTTGGGGAAGGAGGCGCCGGAACTTTTTCCGATGGCAAGCTGACAACCCGCATCAATGACCCCTGGATTCCCGAGGTCCTGCGCATTTTGGTGGAATGCGGCGCTCCGGAGGATATCCTGGTGGAAGCCAAACCCCATGTGGGGACCGACCGTCTGCGCCGGGTCTTGCGCAATTTTCGGAAGCGCCTCATCTCCCTGGGTGTTGATATCCGTTTTGAAACCCGCTTGACCGGGTTATTGACCCGTTCGGGCCGGGTATGCGGTGCTATTCTGAACGACCGGAATGAGAGCCCCTGCGCCTCGCTGGTCCTGGCCCCCGGGCACAGCGCCAGAGATACCTACCGCATGCTTCATAAACAGGGGGTCGAAATGGAAACCAAGCCCTTTGCCATGGGACTGCGGGTGGAACACCCGGCTGCCGTGATCAATGCCATCCAGTGGGGGCATGCCCGGCATCCCCGCCTGCCGGCCGCCGATTACCGGTTGAGTCACAATAATGCGGTGTCCGGGCGAGGCGCCTATTCTTTCTGCATGTGCCCCGGTGGGGAGGTGATAGTGGCTTCCTCGGAGCCGGGTGCCCTGGTGGTCAACGGCATGAGCTGTTTTGAGCGGGAAGGCGAATTTTCCAACAGTGCCCTGGTGGTTTCCGTCCGGCGCGATGATTTTGACGGCGATGACCCCCTCGCCGGGGTCCGTTTTCAGCGCCGTTGGGAGGAAAAGGCGTTTCGGTCCGGTGGTGGAAACTATTTCGCCCCGGCTCAAAACCTGTTAAGGTTTCTGGGCATGGGAAGCGGGCCTTTCAAATCCACAGCCCGCCCTGGTGTCAGGGAAGTGGAACTGGGCGATGTCCTTCCGTCTTTCGTGGCTGATGAGTTGCGGGAGGCGCTTCCCTGGTTCGGCCGCAAAATGCCAGGCTTTGTCAGCGCCGAGGCAACCCTGACCGGCATTGAGAGCCGCACCTCCGCGCCCTTAAGAATCCTGCGCGGGGCCGACGGCCAATCCGTTTCCCATGCGGGGTTGTATCCTATCGGCGAGGGGGCCGGATACGCGGGAGGTATCGTTAGTTCGGCTGTTGACGGCCTTAAGGCTGCAGATTTAATCGCAAAGCAACATTGCCAAAACAGAAACAGGAAATAAACGTGAAAAATACCTTTGTGTCGGATATTCGTGAACGGGAACCCATCGAAGACGTTTTTTTGGTGCGCGAAAAAATCATGGCCCTGGCCAAGAACGGCAAACCCTACATGACCGTTAAGCTCATGGACCGCACCGGCGAAGTCGAAGGACGCATCTGGGACCGGGTCGAAGAGTTCGGCAGCCGTTTTCAGCGTGACGATTTTCTCCGCATACGCGGCAAGGCCTCCCTTTATCTCGGCAAGATGCAGGTTGTGGTTCAGGATCTTGCGCGGGTGCCGGAATCCGAGGTTGACCTTGGCGAGTTTCTTCCCGTTTCGTCACGTCCCCGGGAAGAGATGGTGGCGGCTTTTCGGGAACAGGTCGCCGGAGTCCGGGACCCCGATTACCGCAACTTATTGGATGCTTTCGCCGGGGACGAATCCTTTTTACGCAAGTTCAGTACGGCGCCGGCCGCCAAGAGCATGCACCATGCCTACCTCGGTGGCCTGCTCGAGCATTCCCTGGCCGTAGCCGAACTGGCCTGCGAGATTGGCGGCCGCTACAAGGGCGTCGATACAGAGCTGCTGGTGACCGGCGCACTTCTCCACGATATCGGCAAAACCGAGGAACTGGCCTATCTAAGAAGCTTTGAGTACACCGATGATGGCAAGCTCCTGGGCCATATCATGATCGGGGTGGAGATGCTTGACGCCAAGATTCGCGGCATTGAATCCTTTCCCAGGGAGAAGGCCTCATTGCTCAAACACCTGATCCTCTCTCATCACGGCCAGTATGAATTCGGGTCGCCCAAGCGTCCGAAAACCCTCGAAGGGGTGATCCTGAACATGCTCGATGATCTTGACGCCAAGATTAATGGCGTCAGTGAACATCTGAAGAACGATATGAATGGCGACAGCAGTTGGACCGGCTACCACCGTTTGATGGAGCGCTATTTTTACAAGGGGAACAACGGCGACGACGGGCGGACCTCCGTTGCGGCCGATACGAAAAAAGCCGATCCTCCGCCACAGCCAATTACAGAACCCAAAACGGAGAGGAAACCCCGTCCGGCCGGCGGCGGACAGAAACCTCTGAGGGTTTCCCTTGGCGAGCAGCTCAAAGAAAAAAATCTCGAGCTGTTTTTGAACAGAGACGAAGAAAAGGATTGAAGCGATGCGGATACACACACTGGTGGTCGGCGCCCTGCAGGTGAACTGCTATATTGTCGCTTGCGAAGAAACTCGGCAGGCCATTGTTATAGACCCGGGGGATGAGGGCGAGCGCATTTGGGAAGTGGTCAGCGCTGAGGGTTATGAACTTAAACAGATCGTCAATACCCACGGCCATTTTGATCATCTCGGAGGCAACAAATTTCTGGTGGAAAAGAGCGGCGCTCAACTCCTTATCCACGAGCTGGACCTGAATCTTCTGAAAACCATCACCGGCCATGCCGCCAAGTTCGGCCTTGAGGTCGAGCCTTCGCCCGTGCCGGACCGTTTTCTCAGCGACGGCGACATTCTCAAGATCGGCCGCCTGGAGGCGCGGGTACTTCATACGCCGGGACATTCGCCCGGCGGCATCTGTCTGCTCATGGGGGAACACCTTTTTTCCGGGGATACGCTTTTTGCCCGTTCCGTCGGCCGCACCGACCTGCCCGGCGGGGACTTCGCCACTCTCCTCGAGGGTATCCGCAGGCAGCTTCTGCCCCTGCCGGATGCAACCGTGGTCCATCCCGGGCACGGACCCGACACCACTATCGGCGAGGAAAAAGCCTTGAATTCGTTCATCAATTCCGGTGAAAGCGAGTTTTTGTAGGAGCCGCCCATGCTTGAGGGAAAGCAGATAGTCCTAGGTGTTACCGGCGGCATTGCTGTTTACAAGGCTGTGGAGTTGTTGCGTCTGTGCGTCAAGGCAGGGGCAGAGGTCCATGTCGTCATGACCGAGCATGCCCGTGAGTTCGTAACACCTCTGACCTTTCAGACCCTGTCCGGAAATCCGGTGCAGACCGACCTTTTCAACCTCTATCAGGAGAAGGAGATAGGCCACATTTCCCTGGCGGAGCGGGCGGATCTTTTCATTGTCGCCCCGGCAACGGCCAACATCATCGGCAAAGTCGCCTGCGGCATTGCGGATGATCTTCTTTCCACCACCCTCATGGCGACGCGGGCGCCGAGTCTGTTCGTGCCTGCCATGAATGTCAACATGTGGGAAAATTCCGTGTTCCAGACAAACCTGAAGAAGCTCGAAGAAAGGGGCTGCCTGGTCATGGAGCCGGAAACGGGGGCGCTGGCTTGTGGCTACGTGGGGAAAGGGAAATTTCCGGACCCGGAAAAGATTTTTGCCAATGTCCTGAAAGTTTTCCAGGCCCGTGATCTGGAAGGGGAGAGAATTATCGTCACGGCTGGCCCGACGGTCGAGAAGATCGATCCGGTGCGTTATTTGAGCAATTTTTCATCGGGTAAAATGGGCTATGCCATCGCAGCTGCGGCCTTGGAGCGCGGGGCCGAGGTGGTTCTTGTCTCCGGTCCGACAGCGCTGAAAAGGCCCCAGGGCGCAAAATTTCGCCCGGTCACCAGTGCCAAAGAGATGTTTGAGGTGGTTTTGGAACAGTTGCCCGAGGCAACCGTTGTCATCAAAGCGGCGGCAGTTGCTGATTTTCGCCCCGTGATTTTTCATGACCGGAAACTCAAGAAGGGGGACGAGGAAAAGTGGGTGGTGGAACTGGAACGGACGCCTGATATTCTTGCGGCTTTGGGAAAGGCCAAGGATCACAGGATCCTGGTAGGATTCGCAGCCGAAACGGAAAACCTCGTTGAGAACGCCCGCCGCAAATTAGCAAACAAAAACCTCGATATGGTGGTGGCCAACGATGTTACCCAACCGGGGGCGGGCTTTGGTGGGGATACTAATCTGGTCACTTTCCTCTTTCCTGATCGGGCGCCGGTCGCGCTCCCGTGTTTGAGCAAAGAGGTTGTGGCCCATCGGCTTCTCGATCAAATTGTTGATATCCGTCGAAGCCGTGAAAAAGGTGCGAGCGGTTGCTGATCCGTTATTTAGCGCGGATTAGCCATGATGCTTTTCATGGATAATCCGGGTTTAGGGTTCAGAAGAAAGGAGCTCAAGAAGCTTTTCGGGCTGCGTGACCCCCTCGCGCAGTCGCTCTTTCAGTTCTTTAAGAATAGCGAGGGCGTCCCCGGGCGGAAGCTTGCCGTCAAGCCACAGGGTGTTGAGATTGCGGCGGATCATTTTTGCCGCCGCCAAAGCCCGCTCTCCCGAAGGGTCGGCTTTCCAGTAAGGACTTTTCTCCTGTTGAAGGAGGACGTCAACGGCGGCCTCTCTGGCCAGGCTCAGATACTCTTCCACATCTTTTTTGTCCAGAGCCCATTTCGACGACCGGGAGTAACTGCGCAGCATCTTTTGGGATTGCTTCAAGCGGCTAAGGAGCAGAAGCGAATTGAATATCTGCTTGTTGGTCCGGAATGAAAAGAGGGTGTCGGCCAGAACGCTTCGCAGAAGGGCGTCGTTTTCGCGGAAATCCTGCCTGCCAAGGGCCTGGGCCAGTTCCCAGATGTCAGGTCTGACCTCCGCCTCAAGGCGCATCTCCCAGTAGGTGTGTTTGGTGATGGTGGTGCTGTAGGTACGAACGATTTTATAGGGGACAAAAAAGGAGTGGCCGATAGTATCCATGGCGAGGTGGGCCAGGTAGCCATAGGCACAGGCTTTCTGACGCTCGCTTCTGGCCGCATCGAGGACCTTCTTGCCGACCCGCCAGGAATGGCAGTGTTCGAGATAATGGGTAAACTTTTTGCCGATAATGATGTCGGCGCTGATGCAGCCGTAGAAAAAGTCATAGGGAAAACGTCCCATGATCTCCTGCAGGTAGGGGGAAAAGAGGCTCAGGTCGGCGAGAATTTCTGAGCCGACCTGGAGATGGATCCCCATCCCCCAGGCCAGGGCATTGGTGGGGATCAGAATGAGAATAAAGACAAAGGTCAGAATAGTAAGCATAGTCCACCTGATGGAGAGAAAAAAGCACACCCAACTTCTGTTTACAGCATATCCAAGCCGGGTTGGGGTGTAAAGTTGTCATGTCAAATCAGTTGCGTGAAGAATTTTTAAGTCTGGTAAGCGGCACCCGCTCTCTTCTGGAGGATATGCGGGATTTGGGCATTGAGGAGGTTCTTTTCCCTCCGCCCATGGAGCCGCCTGCGCCGCAGTCCGCTTATGAAACGGACGCTGTTCTGCCGGGGCCGGTGCAGGTGGCCGAGACTTTATCTGAGGGTTTAGAGGATATATGCCGGGAACTGGACGGCTGTCGGCGCTGTCCTCTTTGCGAAGGGCGCAACCGCTTGGTTTTCGGCGGGGGAAACCCTCAGGCCGAGTTAGTGTTCGTCGGCGAGGCGCCGGGCCGGGAAGAGGACAGACAGGGGATTCCTTTCGTAGGTGAGGCCGGTCAGCTTCTCGAGCGTATTCTTTTTGCCATGAACCTGCACCGCGATGATGTCTATATATGCAATGTCATCAAGTGTCGTCCCCCCGGGAACCGCGATCCGAAGCCCGAGGAGATCGAAGCCTGCGAACCTTTTCTCAAACGCCAGCTTGCGGTGATCCGCCCCAAGGTTTTGGTGACCCTGGGGAAATTTGCCGCTCAGACCCTGCTTCGGGAGCGCATGCCTATCAGCCGTTTGCGCGGGCACTGGCGGGAGTATGAGGGCATTCCCCTCATGCCGACCTATCATCCTGCTTTTCTGCTGCGCAATCCTGCCTCGAAAAAGGAGGTCTGGATCGACATGAAGAAGGTCATGGAAAAACTTTTTTCTGCTGCCAAATGAGTTTCAGTGCCGGTTTTACAATTGATTTCTTTACAGATATGACAGGTGCCTGACATGGTCGTTTTGAGCATCGAGGCCCTGAGCAAGGTCAAAAAGGACAAGCAGCGCGGAGAAAAAAAGGTTCTCAACGGGATCGACCTGCTGGTCCGGGCCGGGGAGTTTGCGGTTCTGATCGGTCCTTCCGGAGGGGGCAAGAGCACCCTGCTGCGTCTTATCAACCGACTTGAGGAGCCTTCCTCGGGAAGCATCTTCCTGAGCGGCAAAGATCTTCGGGATTATCATCCTGTTGAGTTGCGGCGCAAGGCCGCTCTGGTCATGCAAAAACCCTTTATGTTTCCGGGCACGGCCCTGGACAACCTGCAACGCCCTTTTGCCTATGCCGGAGTTGAATTCCCCGGCAGGGATCACCCGGACATTCAAGGAGTTCTGGAAACCTGTTCCCTTCCCACGGAGTTGGTTCTTCAGGATGCCCGTTCCCTCTCCATCGGCCAGCAGCAGCGGGTCAGCCTCGCCAGAAGTCTCCTGATGGCACCTGATATCCTGCTTCTTGATGAAACCATCAGCGCTCTCGACCGGCCGACGGCCGAAAAGGTTGCTCACGCTTTGCGTGGCCTTTGCCGGGAAAAGAGGCTCACCGTTCTGATGGTTACCCACGACCTGCCACTGGCTGAGAAGGTCGCCAGCTATGGGGTTTATCTGGAAGGCGGCGCGGTTCTCGAGCAGGGAGCAGTGGCGGGGTTCTTCGGTGCGCCTCAGGAAGAGCCGTTGCGGAAATTCCTGACTCAGACCTCTTTTGATTGAGACAATTTGAACGGGTTTTAAGTTCCCGGTATTAAGTGTTAAGTTACGAATTGCCCTTACGAGCGGCTAGTCACCTGTCACTTTTCTAAAGTCAGGTTGTTTAGTCCAAAGGCTGAAGGCCGAAGGAAAATCAAAAAATCTTCAGTCTATTTACCTTCAGTCTGATTTTAACTACGGCCCAAGAACTAAGACCTATTAGCGCTTATCGCGAGAGAAAAGATGGAAGCAAAAACCATTATCGATTTAAATTATGTCGATCTCGCCCTGGTTTACGGTGTGATTCTCCTGATCGTCGCCCTTTGCCGCCACTGGAGAACAGGCCAGGAGAAAGACCTGACAATCGCCTCTCTGCGCATGGTGGTGCAGCTTCTGGCTGTCGGCTATCTTCTCCATCTGGTCTTTCGTATCGAAAGCCCCTGGCCGGTGATTCTCATCCTTATCGTGATGGTCGGTTTCGCCATCCAGACCGTTTCCTCGCGGGTCAAGGAAAAGATGCCCCGGTTTTACCGCATCGTATCGGTCTCCATTTTTGTCGGGTGCGGTTTGACGACTTTTTTCTTTTGCCAGATCGTTGTCGGCCTGAGTCCCTGGTATGATCCCCGCTACCTGATTCCCCTGGCCGGGATGATCATCGGCAACTCCATGACCGGTGCGAGTCTGGCCGCCGAGCGTCTGGCCTCGGAGATGAAAGAACGCCGCGACGAGATTGAAACGTCACTTTGCCTGGGGGCAACCTCACGCCTGGCTTCCCGGGAAATTGTACAGGGCGCTTTTCGTGCCGCCCTGATTCCCTCCATCAATTCCATGGCAGCCATGGGGATCGTTTTTCTGCCGGGCCTCATGACTGGTCAGATACTTTCCGGCACCGAACCGATCCTGGCGGTCAAGTACCAGATCGCCATCATGTGTATCATTTCCGGAAGCGTTGCGATTACTTCGCTGTTGATAATAAACCAGGGCAGCCGGGTCTACTTCAGCGCGGCGGAGCAGTTGCTCGAGGTTCAGGACGGCGGGGTCAGGAGACCCTGAATTAATCTGAAGTAATTCAGCCTTATTCCAACAGAGTATGCCCGATTTTCAAAAGGAAAACTGTTTTCTCAATAAGCTTTGTTAAAATTATAGAAAAACTTTGTCTAGTTTTGACACTATTCAGCACAAGGATTCGTAGTGCCCTTGGAAAGGGTATCTGCCAACCGGATGGCGGCAGCTAAGCCCCATGGATGGGCTCACGCGGCCCTTGGAACAGGCGATGGGAGGCATTGTGCCGACAAGCTGAATAAATTACGTCGTTTTTAGTTTCAGAACCTTCAATTGCTCCGGCCCATGGATCCGCGTTATTACAAGCCCACCCAATTTCTAAACACGCTCACTCCTGCCCTTGGCCTTCTTCTGAGCATTCCCGGCTTGGTGCTGTTGGTAGCCCATGCATCCAGCAATGGAAATGGCTGGCATCTTGTGAGCGTTACCATCTACGGAATATCTCTTGTTATTTCATATTCCGCGTTTACCTTTTATCATATTTTTAAATTTCATGAACGTTGGGGAACGGTTTTTAAAATTCTTGATCACTCCACCATCTATCTGCTCATTGCTGGTACTTACACCCCTTTTACCTTGGTTACCCTGCGCGGGCATTGGGGGTGGCCGTTGTTTGCCACGGTGTGGGGGGTGACTGTTCTGGGTGTCCTTTTTAAAATTTTTTTCGTACATCAATTCAAAATTTTGGGACCGTTGATTTATCTCTTCATGGGCTGGCTGATTATCTTTGCAATTGAACCCGTGGTTGAACTGATACCATGGCCGGGGTTACAGCTGCTTTTGGCTGGTGGATTTTTCTACAGTTTCGGTCTGATTTTTTACGCCTGGAAAAAACTCCTTTTTCATCACGCCATCTGGCACCTTTTTGTTCTGGCAGGAAGCATTTGTCACTATTTTGCTGTTTATAATCATGTCATTCCTCCGCCCGGTATATAAATTCTGAGGAATTATTCAGCTTATCGACACAAGGACTTCCATCGCCCATTCCAAGGGCCGCGTGAACCCATCCACGGGGCTTAGCTGCCGCCATCCGGGCGGCAGATGCCCTTTCCATAGGCGACACAAGTCCTTGTGCTGAATAGTTTCAATCCTGATTGTTAACAAGTCCCAATTCATTTTGTCTCCCTGCAAATCCGGAAGAGTGAACAAGAAAGAATATCAAAACGTGCTCAGAAAGCAGTCAAATTTGACCTTGGCCGCCCTCAGGGGCCGGACAAGCGAGAGGGTCAACAGTCTATGGAATGCCTGTTTCCTGCTGGACGACATTTATTCTGAAAATATAAAACTGATGGATTGAAGCTGAGGTTTTCCTGAACGCATCGAATAAATCGGCTGTCTGGGCACGATCATCGGGGATTGCCGGCAAATAGAAAAGGGCGGGATTTTCCCGCCCTTTTCTGGGTATTAGATTTCGAAACCCTGTGATTTTCCTTTGTGAAGAAGAACCAGGTTTCTGCTCACCTCGGAAAACCATTGCTTGAGGATATAACCAAGGGCATTGCCGGTTATTCGAATCTCTTCCTGACCGGTTTCGGTGGCATAAAAATGGATATAACGGGTCAACTCGCGGCTGGAAATGTTTCGGTAGGTGTAGAAGGATGAAAGGATTATCTGCTGACGAAAGGCATCTTTCATGGCGGGCTGCATTTTTCCAATTTCGGTGTAGATACGGTCGAGGGATTCGCGTTTCATTTCGGGCAGGGCGAGGTTGACGGATTCCATCATGCCTTTCATGATTTCCATGAATATTTTGGTCATGAGGTCCGACATCCGGGTGGTCTCCTCTAGTCTCCGGATCAGCTCGATACGCTCCTCCGTTGGAGGAAGTTCTTTCATATCAATAATATAGCGGACCATATTGGTTTGTTCCGAAGGAGAGGATGAGCGCACCTCTTCACGGGTCACTTTTTTCGCCAGGGGACTTTCCAGCCAACGCAGCAACTTGTGGAGCAGTTGCCTGTCGGTATTTTGCAGCAGGTAGGTTGCCAGTTCCTCCTCGAATCGCTCAATATTAAAGCTTTCTTTCATCATCTCAAATACCTGCTTCTCGACTTCGGGGTCCCGGGAGGTTAAGCGCGCCTGGGCGGCCATGGCGTCCATTTGTTCCGGAAAGGATGTAAGCATGTTTTTGATTCCGGAAATTTCGATATAACGCTGAACCATTTCTTGATGAGTTTCAGCAACAGCGATTCCGGTTGACAACAAAAGCAGGCAAAGGGTGAATTGTAAAATCACCTTGACAGGTCTCATGTATGCTCCTTTTTGCGGGCTTTCGGTTATAAGCAGTTGTGAGGCGTTGTTTTTGGATTCGAAATAGCGAAGGTGCCCCGGAAGTGATTAAATTTAAAAATAGTGACCAAAATTGCCTACTTTCTTCCAAAAAAATCGCTTTAACAAGGGGTTGCGGGGCCAGGAGCTTGTTTATCTTTCAAAAAAGGTGCCTTGATCCCCGTCCGCATAATGCGTCCATCAGCCGCGAGCGGCGGCCAGGCCCCAGGTCGTTGGGAAATTAATCAATCGCAGGCATAAAAACGTTGACATATCAAATACTTATAATTCAAAATCGTTAGGTGTAGGTGGCTCCTCAGTGATTTAGCCTGATTAAATCGAAATTATTCAGACATTTCGGCACAATGCCTCGCATCGCCCATTCCAAGCCCCATGGATCAGCGACACGAGTCCTTGTGCTGAATAGTTTTATTAAAGCTTTTCCAGCGCCCTGCTAAAAAAGGGATACTTTATGGACAATCCTGTTTGTATCGATCTTGATCAACCGCAACTTGAGGGTTTTCGCAAGTTTCTCAGTGCCTGGCTGTATCGCTGGGGTGGGAAGACCTTTCTTGTCGATCCCGGTCCGCTTTCGACCATATCCATTCTTGTCGCCGCTCTAAAGAAGCTCCAGGTTAAAAAGCTCGATTATATCCTTCTGACCCATATTCACATCGATCACGCCGGCGGTACCGGAGCATTACTCAATTTATTCCCTGAGGCCCGGGTTATCTGTCATCCGGAAGGGGTTAGGCATCTGGTCGCGCCTGAAAAACTCTGGCAGGGTTCCCTTAAAGTCCTTGGCCCGGTGGCCGAGGCCTATGGCGAAATCCTGCCCGTTCCTGCAGCCAGGGTCGGTTTTGAGGAATATCTGGGCGACAACGGTGCACGAGCCTATCTCTCGCCCGGGCATTCCGCCCATCATTGCTGCTACCTGATTGGCGATATTCTTTTCGGCGGTGAGGTGGCGGGTGTGCGCTGCGAGGTTCCCCACGGCATTTATATGCGTCCTGCGACGCCACCGCGTTTTTTCCTCGATGTCGCCCTTGATTCCATTGAGCGCATGCTGGCTCTGCAGCCGGACCGTATGGTTTTCGGTCATTACGGCCTCGTTGATACCGCAATGGAGCATTTGCGCATCGGCCACGATCAGCTGCTTCTCTGGGTCCGGGGGGTGATAGCAACCGCAGGGGTGGAAAAGTCCAAACGCGAGGCGGTGTTCTTTGAGTGGCTGCTGGCCCGGGATGAGTATTTTCGTAACATCAGGCAACTGGAACCGGATATCTTTGCCCGTGAGCAGGTTTTTTTGAAAAATTCCCTGGCGGGTATGAGCGGGTATGCCGACAGCCTTAGCGAATCGGAGCGGAAGGCGATAGAAGAGAGATGATTTTCTTCACCTGGAGTGCTGAGGAAAGGATTCCTTCAGCAGCAGGCTCGCCAGAAACGCCAGGCAGGCGGAAGCGAAAAAGAGGCGAAAAGCGAAGCCGTAGGCAGCGGCAGAATAGGTCTGCAAACCGCTGCTTTGGGATTCGAGCAGGTAGCCGACCGCCGGCTGCATGAGGGCTCCTCCCAGAAAGGGAAAGAGGTTGACGAGACCGACGGCGGTGCCGGCCATGCCTACCGGAAAAAGCTCCTTGGTCATGGTGAAGCCGATTGCGACCACGCTGCTGGCTGAAAGGCTCATGAAAAACACCAGCAGGTAAAGCATCGGTTTGGTTAACCCCGCCGGAATAAAGGCGAGGGGCAGGGTCACCAGTACCAGGATCAGGGCGGCGGCCACGAGAATGATTTTGCGTGAGCGCAGGCGGTCGGACAGGATGCTGAGCAGGGGGCTGCCGACAATCATGGCCAACGCCAGCATGTCCATGATCCCGCCGGCCTGAACCTTGGTCAGGCCGTAAACCTGCATCAGGTAGGGTGCTCCCCAAAGGCCCGCAAAAGCGAAGAAAACCCCGCAGGAGAAAAAAAACCAGGCGGCGAGGGGCCAGAACGGGCGGGCCGAGAGCACGGTCTTGAGACCGTCGATGAGACCGGGTTGCCCCCCCTGACCGTGGGTGGAAGGTTCTCTCTCTTCAGGTGTTGGAAGGCCTTTCTCCGCAGGAGAGTTGCGGACATAAATCCAGATGACGGCGGCCAGGATGAGGGTGGCGATGCCGATGGCAACAAAGCTGCCCCGCCAGCCGAGGCTGTTGCTCAGGTAGGCAAGGGGGGTGGCGGTAGTGAGAACGCCGACCCCGCCCAGGGCCATGAGAATGCCCGCGACCTTGGCGAATTCGGAGACCTTGAACCACTGGGTGAGGATCTTGAGGGTGGCGACAAAGAGCATGGATACGCCGATACCGACCAGGAGGCGGGCCAGGATGGCCCAGCCAACGGAGGTCACCATGCCCAGGAAAATGGAGGCGAGACCGGCGAGGATGAAACTGAAGGTGACGGTCCGGCGCGGGCCCAGGGAATCGGCCAGAAGACCGGCCGGCAGTTGCATCAGGGCATAGGGATAGAAATAAGCGGAGGCAAGGACACCGATCAAGGCTCCGCCCACCTGAAGATCCTTCATCATGTCGAGGGCTACGACGTTGGTGCTAAGACGATGAAAATAGACCAGGATGTAGCCGCATGCCAAAAGGCCGAAAACCAGCCAGCGGTAGAATGAAGTCCTGTGGGATTTCGTCGTCATGGCAATTCTTTCCCAAGTTTGTTGGCGGATGGAACCGTCCTACCCATTCCAGGGGTCGCATGAACCCATCCATGAGTGCTGCGGGTAATTGTTACCTTTGTTGATTGACAATTGTGATCTGATCGTTGAGAGTCCAGAAGTCGTAAAGAATCCCCAGCAGAAAGAACCCACCCGTCAGAAGATAGATGATCCCGGTGAGCCACTTGCCCATGTACATGCGATGAATCCCAAGAAGCCCTAAGAAGGTCAGCAGAACCCAGGCCAGGGTGTAATCGATGCGTCCTGCTTGAAATCTCAGGTCGGCCTGGCGGTCCATGGAGGGAATCAGGAAGAGGTCGATGAGCCAGCCGATGCCGAGAAGGCCGAGGGTAAAGAAATAAACCGTTCCGGAAAAGGGTTTGCCGTAATAA
>JAFGRU010000095.1 GCA_016934985.1 Deltaproteobacteria bacterium
CTTTTACTGCCCACGGTACCCAATTGTGAAAGAACTGGAATAAAAACCTTTTGGCTCTGAAAATAGTTTTTCAGGAAGCCCTAATTATTGCCGGAATTAATCTCGATTTGGTGCAGCGCTGTCTCGATCAGTCTTTGGACCCGTCGACCTCCTTGCTTGAATCGGGTGCCTATAAAACCTATTGTGCTGATCTTTTTAAGCCGGGCGAGACGGATGTAATCCTTTTTGGTGATCTGGATCATTTCATCACAACCGCCGGAAAAGTTGTTCATGCTCAGATGGAACAGGACCCCCGTCTGGCTGGGGTGGAGAAGCAGCTTGCGGATATGCAGGGACTGACCACCCTCGCCCTGGCGTGTTACGACGACGGCGGCCCTCTGCTTAACAGTAAGCTTGTTTTGGGTATCGACCGCAATGTCCTTTCGCCGACTCTTGCCACAGCTTTTGGTGTGGAACCGATGACCAATCCGACCCTCGACAAAGTTCCCGCTAAAGCCCTGATTTACAGTTGGCAGAACAACTTTAATGCGGCCTTCTATTGGCAGGAATTTCAAAAAAGTCCGGAGCTCACTCCCGAAAATATTGAAAAGATCAAAAATGAATTTGCCCTCAACACTGGGGTAGAACTGGATAATTTTCTGGCCGCTTTTGGAAGCCAGGTCGGATTTCTGATTAACGATATCAATACCGGCGGCATGTTCCCGATTCCCGAAGCGGCACTGGTTTTTGAGGTTAAAAATCCTGTGCTGGTGGAACAGGCCATTCAGACGGTGGTGGGACAAATGGGCATGCCATTGCAGCAGGAGGCCCATAACGGTATTGGTATTTCTTATGTTGCCTTACCCATGGGGGCTGACCTGAGTCCGGCCTATGTGTGTGCTGACGGTTTTTGCACACTGACAGTCAACAAGAACTTGTTGACATCCATGCTGGACGCTTCGCAAAACGGCAGCATAAAAACCCAGCCGGGCTTCAAAGCGGTTAATCGGGGGATTACAGGGAAAAACAACCAGGTTTCTTATGCTAATGTTGAGGGCTTGATAGGGAAAACCAAAGATATTTCCGCCTGGGCCCTGGCCTGGATGGCGGCGACCCAACCTGACCGCGGGGAAAAAGGACGCCGCATGGTTGAGCTGGTGCTGAATCCTCTTCTTGACGGTTTTTCCATGTATAATTCCATCGGTTCCCGGGTTTATATAGAGAATGACCGGATGGTGAGTGACACTTATGTTTCGGTAAATCGCCCCTGAATTGGAGCCGTTGCCTGCCCTGTGCACATGCGGGGTGGGCGGGAGGCCTTTGTGTTTGCGGCAGATATTCCATGATTTTTGACCTGTTTCTAAGAAGGTGGCAGGGCTTCCTTTCCGTCATTGTGCTGATGGTAGCCGGCCTGGGGTTTCTTATGGTGCCTTACAACGGCCGGGCCGGTAATCTGGACCCTGTGTGGAGTCAGGTCTTGCAAACCAATTCGGAAACCGGTGTCTACGTCCTCGAAAAAGGCGAGGAAGCGCTTCTGGCCCGGGCCTGGCTGGCCGACTGGGCCAAAGAGACCATCGATGTTCAATACTTCATCTGGAGTACCGACAACGTTGGTATCCTGGCTGCCGAAGCCCTGTTGCGGGCGGCGGAGCGCGGGGTGCGGGTGCGCGTCATTGTCGACGATCTGCTGATCGACGCCCCGCCTGAGAGCCTCGTCGCTTTGGCGGCCCATCCCAACATTCATATCCGCATCTATAACCCGGTTCACAAAACCGGGGTTTCCAAAGCCCGCCGTATTTTCAATCTGCTCACTGATTTCCGCAATGCCAATCAGCGCATGCACGACAAAACCGTCTGTGTCGATTCGACCTTTGCCATCAGCGGTGGCCGCAACATGGCTGATGAGTATTTCGATTATGACCAGAAGTATAATTTTCGGGATCGTGATCTTCTGATCACCGGTGCCGTTATCCCGGAAATAAAGAAGAATTTTGAAAATTTCTGGAACAGTCCCATAGCGGTTCCCGTTGAGAAGCTGTTGCACTCGCAAAAGAAACAGATGGACACAGAAAAAACCCGGCAGGTTTATTGGGAGTTATATGAGTATTCTCGCTCACCGGAAAATTTTGCCCCTCAGGTTCGGCAGGCGTTGCATGATCTGCCCCAGAGGTTTCCCATACTAATTAATGATATGGTCTGGACCGAAGCGCAGTTTATTCATGATATGCCGGGCAAGAACTCCGCTAAGGAGGGGCTCGGCGGTGGCGGTGCCAGCACCAGGGCATTGGCGGAATGTCTGGAGAAAGCATCCCGCAGCGTCCTTATTCAATCCCCTTACCTGGTTCTTCCCGAAGGGGCCCTGGATCTTTTTCGCGATCTGGTCAGGCGCGGTGTGGATGTACGGATTGTCACCAATTCCCTGGGGGCGACGGATAACCTGATGGCATTCAGCGGTTATCGCAAACAGCGCGCGGATATTCTCGCTGCCGGGGTCAAGGTTTTCGAATTCAAGCCCCATCCGCCTATTCAGAAGGAGCTGATCGAGCGCTACCCGGCTTTAGCCAGGAATTCCCCGATTTTCGCCATTCACGCCAAAACCATGGTCGTTGATGACGAAATCCTTTTTGTCGGGACCTTCAATCTCGATCCGCGCTCGGCCAATCTCAACACCGAGGTTGGACTCCTTTTGAAAAACGGGGCTCTTGCGCAACAGGTGGCAACAGAAATCAGACATGATATGGCGCCCGAAAACAGCTGGCCGGCCGGAAAGGGCGACGTCGCTTCCAAAGCGCCGTTTGGGAAGCGTTTGCGGCTGCGTCTGTGGGAGATGTTGCCTCTGGATGCTTTGTTGTGATTTGGACAAATCTTGTGTAAAGATCCAGACATATTTTTTAATTCTATAAATCAGACACGAAAATGGCCCTACCTGAAAATGGTGGGGCCATTTGTCATTTTGGGGTTTTTTGTGGGGGATTGCTTTTCAGTTGAAAAAATAGGGGGGCAGGTTTCTTCCAGTTCCTTTTTAAGGAATTTTTGTAATTTTAGTAGTCTGTCCCTTATGGTTTTTCAAAGTGTATTCCCTCTCGGTCATCTTGATAATGTAATAGTCAGGCATTAGTGGTATTTTGCCGATATTGGTTGCCAGTACATACATTGGCTGGGCCAGACCGGTGGTATGTCCACGCAGAGCGTCACGAATCAATTCAGCCCCTTTTTCCAAGGGTGTACGGAAGTGGTCGATTCCAGGGGCCGGCTCGCAGTAGAACACGTAATAAGGCCTGATACGTACCGTCAACAGTTTCTGGTGGAGTGCGCGGAAGGTATCGACATCGTCGTTTATCCCCTTGAGCAGTACTGCCTGATTGCCGACGTTAACCCCACACGAAAGAAGCTCAAAAATCGCTTTGGCGGTCATGTCGGTGATCTCCCTGGGGTGGTTGCACTGGGTATTGACCCAGATAGGTACGTGGTGATAGGGGGAAAATATTTTTTTCAGACCGGGGGTGATGCGATGCGGCAGCACAATGGGCAGTCTGGTGCCGAAGCGGATCATTTCAATATGAGCCAGTTCTCGCAGCTTGCGAATCAGGTACTCGAGTTTCTCGTCTGAGAGCAGGAACGGGTCTCCGCCGGTGACGAGCACATCGCGTACTTCGGGGTGGTCGGCAATCCAGTCAAGACCTTCATTGACATCGAAATCGAGGTCGAGGTTGCCGTCGATTACCAGTTCTTTGCGAAAGCAGTGGCGGCAGTAGTTGGCACAGGACTGGGTTACGGTGAATGCTATGCGGTCATAGTATTGGCGAGCGATGCAGTCGGGGCGCTGTTCTGCGGTGGCTCGATTTTCTTTCCAGACCAGGTAGTTGCTCATACCGTAGCGATTCTGCTGTTCTTTAATAGAAGGAATCACCTGCCGGCGGATAGGGCAGGTGGGGTCGTCAGGGTCCATCAGGGCAGCGAAATAGGGAGTTGTGCCCCAAATGGTTTCAGTGGTGCCAAGGAAATTCTCTTCCTCAAGGGTGAGGTTGACGTACTGTTTGAGTTTATCGATGGTGTTGACAAATTCCCTAAGCTGGTGCTGCCACTCAGTAGACATGAAAGCTCCTCGGCAGTTTGGATTCGAGTGAAACGACCCGCAATTGGAAACGAGGCCGGATAAGGTCTTTTCAGGAGAGGCCTCTGCAGTGGACATTGTAGAAAGTCAAGTGGAGCCAATAAACTAAATAATAGTTCTTCTTTTAAGTAAATCAGCCACAAAAGGATATGCAAGGTAATGGTATGTGACAGGGGCGTTGAGCCTGCACCTTTAACCCGGATAGGCATCTGCCCGTGTATTCTAGACATTCTGTATTTATCGGTCCAGGCCAACGGTATTGAATTGGAAAATTGGTCGGAGCAAGGTTTTTTATAAATCCCTACAAAACCGAATCTGGTAAAAAGGACAAATTCAATGCATTGGGTATGAATTAAAAATAGTAGCAAAATAGGCAAAAATTCTTGATAAAATAAAGAATTCACTTATGTATATTAATAATATTTACATTGAACCCATTGTTTTGTTGTGATAGGTTTCCTTTATTTCTTATTGGACCCAATATAAGGTTATTCCATGGGAAAACCTTAAATAAGGACCACCTTATCCGTTTTTGGATGTCCCACACAAAAATGACAAGAAAAATCGATTTTCGCTCGGAATCCAACCTGACTCCGTGAATTATGACCGAGTAATAGCGCAAATTATTCACCAGTCTAAGCATTCCAAAAATCACCGACGAACCTAGGGGTGCGCCTGGTTTTTTAAAATACTTATTCAGGCCAAGTACTTACGCTCTTTTTCAGCTCTTAAACTTCAGATTCAGGTTGAAAATAGTAACAGCTCAACACAAGATCATACTGTCCATGGAAAGGGCATCTCTGCCGCCCTGCTTACGGTAGTAAAGTCCCATGGATGGATTTTCGCATCCCTTGGAATGGGCGATGCGGGGCATTCGACCAATAAGCTGAATAATTTCAAAAAACGATTTATGGGAGGACTCATCGCCATGGACGACCTTGACAGTCAATTATACGATGTTGATATTACCAAGCTTTTTTTTACCGACCTGAACGGGAAGTTAATGAACCTCTCGGTTAACAAGCAGGCCTTAAAAAACATTGTCGAAAACGGTGTTGGTTTCGATGGCAGCTCCATTGCCGGTTATGCCTCTGTTGAGCATAGTGACCGCCTGCTTTTCCCGGACCTGGAAAGCTTTAAAAAAGTGACATTTTCCAACAAAACCGTAGGTTTTTTGGTTGGTAACGTACACAATGAGGAAGGTGCCCCCGCCAGTACCGATCCCCGGCATCTTCTCCAACGAGTGATTGCGGAGGCGGAAGAAGAGTTCGGGTACCGCTTTTTTGTGGGCCCCGAATACGAATTTTTTCTGCTCAATGGCGATGAGTTCGATCTTTCATCCAATAATGAATTTTCCGATGCGGTTCACTCCGACAATGCGGGTTATTTTCACTCCACCCCTCACGACAAAGGGGAGTTGATTCGCCATGAAATCACCAAGATTTTAGCCGACTGTGGTATTCAGTATGAAAAGTCGCACCATGAAGTTACCCCGTCCCAACATGAGATCAACCTCGAGTATACCGATACCCTGTCCGCCGCCGACAGGAGCCTGCTTTTTACATACATTACCCAGAAGGTGGCCGAAGAAAACGGTTTTTACGCCAGCTTCATGCCGAAACCTTTTGAAGATTACAACCGTAATGCCTTCCACATGCACCTCTCCTTGTTTGACAAGGACGGGAATAATCTGTTTTATGATCAAAAAATGGAAAAGAACCTAAGTTCCACGGCCAAAAATTTCATTGGCGGAATTTTGAAATACGCCAGGGAAACATCCATTATTATGGCTTCTACCGTAAATTCCTACAAAGCCTATGTAATTGAAAAAGAGGCGCCTATTGTCCGTGGTTGGGGCTTTAGAAACCGAAGCTCCATGGTAAGGGTGCCCTATGCGCTGTCTTCTGAGGCGACCCGAATTGAACTGCGAAGTCCGGACCCCAGTGGCAATGTCTATCTCCAGATGGCGGTTTTGATCAGCATGGGGCTGCAGGGTATACGCGAGAAGCTGGAGTGCAATTCCCCGGATAAGGGGAGCACTTATGAACGCAATTACGATGTCAGGGTATGGGACGAGAGGTTTCTGCCACGATGTTTTTACGAAGCCCTTGTCGAGGCGGAGAAAAGCACCTTCATGAAAGAGGTCCTGGGAGACTCTTTGTATAACAACTTCATGCAACTGAAAATTCAGGAGTGGGAAGATGACAGGGTCCACATTCCCAAGCGGGAACATCAAAGGTATCTGAATGTCTGATTGAAATGAATAACTCAACTTTCGCAGACAGAAAAACAACCTAAAATACTGAAATAAATAAACAAAAGCATCATCTTCTGTAGTAAAATAGGTAA
>JAFGRU010000096.1 GCA_016934985.1 Deltaproteobacteria bacterium
ATTGGCCTCACCACGAAGGCCAACGAGGTGGGTTTCCTTGTAACAACGTCAGGCTTCCCGAACTAACGGGCATGCTCACAGTCGTCCTGAAGAAATCCCTTAAAACATTTATTCCGTGTGGGCATCGTGCCTCACGAGCAGGGCAGAGAGCCTTCTTTGTTTTTAGTATAGGCCATGAACGTATGACCCGCAAGATTATATTTTATTGTTTTTGGATAAGTCCAAAAAAGAACAATGGAGTTAGGAAGATGGGTGGAAATTAACTCTTGTGAATATGGGGATTTCAGACCTCGAAGAGATTTCATGAGTGATATTTTTCATTTGAAAAGGGTTTGTGGAAGGTTAGTGCTTAAAATTGTAGGTCAAAAAAATGCTTAAAAATTACGCACAAAAAATAGGCGTGGCAAGAATATAGGCAGACAAAAAACAACAAAAACATTGTAAATAATTGAAAAAATTAAGAAAAAAAATTGGCACGTCTTGTGGAAACAAGTTCTTGTAAAACAACAAAAACGAAACAAACCAACCGAAAAAATAATGCCGGCTTGTTTCCATTTCGAAAGGGGGATGTTGATGAAAAAGATTGAGTGCATTATCAAGCCGTTCAAGCTTGAGGACGTAAAGGCAGCCATATCTGATCTTGGTATCACCGGCATGACGGTATCCGAGGTCAAAGGATTTGGTAGACAAAAAGGGCACACGGAACTTTATCGAGGCTCGGAGTACCAGGTTGAATTTCTCCCTAAGGTGAAAGTTGAAGTAGTCGTTCCTGCTGAAAAGGTTGATCAGGTTATTCAAGGCATCCTCGAAGGTGGACGAACCGGGCAGATCGGAGACGGGAAAATTTTTGTTTTCGATGCGTTGGAGACCATCAGGATAAGGACCGGAGAAAAAGGCCGGGAAGCTCTATAAATTACCATTGAGTTTTAAAACTCAGAAAGAAGGAAAAGGACTAAAAAAATGAAAAAGAGAATATTGATCGCCTTGTCTGTTCTTGCTGTACTCTTACCTGCCATAGTTTTTGCTGAAGATGCTCCCATCACTGCTGATCAGGTTCAGTCCAACCTCAACTTCGTTTGGACCCTTGTTGCAGCCTTCCTGGTTTTTTTAATGCAGGCCGGTTTTGCCATGGTTGAAGCTGGCTTTACCAGAGCAAAAAACGCTTGTAACATTCTCATGAAAAATTTGATGGACTTCTCCGTCGGTGCTATTGCCTTTTGGGCTGTCGGTTTCGGTCTAATGTTTGGCACCACCAATGGGCTTTTTGGTACCAACGGATTTTTCCTTATAGGGGGACCGGATGGAGGTAACTGGGGTTACGCTTTTTGGATGTTCCAGGTTGTCTTCTGTGCCACCGCTGCCACAATCATTTCCGGTGGTGTCGCTGAAAGGACCAAATTCAGCGCCTATCTGGTTTATTCGTTCTTCGTTTCTGCCTTAATTTACCCTATTTTCGGCGGCTGGGCATGGGGCAGTCTCCTTAACGGCAGCGGCTGGCTTGAGGGTCTTGGCTTTATCGACTTTGCCGGTTCCACAGTTGTTCACTCGGTTGGGGGCTGGCTTGCTCTCGCCGGTGCTATCGTTGTCGGACCGCGTCTCGGCAAATTCACCAAAGAAGGGAAAGTCAAACCTATCCCTGGTCACAACATCCCCCTGGCCGCGCTCGGTGTTTTCCTTCTCTGGTTCGGTTGGTATGGATTTAACCCCGGTTCCACCACCACCGGTGACAGTTCCATCGCCATTATCGCTGTGACCACCACCCTGGCAGCAGCCGCAGGCGCTATTGCTGCAATGCTTTTGACCTGGATGAAATACGGCAAAAGCGACGTTGGTATGACTCTGAACGGTGCTTTAGCTGGTTTGGTTGGTATTACCGCCGGCTGCGCTAATGTTTCTCCAACTTCCGCAGTAATTATTGGTCTTATTGCGGGCGTCCTGGTTGTTTATTCGGTACTCTTTTTTGACAAAATCAAAGTTGACGACCCTGTCGGTGCCATCTCAGTCCACGGTGTCTGTGGCGCCTGGGGTACTCTGGCAGCCGGACTTTTTGATACTGCCGGGTTCTCCCTTGCAACCATAAAGGTACAGCTTATCGGTATCGGCGCCTGCTTCGCATGGTGCATGGTTACCGGGTTGATTCTTTTCAAAGCGATTGATCTGATCATCGGAATGCGGGCTTCTCAGGAAGAAGAGCTTGCCGGCCTCGATTTTTCCGAACATGCAGCGTCTGCCTATCCTGATTTCCAGACCGTCCATCTTGGTCAGTACACCCCAAGTGGCAATAGTGGCAGCGGCATGACTATTCCCGAAAAGAGACCTTCGACGGTTCCTGCTGAACAAAGTTAATCTGCAGTATTCACGTAAAGGTTTGTAAAAAAAGGCCCTGATGTTTCCGGGGCCTTTTTTTTTGATGTTTTTTATTAATTCTCTTAGGGTCGACAAAACCTTTTTATTTACATACAATGAAAGCTTGAAAAATATGTCTGATTAATAGTGTTATTTAGCCCATAATTCAGGAAATGATTAATCTTTTTCAAAAGGTTCCTGTGGAGGCCAACAATAAATTTTCTGTTTCAATGGTTGATAATACCACTGTAGAGGCGGTTTTTTATGGAACGGGCACACTCTGTATTTCCACCCAGGCCGGCTGTCATATCGGCTGTCCATTCTGCCTCTCAGGCACCCGTGGCCTGTTCCGGAACCTGACCTGCGACGAAATGATTTTGCAACTGGCTGCCGCCAAAGGAAAAGGTTTTGATATTAAGCGGGTTACTCTCTCCGGGATTGGAGAGCCTTTGTACAACCTGGAGAATGTTTTGCCATTTATTGAACATTGCCAAAAACACAATTTTCCTGCTTCCTTAACAACTACTGGTGGGCCCTTAAAAAACTTCGAAAAAATTCTCCAATTTCCGCACAATGGTTTGATGATCTCTCTTCATGCCGGGACTGCCGCAACCCATCGAAAATTAATTCCCGGCGGGCCCTCCTTTGAAGAATTATGGCAAATATTGACAAAAGCACTTAAAAACATTTCGCGACGTAAAAGAAGGAAGATTGGCATAAATTATCTGTTGCTTGAAGGTATTAATGACTCAACCGTTGAATTGGATAAACTTTCGGCACTTCTTCAACCATTTTCTGACTTGACCCTGCATCTGCTCTGCTGCAATACGGCTCCCACGCACTTTTTCCGGAGCCCATCTCCATCCCGGTTTGAGGCTGTCTATCATTACCTGCGCACAATGCTTCCCAATGTCAGAAGAAGTAACCGTTGGCGGCAGCAGGAATATGGAGGGTGCGGCACCCTTCTTGTCTATCCAGATTAATTTTTTAATGTTTTAAACAATAATTTTTGAACAGAGGTTTTCTGTAATGAAAAAATATTTAGTCAACAACCCTGGTTTTCGTTTTTCGAGAGGTTTTTTCTACCCATTCAAGGCGGGAAAATTTCTGCTTCGCCACCCATCCCTTTTGCGTTTTGTCGTGGTGCCTTTTCTTATAAACGTCTTTCTTTTTTCCGGTCTCGTGTATTATGGAGTTCAGTTCTTCGACCAGTTTGTCGCTGGGCTGATCCCTTCCGGCGAGGCATGGTACTGGGTGATAATCTTCTATTCGCTTTGGGTCATAGCCGTAGCTGTAACGGCGGTCCTCATCTTTTTTACTTTTTCCGTCGTCGGCAATTTGATAGCCTCGCCTTTCAATGATTTGCTTTCGAATAAAACCGAGGAGCTGATTTTAGGTTTAAAGACGGATGAAAAGTTTTCCCTGCAGCAGTTTTGGTCAGACTCCCTGCAGATTTTGCTTATCGAGCTAAAAAAGATTTCCATCTTTGTCGGAATTATGCTGATTTTGTTTCTTCTTAACTTCCTTCCTGGAATCGGAAGCATGCTGTTTTCCATTTTAGCTTTTCTGCTGACCGTATTCTTTCTTGTCCTGGAATATTTCGGATTTGTGGCTTATCGAAAACGGCTTGATTTCCGTGAACAGCGCAAATTTATCTGGTCTCGGTTTTCAATGACTTTTGGTTTTGGAATCGGGATTATGGCTCTGCTCACCCTTCCGCTGTTGAATTTTATTTGTATTCCACTTGGTGTCGTGGGCGCTACTCTTATGTGGTGTGAAACCACTGACGATACCGTGAATCCGCCAACCGAGAAGGTTGGGGTAGGGGATTGACATACCATTTTTTTTATCAGCTGTTATAAAATGCTTGCTCTGTTACCGTGGTAATTCAATCATTATTTTGGAGGTTTTTAAATGAGAAAAAACATTATTCTGAAGCATGAAGATATGCCGCGCCAGTGGTATAACATTCTTGCCGATATCCGTCTCAACCCACCGCTTGGCCCCGATGGTCAACCTATTTCCCCTGAGGCTTTGGCCCCTGTTTTCCCCATGAATCTGATTGAACAGGAAGTCAGCACTGAAAGATGGATTGATATTCCAGAGCCTGTTTTAGAGGTCCTTTCCATCTGGAGACCATCTCCTCTTTTTCGCGCCTATAATTTTGAGAAGGCTTTGAAAACGCCTGCTAAAATTTATATTAAATATGAAGGGTGCAGCCCTCCTGGAAGTCATAAGCCCAATACGGCCGTTGCCCAGGCCTATTACAATAAGGCCTTTGGTATTAAAAAGTTGACTACCGAGACCGGTGCCGGTCAGTGGGGAAGCGCTCTTTCCTTTGCCTGTTCTCAGTTTGGGCTGGAGTGCAAGGTGTTCATGGTCCGGGTTAGTTTCGATCAGAAGCCTTATCGCAAGGCCATGATGGAAACTTGGGGCGGAGAGTGTATTGCCAGCCCCAGCAATCTGACCCAGGCCGGCCGGGTTGCTTTGGAAGCCGATCCCGATACCCCGGGTAGCCTTGGTATCGCCATCAGCGAAGCGGTTGAGGCTGCTGTCAGCGATAGCACCGGGCAGACCCGCTATTCCCTTGGCAGTGTATTGAACCACGTTATGCTCCACCAGACCATTATCGGCCTTGAGGCGAAAAAGCAGTTTGAAATAGCAGGGGATTCTCCCGATGTAATTATTGGGTGTGTCGGGGGTGGCAGTAATTTTGCCGGCATTGCTTTTCCCTATGCCCTGGATAAAATCAATGGCAAAAATATCGCCATTTATCCGGTTGAACCCAAGGCTTGTCCATCATTGACAAGAGGGCCTTTTGGCTATGATCATGGAGACACGGCCAAATACACCCCTCTTTTGGCCATGCACAGCCTTGGTCATAATTTTATTCCCCCTGCCATCCATGCCGGTGGTTTAAGATACCACGGTATGGCGCCTACGGTAAGCCAACTCGTCGAGGAGGAAATATTTACTCCAGTAGCAGTATCTCAAATAGATGCCTATAAAGCCGGTCTCTTATGGGCTCGAAGCGAAGGGCATATCCCGGCGCCTGAAACTTGTAATGCTCTCGCTCATGTGGTGGCGGAGGCTGAAAAAGCTCGCGAAGAGGGGAAGGAGAAAACCATTCTTGCCAATTTCAGCGGTCATGGTCTTCTTGATCTTAGCGCCTATGAAAAGTATTTATCCGGTCAGCTTAGTGATCTGGAACTGGATGAGAGCCAGATTGAAAAAGCTAAAAAAATTCTGGATCAGCACCCGGCACCTGAGCGTATCAGAAGATAAAGGAGGCTGATTGGCCATGGAGGGTGTGGTATACTGAAAGTCAGGTTGTTTCTGGTGGGTTCCAAGCAGGTTTTTGGTCTTTAGCTTTTTACTTCAAAGGAGGAGAAATGACCAAAAAAACTTCTCAAGACATTCGTAAGCAAGAAACAGATCTTATGGAAGAAGCATCCCGTCTGGATGAGGAACTGGCCATTATGGAAAAGCACTCGGAACAGATGGTCTCAACAGAAGAAGACATTATGGAAGACATGCGAAAAAGAGACCGCGAGCATAAAGATGCCCACCTTCACAGCGTTCCAAAATCTCGGAAACATGTCAGATAAATAGCGGTAAAAAGCCTCCCCAAAATTTATTATGGGGAGGCTTTTTACCGTATCCTTCAGTCGCTTTTTTCGTTGTCCTTGAGAACCGTTTCATCTTCAGCCTTTTTTTCAGGGTTCTCAAGTTTGATGTTTTCAATCTCATTTTCCAGCAGGACTGCAGTCTCTTTCAGCGCACGGAGCCTGCTCAAAAGGTCATGGACTTCGGCGCGGGCCAGAATGTCTGTTTCCCCTCTGGAATACATATCATCAATCAATTTTCCAAGCTCGGAAAAAAGAGCCGGGAATTTTCGATTATTGGTGTTCAAATCCATTTTTTTCTGAACCAGACGCTTGTACTTTTGAGCTCCGAAGGATGCGGCATGTAATGTTTTTCGGGTTGATTTCCAGAAATCTGGACTTTTCTTCGGCGATTCCTGATGTTTTTCTTGCTGGACAGCCATGTTCACCTCCTTTGTTACCCACTTAAATCAAATCTAGCATAGCCCCTTAGGCTGTCAAGAAACCGTCGATTGAATTTGCTCTTTGAAGATTTTTCGTATAAGATTCAATAAATTTTAATTTGTTTATGATGTTTTTTGAAGGGAGGTTCATTGTGATTATTGAAGCAGGTCAATCCAAGTTTCAGATTGATTTAAATCGTCACCTTCGTGAAAATAATGAAAACCCAGCCCTGACCCACCTCATATGCGAAATATCAGAAGCCTCCAAATACATTATCAACTCAATCCGAACCGGCGATCTGGGTGTGGCGGGAACCTCAAATCTGTATGGGGAAGAACAGCTGGCTCTCGACGTTCTAAGTGACCGAATCCTTAAAAAGCGCCTTATTCATTCTGGGGTAGTGGGTAAAATTGCTTCTGAGGAAGCGAGCGATGTTCTCACCATTGTTGATAATGCTGAACACCTTTATTCCGTAGCCTACGACCCCCTTGATGGCTCCTCCCTGGTAGATGTAAATCTCGCTGTCGGAACTATCGTTTCCATTTTTAAGGGAGACAATATTTTCCAAACCGGACGGAAACAGGTCGCGGCGATGTATATCCTTTATGGACCGAGAACCACTCTGATTTATTCCACCGGAAACGGGGTTCATGAATTTTCCCTGAACCAGCTTATGGAATATACCCTGGTTCAGGAAAATATTCAGATGAATACCAAGGCCAACATTTATTCACCAGGAGGGCTGCGCAATAAATATACAAAAGGGGTGGCTGAATATGTGAGGCATCTTGAGGAAAAGGGGGTCAAGTTGCGTTACAGTGGGGGCTTTGTTCCTGATTTCAACCAGGTTCTTCTTAAAGGGAAGGGGATTTTCTTTTATCCTCATCTCAAGGGTGCCCCCAACGGCAAGCTTCGCCTCCTTTTTGAGCTTAATCCTATGGCATTTTTGATAGAACAGGCAGGAGGAGCTGCATCCAATGGGAAAATGCCTATTTTGGATATAGTACCTAAAAAAATTGACCAGCGTGAACCTATCTTCATCGGGTGTAAAGAGGACGTGGAAAAAGCCGAAGAGTATGTGGCCACTGAAGATTGAAAAACTTTCAACATATCCGATATGGTGAAAAAAATCTGAATCTATGAGTTCTGACCGGGTAATGGCGCAAATTATTGACCTGCCAAAGGATTTTAAAAATTTCTGGCAAACCTGTGAGGGTGCCGAGGGTTTTTGAAATACCTATTCAGACCCAGGACTCAAATTCTTCTACCGTTTTCAACCTGCGGATGCAGGAAAACAATTAAAAACCCAAAGCCTCGTACGAGGCTTTGGGTTTTTTGATGTGGGATCAAAAAAGGGTAGATGTCATACCCTAAGAAATGCATTTGTCTCAGCATAGGGCCTGTATAGCGCTATGGGGGTTAGTTTAATAGAAAAGGCTTCTACTTCATGAGTTCTTTCATTTTTTTAAAACCTGTTTCATAAGCCTTTTGATTGAGCTCTTTGAATGCCGGAGGAACTCTGGAAAGAACCGCTTGCTCACAAGCCTCGTAAGAGACAATATCGGTTAAGGCGACCATGGCACCCAAAGCGACAACATTGGCGACAATTTCCCGCCCGATATCCTCCTTTGCTGTCCGGATGATGGGAAATTGGTAAACTTTGAAGTCGCCCTGCGGGATATTTTTGACCAGGTCCGAGTCCAGAAGCAGAAGGCCGTCGGGTTTAATACCGACGGAGTATTTGTCTGCTGCTTCCTGGGTCAGAGCCAGGCAGGCGTTAACCTGGGTTGCCTTGGGATAGTCAATGGGAGCATCGGAAATGATTACCTCGGATTTGGAGGCACCACCGCGGGCTTCAGGGCCGTAACTCTGGGACTGAACGGCATTTTTCCCTTCAACGATCGATGCTGCTTCCGCCAGAATGATGCCCGCGGTGATCAGGCCTTGACCACCGGCCCCTGAAAATCTGATTTCATATCTTTCAGCCATCGCGAATTGTTCTCCTTTTGAATTACTTGGATGTTGGGTTCTGGACCTTATTAATAAGCTTGGCGTACTGTTCACAGTACTCGGGCTTATTTTCCTTGTGGAGAACCCCGGTCAGTATTTTGCCGGCAAGTTGCTCTTCAGACATTTTGGCCGCAGCGGTAACCGGAACGGCTATGTCCTTGTGCTGTTTCATCATCTCCACAACGGAACGGAACTTGTTGCGGCGGCCATAGGAAGTCGGGCAACAGTCCAGAACCTCAATAACAGCCATGCCTTTGTGCTTGATTCCTTCGGTAATCAGCTTGTCGATCTGGGTGGCATGGTAAGCGGTGGTACGGGCTACAAAAGTAGCACCAGCACCTATAGCCAGCTTGGATATGTCGAAAATAGGGTCCGGATTCCCATAAGGTGTAGTCGAGGCAAAAGCGTCCGTGGGTGTACAGGGTGAAAACTGGCCGCCGGTCATGCCGTAAATATGGTTGTTCATGATGACGTAGGTCAAATCAATATTGCGGCGGCAGGCATGAATGAAATGATTACCGCCAATGGCAACCCCATCGCCGTCGCCGCCGGTACAAATAACCGTCATGTCCGGATCCGCCATTTTCATACCGGTTGCGAATGCAGCTGCCCGACCGTGAGCAGTGTGGACGGTATTGAAATCGACATAGCCGGGAAGACGGCTGGCACAACCAATCCCGGAAACGATAGCGGTGCGGTTTTTTTGCAGTCCGCACTTGTCAATAGCCCGAATCAGCCCTTTCATGACGATGCCGTGGCCGCAGCCGGGACACCAGATGTGAGGAAGCTTGCCGGGACGGATATATTTTTCATAATCGAAAGTCATGGTTATAAAACCTCCTTCACCTTGTCCATAATCTGATCGGGGGTGAGCGGCTCACCATCGACCCTGCCAACACCATCAAGGATGCAGGACCCTTTGGTGGATCTTTCAACGGCATGAATAAGCTGTCCGAGATTCATCTCGGGCACCACAATGGCTTTTACCTGGCGGCCGATCTCGGCGACGCGCTTTTCAGGAAAGGGCCAGATAGTTATTGGACGGAAAAGGCCTGCTTTGACGCCCTCGCCTCTGAGAATGTCGACGGCCATGCGTGCTGAACGGCTGCTGATGCCAAAAGCAACAATGGCCACTTCGGCATCATCCATGAGGTATTCCTCATTTTTTTCAATGGCCGCGGCATGGTCGTTGACCTTGCGGATCTGACGACGTTCTTCTGCATCAACCAGTTCTGCCTTGGTAGTCGGGAAACCGTCAGGAGCCTTGTTCAGTCCGGTCACATGGAAGCGGTAGTCACTCCCCATTGCTGCCAGGGGAGGAACATCGCCGAAAGAAGGGTCGAAGGGCTTGTACTGGTCGGGACCGACTTCGGGTTTCCTGCGGCTGACGACTTCAAGTTCTCCTGGTTCCGGGAAAACGATTTTTTCTCGCATATGGGCGATGATTTCATCGACCAGAATCTGAACGGGCATGCGATAGGTTTCTGCGAGATTGAAGGCGCGAACGGTCTCGGAAAAAATTTCCTGGCAGGATGCGGGAGCGACCGCAATGGCAGCGTGGTCCCCATGTGTACCCCACTTGGCCTGCATGACATCGGACTGACTGGGCCCTGTCGGCATACCGGTAGAAGGCCCCCCGCGCATAACATTAACGATAACACAGGGAACTTCTGCGATGCAGGCATAACCCATTAATTCCTGTTTAAGGGACATGCCAGGTCCCGAGGTCGCATCGAGAACTTTATGACCGCACAGGGACGCGCCGATGATGGCGGCCATGGCTCCGATTTCGTCCTCCATCTGGATAAACTTGCCTCCAACCTTGGGAAGGAGCTTGGACATGACCTCGGCTATTTCCGAGGAAGGGGTGATTGGATAACCGCCGAAAAAAGTACATCCGGCATAAATAGCCCCGTGGGCGCAGGCTTCATTACCTTGAAGCAAAGCTGATTTTTTAGCCACTGTTTAATATCCTCCTCTACTCCTTGGGTTATGCGGGGTAGACTTTTATGGCAAAGTCGGGACAACGAAGTTCGCATTGCATACATTGTATGCAGGCCTCAGGCTTGTCAACTTTGGCTACAAAGCCATCCATTTTCAGAACATGCTTCGGACAGAACTCAACGCAAATGTTGCAGCCTTTACAATATTTTTCAATTATTTCGATTCGGGGGGTACCCATAGTTGTCGTATCCTCCTTTTTCTAAGTGTGGGCCCCTTCATACTGAAGGGGCCTTTTTTATTTTTTAACCGCAAAGCGGAGCGGATTATGATGCCAATCAAGTCGTATCATGGTAAGCAGTCGACAAGCTCCTTTACCGATGCCACCGAAGCATCAAACATTTCTTTTTCTTCAGGGGTCAATTCAAATTCGACTATCTGCTCCACACCATCGGCGCCGATAACGCAAGGGACTCCTACATAATACCCCAAAACCCCGAACTGTCCTGTAAGATATGCGCAGGCGGTCATGAGACGCTTCTGATCCTGGAGAATTGCTTCCATCATAGTGATGATGCTGGAAGCAGGAGAGAAAAAAGCACTTCCGTCCTTCAGCAGCTTGACCACCTCACCACCAGCGCCCTTGGTTCTGGCTACCAGGGCAGCCATGACCCTTTTCGCTTTCTCTTTATCCCCTTTATATTTGCCTTCAAGGAGCTCGGTCACCGGGATGCCGTTTACATTGGCAAAGCGGACAATTGGCACCATCGAGTCACCATGACCGCCGAGAACGGTTGAGTTGACGTCACGCACCGAAATGCCCAGTTCCCAGGCAATAAAAGTGGCAAACCGAGCCGAGTCGAGAACTCCTGCCATACCCATGACCCGATGGTGAGGAAAACCGGTGTAACGCTGGCAAAGGGTTACCATGGCATCGAGGGGATTGGAAACGCAAATAATGTGCGCATCAGGAGCATATTTTTTAATTCCGTCAGAAACATCGCGCATGATTTTGGAATTGACGCCAATGAGGTCGTCACGGCTCATGCCGGGCCTGCGGGGAAGACCGGCAGTGATAACGACAACATTAGAGCCTTTGATGTCGGCATAATCATTTGTACCGATTATGCGCAAATCGAATTCGTCTTCGCGTGCTGCTGCCGAAATATCTATGGCTTTCCCCTGGGGCCGACCTTCAACTACATCATATAAAACAATATCACCCAATTTTCGAGAAGTGGCGTGGTACGCAAGAACGCCGCCGATTTGACCGCTGCCGATGATAGTAATTTTGGGTCTGCCCATTGATCCTCCAAAAATTCAAATTTTCATGATCTGGAAAGAAAAAGGTTTAAAATAAGTTTTTGATGACTTCTTTGTAATTGGTGTCCTGAAAATTTGAAAACAATGATTAAGCCCACTTATAAGGGATGTTGCCAATCACCTGGAAGCTGCGCCAGAATTGAATCTTAAAATGTATAAATTCTGGGGCGAGCCTGCCTGGAATAAAAAACATGGGAAAGCATAAGGACAGGTCCTTTTTACTGGCCGGCGTTGCAAAGACCCGTGAATACCAGATATTTATACCTCTTGCATAAAAAGTGTCAAGCTATAATCAGCCTGGTCAATACCCAAAATGGATAAAAAACAAACAGCGTTCTATTGTTTTTATAAATTTTCTATGAAGGAAATGTCAAGAAGAAATATTTATTTCCAAGTGATTCCCTAAAAAACAGAACAGCGTTTTAATTAGTTTTAGAGGGGTTGGAAGGGGTGGCAATGGAAAATGCGTTGGAGTCTTTGGCTTCCTGGCGTGTATTTTCTTTGATGCTTTCAGACAATTGTCTCGGAATTGTCAGGACCTGGCCCGGATAGACCTGGCGCGGATCCTTGATCTGGTCGCGGTTTGCCTTGTAAATGGCGGGCCAGAGCAGGGGATCGTTGTAGATCTCTCGCATGGCGGAAATGGCCCATAGACTCTGTTTTTCTCTGACTTCGAAATGGGTCAGGAGAGGCGATTGGTGCAGAGGTTTGACAAGATTTTTCTTCCTTTTGTAAGTATGGGTTGCCATCTTCTTTTCAGCTTCAATTTTAGCTAGTCTGGCTTTTTTCTCTTCTTCTTCCTTTCTAAGCTGCTCTTCAAGCTTCTTTTGCTTGAGCTCAACCTTGACTCTTTCCTCGCGGGCTTTAAATGTGGCCCTGAAACCATGAGTAGCGGCCTGGGGTAAAACCTTGCTTGCCAATTTGTAATTGCCGTAACGAATAAGGTTTTCGGCGTCCCGCAGCGCAGTTGCAGCGGCCTGATATTCATTCGGAGCCAATTCCGGGGCGCCGGAAGCGTAGGCCTGGGCAACGGCTCGGCGAGCGAGTTGCAATTCTTCATGTGGGTTGCTGGCACAACCCACGAGAAGAATGCTTAAAAAAGAAATATATAAAAGATTTTTCCACATGGCTCAAACCTGAAAACCTAATATTTGAATTATACCGTAGGTTTGGCTCTGGGCGTCAAGCGAATAGAAAGTTCACGAAGCTGCTCTTCTGATACGTTGTCCGGGGCGGAGGACATCAGGCAGGCGGCCCTCTGGGTTTTGGGGAAGGGGATAACGTCACGGATCGACTCGGAGCCAGTCAGGAGCATAACCAGACGGTCGAGGCCAAAGGCTATTCCGCCGTGGGGGGGGGCACCGTATTCCAAGGCCTGAAGCAGGAAACCGAATTTTGCCTCAGCTTCTTCCGGGCCGATATTGAGAAGTTTGAACATGAGGCTCTGAACCTCAGGCGAATGAATACGTATGCTTCCACCGCCAATTTCCGAACCGTTGAGCACCAGATCGTAGGCCTTGGCCCGAACCTTTTCGGGCGAACTTTCCATGTTTGCCAGGTCCTCGTCCATAGGAGCCGTAAAGGGGTGGTGCATGGCTGCATAGCGTTTGCCTTCCTCATCCCACTCAAGAAGAGGAAAGTCGGTAATCCAGACAAAGGAGAAGTCGGTACTGTTTACCAGATTGAGTTTGGACGCAAGCTGGTTCCGTAAGCGCCCAAGGGCTTCATTGGCTATTTTGGAATTGTCCGCAACGAAGAAAAGGAGATCGCCTGGTTCAGCATTCAGAGCCTGGTTGATGGCTGCCAACTCTTCGGGTTTAAAAAACTTCTCGATGGGGGACTGCCATGCGCCGCTCTCAGTCATTTTAACCCAGGCAAGGCCTTTGGCGCCGTAAATTTTTACGAATTCAGTCAAATCGTCAATTTCTTTGCGGGAAAAGGTCGTACACCCTTTTGCATTGATCGCTTTGACCAGGCCCCCCTTGGCAACAACATCTTTAAAGACTTTGAAGCCGGTATCCTTGACAATTTCCGAAAGATTGACCAGTTCGAGCCCAAAACGGACATCGGGATTATCAACACCATACCGATCCAGAGCTTCAGCATACGTCATTCTTCTGAAAGGCGGTGTCAGGTCAATTTCCATGACTTGTTTGAAAATGTAGGCCATGAGGCCTTCCATAATCGCCATGACCTCATCGCGGTTGATGAAACTCAACTCGCAGTCTATCTGGGTGAATTCGGGCTGGCGGTCTGCCCTGAGGTCTTCATCCCGGAAACAGCGCACCACCTGATAATAGCGGTCGAAGCCGGCAACCATCAGCAGCTGTTTAAAAATCTGGGGAGATTGGGGTAGGGCATAAAAAGAGCCGGGATGAACGCGGCTTGGTACCAGATAGTCGCGGGCTCCTTCAGGGGTACTTTTGGTCAGAATCGGAGTTTCGATATCGAGAAAATTCTGGCTGTTGAGGTACTCACGAACAGAATGCACTATGCGATGGCGCAAGAGTATGTTTTTTTGCACGCTGGGGCGGCGCAGATCGAGGTAACGGAATTTCAAACGCAGATTTTCAGCAATATCGGCAAAATCGTCAATCATGAAAGGCGTGGTTTTGGCTTTATTAAGAATAACGAGTTGGTGGATTTCGATCTCAACTTCACCGGTTATCATATTGGGATTAACGGTCCCCTCCGGACGTGGAGAGACGGTTCCGCGGGCGGCTATTACGAACTCATTGCGGACATCCTCCGCAACAGCATGGGCCTCAGGATCGCGTTCGGGATCAAGGGCAAGTTGCAGGATGCCTTCACGATCGCGCAGGTCGATAAAGATCAATCCACCGTGGTCGCGGCGTCTCTGCACCCAACCCATAACGCAAACTTCCTCTCCGATATGGGAACTGTTGATATGGCCGCAATAGTGGCTTCTTGTAAATTCAGTTAAAAAATCTTTCAAGTCTGTTTCCTCCAAGCCTTTTGTATTATAAAAAACATTAAATATCCGGTAAAGAAAGAAATATTCGCCATTCTAAGACAGCAGATCGAGCAGAAAGCTTTCGATATTCTCCAATGAAACGGTTTCCTGGCTGCCTTTTTCCATATCTTTGAGTTGAGCTTGATTACGGCCCAGTTCATCTTCTCCCAAAATGAGAACATAACGGGCCTTGGCCTTGTCAGCTCGCCGAAGTTGGGCTTTCAGGCTTTTTCCGGAAAAGTCCATCTCTGCCTGAATACCATGTTTTTGCAGACCGGATAAAAGGAAAAAGGATTTTTCCACGGATTTTTCGCCAAGAGCGGCCAGAAAAATATCAATGCCGGAAGCCAGGACCGAATCCCGGCCTTTCATAAGAACCAGCCGCTCCATTCCGATCGCAAAACCTATGCCGGGAAGGGAAGGGCCACCAAGACTTTCTATCAAGCCGTCGTAGCGACCACCGGCGGCAAGGGCGTTCTGAGCGCCAAGAGACCCGGTTACCATTTCAAAAGTCGTTTTCGTGTAGTAATCGAGCCCCCTGACCATGCGCGGGTTGACTGAAAATGGAACCTTCAGATCATTAAGGAGCTGTTGAACAGTATCAAAGTGGCGGCTACAACCCTCACAGAGATAATCAAGAACCGATGGTGCATCCTGACAGGCCTTACCACAGCCCTCTACCTTGCAGTCCAGAACGCGCAAAGGATTGTTCTGATACCGTCGATTGCAGTCACCACACAGAAGCTCGAGCTTATCGCCGAGGAAATCGAGCAAAGCCTGTCGGTAACGAGGACGGCACTCGGGGCATCCAATGGAATTGACCTGAAGCTGGACATCCTCAATGCCGATGCGCTTAAAAAAATGGTCCAGCATGATCAGCAACTGGGCGTCAACAAGGGGGTTGTCCTCGCCTATAACCTCTGCTCCGATTTGGTAAAATTGACGGTAACGACCCTTTTGCGGCCGTTCATAACGGAACATGGGACCTACATAATAGAGCTTGCTGATCTGACTGGTTTTATGAAGCTGATGCTCGATAAAGGAACGCATGACCGATGCAGTGCCTTCCGGGCGCAAGGTCAGGGAATGGTCGCTTTTATCGAAAAATGTATACATCTCTTTGGAGACGATGTCTGTTTCCTCACCGATGGAGCGCGAAAAAAGCTCTGTTTTCTCAAGGACCGGCACGCGGATTTCCTTGAAGCCGAAAGCGTGAAAGACTTCCCTGACACAATGTTCCAGGAAATGCCAGACTTCAATTTCCTCAGGCAGGATATCGTTCATTCCCTTGATGCCGGAGATTTTCAATTTTACCTCCTTTTCAAAAAAAAACCTCAAATCCATAGCCTGGATTCGGGTACTTGGATCAGGCAATTTATTATTGCCGAATTAACTTTCTTTCTGATGAAAGATGTTGAACGGCGGACAGTTCAGGAAAGGTCGGCCACGCTACATACCACATTGCGCTGTTTTTTTCCATGGTACATGGCCTTGTCGGCGAGATCCATAAGTTCCTTTTTCTCTTTGGCGTTTTCAGGAAAGGTCGCATAGCCGAGGGTTGCCGTAAGCTTATCGAAGGCAATTGCATCTTTCTGAAAGGTGTGGTTGGCAATGTTTCTTCGGATCCTCTCAGTAACCGTTGCCGCTCCTTCTTTGTCAGTTTCAACAAGCAGGGCGGTGAATTCATCCCCTCCATAGCGGAAGACCATATCCGCTGAGCGTACGCTCAGGCGAATGATTTCGGCGACTTCTTTAAGGGTATTGCTGCCAACAAGATGCCCGTAAGTGTCGTTAACCTCCTTGAAATGATCGAGGTCGATAAAAACCAGGGCAAAAGAAAGGCCGTATCTCTCCGTTCTCTGGATCTCCTGCTGGAGAATGACATGGAGGTAGCGGTAGTTGTAAAGTCCTGTCAGATCGTCGGTATAAACAAGCTCCTGGGTGCCCTGAAAACGGCAGGAGTTGGAAAAACCCAGGGACGTTTGCTGGGCCAGAAACAATAGCTGCTCATAAGGGAGATGGAACTCAGCTCCAGCCTTGGTAGAGTTGAAAATAACGATGCCGCCTTTAAATTCCTTTTCAAAAAGGAGGGGAATCAAGCACAAGGAATGAATGCCGGGAGGCCACTGGCTGTCGATATCAATATCCTGAATTTGGAGAAAAGATGTTCCAATAAGATTGCGGAACTTGGCAAGCATGGAAGCGGTCATGACAGATGCCTGTTCTTCGCTGATACCCTCGGAACAGAAAAATTTATTTGGGATGTCATTCTCAAGAAGAAACGCAAAACCATTGCCTCCTGCGGCTTCCTGACTGAGGAAATCTACAGCTTGAGGGAGAAGCTTTTCGACCTCGAGGAGAAATGCCAGGCTCTGGCCTTTCTGGTAAAGACGGATCTGATTTTTGAGGTGAATGTTTTCATTGAGGAGCTGCCGCTGTTCAAGGCAGGTATGGACAAGATGACGGAGCTCTTCAGGGTTGAATGGCTTGATAAGGTAGTCCCGAGCCCCGTTTTTGAGAGCTTCGATGGCGGTCTCTATGGTGGCGTGAGCTGTAACGAGGATAACCTCGGGAGGATTGATGATTTTGCGGACAGCACGAAGAAGGTCAAGTCCGGAAATGCCGGGCATGATCAAGTCAGTCAGAACAACGTCGATACCGCCCTGCATGATTCGCTTTAAAGCCTCTTCGCCAGAGGCGGCTTTCTCCACATTACAATTATTTTCACTTAAGGCATCGGCATAGAGGTGGCGGAAAAAAGGTTCGTCATCTACCACCAGAATGGATGGGTTCTTCATAGAACAACTCGCTTTTTTGGGGAAGAAAAAAACTAGCAAAAGGTGTCTTATCTGTCAACGAAAAAGCCCCCGTTGCCAGTATCTTACCGCCCAACCGCCTTCCTCTGCAACAAATCTTATTGAGCCTTGACCTTCCTGCCCGTCGAAGGCGTAGGAATGAATACGCCGTGGGTCGTCAGGGTTTGGGAAATAATCTTTATCTGCAAGTATACTTTCGGTTGTCGCAAATACTATCTTTGGTCTGAAAAACCCAATAAGTCGGGCCGGGCTTGATCCTGAACTTCCGTGGTGAGCAAGTTTAAGCAGGGATGCTTTTGAATGAATAGAGTTTTTAAGTAATTGCTCAATGCCGTTTTTTTCCAGATCCCCGGTCAGAAGGAGACTGTTATTGCCCTCTTTCATGTAAATAGCCAAGGAACGGTCATTAACTAGCGGTGTATCCTGAACCGGGACAAATATGGAGAACCTGCCCTCGGCTTCCTGCGGAATGGTGGTCCATCCTTCAGGAAAAGATTTAAGGGGAATGCCCCTGGCTTTTAAAGGGGTGCGAATAATTTCAGGTAGTCTATCGGGTGTAATGGCAGACCAAAATTCCCTGACTTGAAAATGTTTCAAAATATACCCAAGACCTTTGAAATGGTCAGGGTGAGCGTGGGTCAGGATTACGGCTTCTATTTCTTTTATCCCCATACTTCCGAGGGCCGGTGCAAGCAGCCTGGATCCAACATCGAAATTGTCGTTATAAAAGCCTCCTCCATCTACCAGATAGTATTTATCGTCCTTGCTGATGACCATGGCATCGCCGTGGCCGACATTGATAGCGGTCAGCATAAAAGGTTTGTGAGAAAATAAAGGATATGCCAGCAAAAAAATTGAAAGGCCGGCGACGGCACTCCAAAAAATGGGCGGCCTGAGTGGAACTTTTTCCCACATCAAAAGGGCGATGATCAACAGAATTAAGGTTGCCATTTGGAATGGTGTCAAATAGATGGTGGTCCAGGTGGAATCGGCTGCCGGCGTTAAGATGTTTATCAAACTTAGCGACAGGTCCAGAACCATGGCTGATACTTCAAACAGCATCCCTCCAAGAAAGGTGGAAAATGAAAATAGTGCCGCACCGGCCAACGCGCAAGGCAGGGCCAAAAAAGAAATAAGAGGTACGCAGATTAGGTTCAGGAGCAAACCTGATAAAGAAAAAACATGAAAGTGGAAGAGAACAAAAGGCAAGGTTGCCAGGGTTGCGGTAAAGGTTACGAAAAAGAGGTCGGCAGGATATCTGATAAATTTCGGGAGATGGGAAGCTCGTTTTTGAAGCTTGGGAACATAGTAAAGAATACCTAAAACGGCAGCGAATGAGAGTTGATAGGACGGAGAAAAAAGGGCCAGCGGGTCTATAAGGATAAGGAAAAAAGCCAGGCTAAGGACAATTCGTATCGGCTTGACAAGATAACCCAGGTAGAAAAGTATTGCGCACAGGAGCATAGCTGAAAAAGCCCTTTGGGTGGGAATCCCTCCACCAGCCAAAAATAAATAAAAAAACAGCAGGGGGGAAATCAATAGTGGAAGAATTTGTTTTGGGGGCGCCAGCAAAAGAAGGGTTTTTGAACGTCTATAACAGAATTTCAGAAGGCCATAAGAAAATAGAAAAATTATGCCCATATGCAGGCCGGATATAGCAAACAAATGGGCAACCCCACTTCGCCCGAGAAGACTTTTTTCCTCCGGCCCCAACCCTCCTCTATCGCCGATCGTCAGAGCTCTAAGATAAGGGGCCATTTCCGGTTTGGCCGTGGTGATGAAGGATCGAACAGCATGACGAAAACCCTCGATAATGTCCCCTAGGTTTTCACGTTTGTCACCAGCGAGCCTGATCACCCGCTTTGCGTCGGTCACGCTGCCGGTGACATAGACATCCTTTTGGGCCAGGTGACGGGAATAGTTGAACTCTCCCGGGACGCCGTAAAGTTTAGGTTTTCGCAGATGCGCGGTAACCCTGACTTTGTCGCCGGGGAAAATATCGGGAACACCGTTTCGGATAAAGAGAAATGCTTTCCCGTTAACCGGGGTGATTTTTTCGATAGTAGCTGTGCCCGTAACCTCCAGATCGAGAAGGGCTCCGGTGATTCTGGGAGTAAGGCAATTGACGTAGCCTTCGACGGTTGCCTGTTTGCCTGCCAAGTGAATTATGTGACCGGGGCCTTCTGGTGAGGCCATGGACCAGTGGTATAAAACAAAGCCTGAAAAAGCTAGAAGGATTATTAGGACATAAATTCTAACCTTCCGAAAAACAATAAGAATTAAAAGCGTCGTTACGGCAGTGCATAAGACATGGGAGGATTCAGCCTGTGGGAAAAAAGGAGCTATCGAGATCCCCCCTGCATACGCAAGAAAAAACCACAGGAAAAGATTTTGTTGGGATGGGTGGGAATAACCAGACATTTTTTAAATTCCTAAGATTAAATATTTTATATCAGCAAAGCAAATGATGTTCCGCCAGCCAAACAGTCGTAATTTCCATAAAGAATGGAAAATTCTTTTGCTTGAATCGGTCCTTCTGAAATTTTGAGATTTTTTACGATACTTCAGTGACCATTCCACGGGTACTCTATTTGGACTTTAACGCTGTTATCCTACTGACAGATTCCCTGACAAGGGGAGCCCAAGTTAATTCAAAAAAATTAATTACTCCAAATCTCTAAGGAATTTATTAATGAGAAGGTTTGACAATCTTTTTTTGACGGATATAAGTTAAATTAAGAACAACTCATAGCCATTGCTTTTCCGTTCCTATCATTCAGCTTTCTTTTAATGCTTTTGGAGTGCGGATGTTCTGCCGCTGGAGGTGATTTTTATGATTGCATCCTATCTCAATCAGGTTGCCGAAAGAGAGGCGTTGGGTATTCCTCCTCAACCTTTGACCCCCGATCAGGTGCAAGGAGTCTGTATTTTGCTCCAGGCACCTCCCAAAGGAAAAGAAGAGTTCCTTGTCGACATTTTCAAAAACCGGATTGCTCCCGGGGTTGATCCAGGTGCTCAAATCAAAGCCGAATTTCTTGCTGACATCATTTTTGGGAAGGCAGATTCTCCTCTCATCAGCAAATCTCTCGCGGTCAGTATCCTGGGCACCATGGTGGGTGGGTATAATATTGCGCCTTTAGTAGAGGCTTTGAGGGTTGATGAAGTTGCCAGCATGGCTGTAAATGCACTTTCAAGAATCTTCATGGTTTACGATGCCTTTGAACAGATCCTCGATTATTCCCAGAGATTCCTCTCCGCCCGTCAGGTTTTGAAGTCTTGGGCAAGAGCCGAATGGTTTACGACAAGGCCGGTTTTCCCTAAAAAGTTAGCGGTTCGAATCTTTAAAGTAGATGGTGAGGTAAACACCGATGACCTCTCTCCTCCTGGGTCCTCCTGGTCCCGGTCCGACATCCCTCTTCATGCTCTCGATATGGGAAAATTTCGATTTCCAAATGGCGTTGATGCCATCTCAGAGATTCGCCGCAAAGGTGAAAATGTCGCTTTCGTTGCTGATGTTTTAGGTACCGGCTCTTCCCGAAAATCAGCCGTCAATAGCTTAATGTGGCATCTCGGTACTGATATTCCCCATGTTCCCAACCGGAGGATTGGAAGCGTTGTAATCGGTGGTGTTATGGCACCCATCTTTTTCAACACGGTTAGAGACTCCGGAGGGTTGCCCCTTTGCCTCGATGTTTCCCAGCTTAATCATGGAGACAGGGTCGTCATTGATACGGTAAACGGGACTGTCAGTGATGAAAAAGGGAACGTCCTGATCTCATTTGAACTTAAACCTGCGACTTTGCCCGACGAGTTCAGAGCCGGAGGACGTATTCCCCTGGTTATGGGCAAGGCCCTTACCAGCAACGCACGACGCGCGCTGCATATCTTGGAAGACAAAACATTTATCCCCGCACCGCATTTTCAGCCCGGCCCCGAACAAGGGTATTCCCTCGCCCAAAAATTGGTGGGGAAAGCCTGTGGTCTGCAGGGAGTTCTTCCTGGAACTTCCTGTGAACCTAATGTCGATGTAGTCGGATCCCAGGACGCCACCGGACCTATGACTGTCGAAGAGCTTAAAGGGATCGGTTGCCTCAAATTTAACGCGCCCTTATTCCTCCAATCCTTTTGTCACACCGCTGCTTATCCGAAGGCTGGAGATCTGGAGATGCAGGAAACTCTGCCTGAATTCGTTATCAGCAGGGGAGGGGTAAGTCTCGCACCCGGCGACGGCGTTTTGCATTGTTGGATCAATCGCATGCTGGTCCCTGACAGGGTTGGAACCGCGGGAGACTCACATACCCGTTTCCCTATGGGGATTTCTTTCCCAGCCGGTTCCGGCATGGTCGCTTTTTCCGGTGCCGTCGGCTTTATGCCTTTGGAAATGCCTGAATCGGTCCTGATCAAATTTACCGGCTTCCCCAAGCGAGGCATTACTTTGCGTGACCTTGTCAACGTTATTCCATATATGGCTGTAAAAAAAGGCCTCTTGACCGTCCCCAAAAAAAATAAAAAAAATATTTTTAACGGACGGATTATTGAGATCGAAGGCTTGGAGGAATTGACATCTGAACAGGCCTTTGAGATTACCAATTCCAGTGCCGAGCGTAGTGCGGCAGCTTGCTGTATCAAACTTTCGGAAATGAGTATCAGGAAAAGCCTGCGCTCTAATGTCGCCCTGCTGGAAAGGATGGTTGAAGAAGGCTATGAGGACTCAGGTGCGCTCAAAGAGCGCATCTCTGAAATGAAAAGATGGCTCAAAAAACCGGAACTTCTCAGCGCGGATGCAAACGCCGATTATGCCGAGACCCTGGAGATTGACCTTGACGCTCTCGAAGAGCCGCTGGTTGCCTGCCCCAATGACCCCGATGATGTCCGTCCTTTGTCCGAAGTCGCCGGAACCCCTGTGGAAGATGTTTTTATCGGTTCCTGCCTCACCAACATCGGGCACTTTCGGGCAGCTGCTGAAATATGGAGGGGTGCCCAATTTAATCCCAAGGTCAGAATCTGGCTCTGTCCACCCACTCGACTTGACTATCTCAAGTTGAAAGAGGAAGGGCTATTCCCGATTTTTGCCAATGTCGGAGCCCGGGTCGAAACCGCCGGTTGTTCATTGTGCATGGGCAATCAGGCCCGGGTTCCGCAAGGTTCCACGGTTTTCTCAACCTCAACGCGCAATTATGATGATCGTCTCGGGGATGACAGCCGCGTGTTTCTCGGTTCCGCAGAACTTGCTGCCATTACCGCCATGCTTGGGCATATCCCAACTTTGCAAGAATATATGGATATTTACGAAGATAACATTTATCCAAATATGGAAAAAATTTGGAAATTCCTTCAGTTCAATGAAATGCTCAGGTTTTAAGCTGTTAATTCCTTATTTAAATCCAAAAGCCCTGAAAAGGCACTTTTCTGGGCTTTTGGATTTTTTAGTGATTTGCGCCGAAGAAATTAAATGCCCTGCTTTGATTTGATAAAAATAAATGTTGATTTTAAAGATTAAAGAAAATCCAGGTGTCGTTCACTGAATGAAAAATTTTAACCGTTGCCACAGATGGGAAATGGCTTGATATGATTGAATACCAAATGCAGATTACCGGATGGTTGTTTATTGCCGCAGCATTGATGTTATGGTTCGGTAGAGTTCTATTGCCTGTACCCATCGGAGTTTTTTTTGAGCCGAGTGTTTTTCCCCAGATTCGTAAAGTGTTCCGGCGTTGGATATGGCTTTACCGGGTTCATCTTTTCGGTTGCATGGTCGCTGTTATGGCTTTTGTCGCCCTGGGGACGCTTCTGGCTGAAACCTCCGCGCGTATTCTTGCCTGGCCGGCCACTGTGGTTATAGGATCCGGCCTCTTCGTTAATACCCTTGCCGAAGCTTTTTACTACCATTTCGGAGCCTGGGGTGCACAGGACATGGAAGGCAAGTCCTCCGAATCGATTCTGGCCTTCATAAAGTCTCTCCAGGTAAGTACCGAATACGTTACCTGTTTTACTCGTTTCGGACGTGTTTTTCTTGGACTTGGCCAGATTGTCCTCGCCATTGCCATGATCTACAGCGGTTTTATGCCAAAATGGGTTTGTGTCAGCGGTGCTCTTTTAGGTTTTTCGGGCATGGGCCTCACAATGGCATTGCCGGACAACCTGGAGTATTATCGGCCTTTATTTCACTTCACGGTTTTGTGGTTGTTGGCACTTGGCGGGGTTCTGCTCATGTGAAGCTCCGGGGGGAAAGGAACTGAATTCGCACAGGTTTCGAGACAACTGAGTCCCTATAGGGTTATTAAGGAAAAAGGCCATAATGACTATAAAGTCAACGGGCCTTTTTTTCTGTCCTCTTTTATTTTCCTAAAAAAATAATTTTCCCATAGTTTACCAGGGTCCCATAATATCGCTGAATTATCAGGACCTTAGTGTGAACTCACAACCGCAATAACGTTGTCTGTATAGAGAATGTGTTCGGGTCAGTTCCAGGCTGCGCTGAAAACCGTTTTTCTTTTTGAAATCCATGGCCAGAAAACCGGGAAATTGCGACCCAATTTCAAAAAGAATTTTTGAGGGTTTGTGAGGGCTGATGCTGAGGGTTGAGGCGAAAGTGAAAATTTTGAGGTTGTTTGCCATAATTTGGGTACGACGAAAGCTGAATTCGAAGCATTTGAGGCAACGCTTCCCTTTTTCCGGTTCGTTTTCCAGGCCGGCGACGCAAGCCAACCAGGAGGAATGGTCCCAGGCATCTATATGAAGTGTAACATGATAGGATTGGGCCAGGTCACGCATCGATTCAAGGCGTTTTTCGTACTCCTCGCGCGGGAAAATATTCGAGTTGGAAAAAAACAGGGTGACTTCGTAGTCTGCTTCAAGAAGCCTCTCCAGGGAGGCACTGGCGCAAGGGGCGCAACAGGAATGAAGTAGAATTTTTTTCTGGGTGCTCATCTATGCCATCATTCTGAAAGTTTAATCGTGTTTATAAATATGTGTCCATTATAGACCGAAATTAAAACCCATCACACATCCTGGTTTTTCAGTCGTACCGGACCCTTGATAAGTGCCCCCCTGGAAGCCTTGGCAATACCCCGCAGCATGCCGTCGAAAACAAGATTATGAAGGGGAGAAACCGCGTACCAATAGCAAAAACCGGTCAACCCCCTGGGCAGGAAACGGGCCACCTGGCGAATTCGAATCTTCTCCGCCGCCAGTTTTTCGAGGTGAAATTCAAGAAAAGCTTCTCCGGGGAGTTTCATCTCCGCCGCCAAAACCAACTTGCTTTCCTGATCGGCGACTGCCACGCGCCAGAAATCAATGACATCCCCGGGACGCAGTACTTGACCTCTGCGCCGCCCGCGCTGCAAACCGACCCCGCCCAGTAGCCGGTCTATGAAACCGCGCAGGGTCCAGAGCCAGTTGGCATAGTACCAGCCGGTGGTGCCGCCGATGCCCGTTACGGCTTTCCAGGCAGCCGCCGGGGAGACATCCAGATCAATATATCGGATGTCTTTGAAGCGCGTTTGTTTGGACCATGCGGGGTCGGTAGGCAGCGCTTCCTCGAACAGTGGAATTCTTCCGGCATCCCGCCATGAGGTTTCAACGCCATTGCTCTGGACCTTCCCCGAAGCGAGAAAGATGGCATCTTTGCAGTCAAGAAGCCTTTGGGGTATCAATGCCCGGATGCGGAAGTCTTTGCAGACAACTGGGTTGCGGAGTCCTTGAGCCAGAGGGCGGGCCAGGTAAGCGGGGACCGGGGTAAAAATATGAATCCAGTAGGAACTCAAGCGCGGGGAAAGAATTGGAACTGGGAGTATGATACGTCGGTGCAGTCCAACTACCTTTGCGTAAGTATGCATCAGCTCCCGGTAAGTAACGATGCGTTCCTGACCAATGTCAAAGGTTTCTCCCACGGTTTTTTCGTTGGCAAGGCAGCCTATGAGGTAGCCGAGAACATTGCGGATACTGATTGGTTGGCAAGGTGTATCGACCCACCGGGGGGTGACCATAATAGGGAGGCGTTCGACGAGATGCCGGAGAATGGCAAAGGAGGCGCTGCCCGAACCGATAATCATGGCCGCCCGTAAAATAGTAACCGGAACCCGCCCCTCCTTAAGAAGAATCCCAACCTCTGTCCGGGAGCGCAGATGGCGACTAAGGTCCGAGTCAACCTCGCCCAGACCACTGAGGTAGATTATCCTTTCCAGGCCGACGCTCTCAGCAGTTTCACGCATGATAATGGCCGCTTCCCGGTCCGTCTCCCGGAAATCGACAACCTCATTCTGCATGGAATGAACAAGATAATAAGCAATTCCACAACCGTTCATGGCCTGGGTAAGGACATCCCGGTCGAGAATGTTGCCGGTCATGACTTCGAGACGGGCATGGGGACACCAGGCACGACCTTGAAGTTTGGTGGGATTACGCACCAAAATCCTGACGGTGAAGCCTTTATGAAGGAGCAAGGGCACCAGGCGACCACCCACATAACCCGTTGCGCCGACAACAAAGACAGGTTTTGTTCGTTTTTCGCTAATCATATTCGATCCGGAGATTGGGCAAGCCTACCTTCCCACGGAGATAGAAATCCATAATTGAAATTGCCCCTGATTTTACTATATTTGCAACACTAAACACCATTGCCAGGTTTCAGTTTCATTCCTTAAAATAACTACATTGGGGAAAAAATGGGAGAGCTTTTATCTTTGGTTGGCTCTTTGGCAGGTGTTATGGTAAAAAGTAGGCTCTTGATGGTAATTAAACCATATTTTGAAATTCCTGCATCCGTGGATTGCTCCCAAAATACTGTGGTAAGACCTGGCAGATAATTCACATTCTTCAAGTCCTGCCCAATTCAAGGATAGGGAAAATTTTTTATAAGGAGTTGGAATCCGATGGAAAAAAACAGGCCAAAAACACAAAGTCCCCAAATCGATCAACTCGCCGTCAATACCATCCGCTTTCTTGCCGTTGATGCTATTGAAAAAGCCTCCAGCGGGCATCCAGGTATGCCATTAGGAGCGGCACCCATCATATATGCTCTCTGGTCCCGTTTTCTGAAGTATAACCCCGCCAACCCCAATTGGCTTGACCGGGACCGGTTCGTACTTTCAGCCGGCCACGCCTCGGCACTTTTTTATGCTATGCTGCACCTGTCCGGCTATGATCTTGCCATCGACGAGCTGAAAAATTTCCGCCAGTGGGGGTCAAAAACACCCGGGCACCCGGAAAAAGGCATGACCCCAGGCGTGGAAACCACCACCGGGCCGCTGGGTCAGGGTCTTGGCAACGGTGTAGGCATGGCTATTGCCGAAGCGCACTTAGGGAAGCGTTTCAATCGGCCGGGTTTTGATCTTGTTGATCATTATACGTACGTTCTCGCCAGCGACGGTGACCTCATGGAAGGTGTGGCCATGGAGGCGGCCTCTCTGGCCGGGCACCTTGGTCTCGGAAAACTGGTCTGTTTTTACGACAGTAATAATATCAGCCTTTCCGGGCCGACTTCCCTTTGTTTTACCGAAGACACCGGAAAAAAATATGCGGCCATGGGTTGGCACATTCTTGAGGTAATGGATGCCAACGATCTTACGGCATTGGAAAATGCCCTGGACATGGCCCGCAAAGAGACAAACCAACCCACCCTGATCATCTGCCACAGCCATATCGGGTTCGGCAGCCCCAAATTTCAAGATCGCCATGATGCCCACGGGTCACCTTTGGGCGCCGAAGAAGTGTGTGCCACTAAGAAGGCCCTTGGCTGGCTGGCTGAGGAAGACTTTTATACTCCTGGGGAAATCACCGCATTTTTCGCTGAGCTGAAAGCCTTTAACTCCCAGGCCAATAATGACTGGGACGAGATACTTGAAAATTACGGGAAGAAATTTCCCGAACTGAAAAAAGAGTGGGACCTGTTCCATAATAACTGTCCTGCCTCGGATTGGCAGAAGGATCTGCCGGTTTATTCCGATTACAACAAGTCCGTTGCCACCCGTTCCGCCGCCGGCCAGATTCTCAACGGCCTTGCTGCCCGCTGCGGTTCCCTGATCGGCGGATCGGCCGATCTCGATCCTTCGACCAAAACCGTCATGAAAAACCAGGGATTTTTCCAGAATCCCCTTATGGCCTCCGATAACAGTGTTGTCCCTGCCAATGAGGTTTTTGACTACGGCGGCCGCAACCTTTCCTTCGGCGTCCGTGAGCACGGCATGGGCTCCATCATGAACGGTATCGCCGCTCATGGTGGCTTGACTACTTACGGAAGCACTTTCCTGGTTTTTTCCGACTACATGCGTCCTGCGATCAGACTGGCTGCTCTCATGGAGTTGCCGACCATTTATATCTTCACTCACGATTCCGTTGCTGTCGGCGAAGATGGTCCGACCCACCAGCCCATTGAGCACACCATGGCGCTTCGCTCCATCCCGGGGCTGGTTGTCATCCGCCCTGCCGACGCCAACGAGACCCTTGAAGGGTACAAATATGCTGTGTCCAACGGACGGCGCGGCCCTGTCGCTTTTATTCTCACCCGCCAGAACGTTCCCGTTATCGACCGGGAAAAATATGCTTCTGCCGAAGGGCTGAACAAGGGAGGCTACATTCTCGCCGATGCCGGCGAGGGAAGCCCTGATATTATTCTCATTGCTACCGGTTCCGAAGTCCATCTGGCCCTTGAGGCCCGCAACTGTCTCGAGGATGATGGCGTCGCTACCCGGGTTGTAAGCATGCCGTCCTGGGAACTTTTCGAAGCGCAGTCCGCTGCATATCGAGAGAGCGTTCTTCCAGTCCACATATGCAAACGTCTCGCGATTGAGGCCGGTATTACCATGGGATGGGAAAAATATGTCGGTTCGGGCGGAAAAATTATCGGCATTGACCGCTTCGGCGCATCAGCGCCAGGAGGCACTAATTTGAAAAAATTCGGCTTTACTGCCGATAACGTACTAAGCCAGGCAAGGGCACTGCTCGACTGACCTGCAGAGTATTGCTGATTTCTGACCCGGCTGAATTTTCAGCAGGGTGGATCAGGCCGCTTTGGAAGGTCAGCTCAAATTTTAAGGCTTATGCTATTTACTGGTGAGTCTCCGGTTTTTCACCGGGGTTTTGTAAGAAGCTTAATGCCGTATTTATTTCAATACGTTGTTTGCCATCGGCCCGCTGATAGGAGGGAAAAATTCATGAGTGACACCAACCCATTGCTGGAAATCGGATCTTTTAGACAGAGCATCTGGCTCGATTTTCTTCATCGGGAGATGCTTCGTTCCGGGGAACTCCAGAAACTCATTGAAAAAGACGGCATTTCCGGTGTTACTTCTAATCCTGCCATTTTCAAGGAAGCCATCGCCGGCAGCAAAACCTACGATAGTGCCATCGCCGATTTGGTGAACTCCGGAGCAACGGTTGCGGAAACCTATCAGGATCTGGTTGTCGCTGATGTGCGCGAAGCAGCGGATCAGTTCCGTAAACTTTATGATGCAACCAGGGGCGCGAACGGCTTTGTCAGCCTTGAGGTATCGCCTCATCTTGCCCGTGACGTCGATGGTACCATTGAAGAAGGGCGTCTTCTCTGGCGGGAACTCGACCGCCCCAACGTCATGATCAAAGTCCCTGCTACCAAAGAAGGGTGTATCGCCATTCGACAGTTGACCTCCGAGGGGATCAATATCAACGCCACCCTTCTTTTCAGCGTATCAAGATACCGGGAGGTTGCCGAGGCCTTCATCGAAGGCCTCGAAATCAGAGCCGCGGCAGGACAGGAGATTGCCTCCATCGCATCAGTGGCGAGTTTCTTTCTCAGCCGCATAGATACCCTGCTTGACCCGGACCTGGAGAGAATTGCAGCGGACGGAGGGGACAAAGGGAAAATAGCGGCCGGCCTGATGGGAAAGATTGCCGTCGCCAGCGCCAAAATTGCCTATCAGGTCTATAAAGAGCTGTTTAAATGCGAGCGCTTCAACCAGCTCGAGGAAATCGGCGCCAACCCTCAACGATTGCTCTGGGCCAGTACCGGCACTAAAAATCCTGCTTACAGTGACGTTAAATATGTTGACGAATTGATTGGCCCCAACACCGTCAACACCATACCTGTTAAAACAATGGACGCCTTCCGGGACCATGGCCATCCGGCGGCTACCCTGGAAAAAGGAATTGCCGGCGCCGAACAAGCCCTCTCTGACCTCGCGGAAATTGGCATCGACCTCGACGCCGCCACTAGAAACCTGGAAGAGGATGGCATCGATAAATTCATTCAGCCTTTTGACAGCCTTTTTGCCAAGCTGGCCGATGAACGTAACGCCATTCTAGGTGAGGAATTCCCTGAACGGCAAATACTCGACCTCGGGCTCTATTCCCGTTTTGCTCAAAAACGTCTTCACCGTTTGGAAGAGGAGAACTTCGGGTCCCGTCTTTGGGCCAAGGATGGTGCCCTGTGGAAACAGGACCCTGGCATTCATAAGGACATTGTCAGCGCTCTTGGCTGGCTTGACGTTCCTGAAAAGCTTAAGGACAGCCTTAACCACCTCCATTCTTTTGCCGAAGAAATCCGTACCGCGGGATTCAAGCATGTTCTTGTCATGGGCATGGGCGGGAGCAGCATGACGCCCCTCTGTTTCGAACGTTCTTTAGCGGCAACTGAAAACAAAATCCCTCTGACAATCCTCGATTCCACTGACCCTGAAACCGTGTTGGAACTTGCTGACCGACTTCCCCTTGCCGAAACCCTTTTCATTGAGGCCAGCAAATCGGGGGGCACGGCCGAACCAAACGCTTTTGCCGATTTCTTTTACGAGCGGCTCACATCCATCAAAGGGGAACAGGCTGGTGAGAACTTTATTGCCATTACCGATGGCGGCACATCTTTAGCTTCAAAGGCCGAGGGAAAAGGCTACCGCCGCGTTTTTACCAACCCTTCCGATATCGGCGGCCGTTATTCAGCGTTGTCCTTTTTCGGGCTTGTTCCCGCAGCGCTCATGGGACTCGACATCGATAAACTTACAGCCCTGGCCTTGGTGATGAAACAGGCCTGCGGACCGTCCATCCCAGAGAGAAAAAACCCCGGCATCAACCTGGGGGCGGTTTTGGGAGAACTTGCCCTTCACGGTCGCAACAAACTGACTTTTTTCCTCCCTGAATCGATAAAAACCCTTGGCCTCTGGTTGGAACAATTGATTGCCGAGAGCACCGGGAAAGAGGACAGTGGGATTCTCCCCGTCTCCGGTGAGCCTTTGGCTGAGCCGACTGCCTACGGAGACGATCGTCTGTTTGTTGAATATCGTGTTGAGGGCGAAGCCTCCCCGGAGATTGAAATTCTCGTCAGTGAATTGAAAAAGTTGGATCATCCGGTGGTCACCATTTATCTTCAGTCAAAAGATGAGTTGGTTCAGGAGTTTTTCCGCTGGGAAATGGCCACGGCCACAGCCGGTGCCATTTTGCGAATCAACCCTTTTGATCAGCCAAATGTACAGGAGAGCAAGTCCAATACGCTGCGCCTACTCAATGACATGGAAACGCACCAAGAAACCTGTGAAGCTTCTCCCTCGCTTCAGGAGGACGGTGTTCAGGTGTTCGGAGCGGTTAGCGGCACCGATCTGGCAGACTGCCTGCGCAATTTTCTTGGTCAGAATCGGCCCCGGGACTATGTTGCCCTGATGGCATATCTCCCGGAAAATCCAGCTGTCGAAGACTATCTGCATGACATTCAGGGCCTGATTCGTGATAAATACCGCCTGGCCACGACCTGCGGTTTCGGGCCCCGTTTTCTTCATTCCACGGGTCAGTTTCATAAAGGGGGTTCCAACAGCGGCCTTTTCATTCAGTTTACCGCCGATCCGGCCCGAGATGCCGATGTCCCCGGAAAACCGTTTTCTTTCGGAACCCTGATCAAAGCCCAGGCAGGTGGGGATTTGGAAGCCCTTCATAAATACGGGCGTCGAACGCTGCGGATTCATTTGGGCAATTCACTCGAAACGGGACTTGCTTTGGTGCAAAAAGCCTTGAAGGATCTCTGATTGATCGCTCCGATCCCATTTTTTTTATCAATTCAGTCATCATAATGAATTGATCTTGAATCGCTGTGATCCTTCGGGAGAAACCTTCGGCGCCTGGATTTCAGGAGCTTTATCCAGGATCGGGGACATGGGCCGCGACACCGCCATTGTGACCCCCGTCAACATGGACAACAGAAACTTTTCCAACCGGCCTTGGGTAAGACCATGCCATTAAAAACCGCAACCCGCATCATCATTCGTTTTGCGTTCTTTGTTGCATACGCGGGGATTATTACCTGGCTTTCCTTGACATCTCATCCTCCCAGAATTGGTATTAAATGGCTGTCCTGGGACAAGGTTCAACACGCCCTGGCTTATTTTCTCCTCACTTTTTTTGCAGGCCGCGCTTTTATTGCCCTTGTCTTGTCCCGAAAAAAGGCCTGGTTCCTGGCCTTTGTCTTTTCTATAATTTTCGGTTCTTTGATGGAGGTCGCCCAGGGAACCTTTTCCAGGGTCCGTGGGGCCGATGCCTATGACATTCTTGCCAACGCCTGTGGCGCATTGGCCATCTACCTTCTCGCCTGTCTGATTCCCCAGATATCCGGCAAACCGGTGCATGCTGCCAGGCCATCTCCCGATCCTGGCAATACGACCAACTCATGAACAGAGAAACGGGGTTCTATCTCTTTCACGGCAACCGCCTCGAAAGTCTTGTCGAGATTCTCGCGGAAAACCTTCAATTTTCCCCACCACCACCGCTTGAACCTGAAACCATTTTAGTTCAGAGCAAAGGGATGCAAAAATGGCTCTCTTTGAAATTAGCTGAAAAACTGGGTATCTGGGCCAACTGCAATTTCCCTTTTCCCAATGCTTTGATTAACCGGTTTTTTTCCAGTTTATCCGGAAAACAGGCGGTAGACGCCCGCTTCGAGCGCGGGGTGATGAGCCTTAATCTTTTTAGCCTTTTTCCTGAGCTGCTGCAGGAGTCAATATTTTCACCGCTCAAGGGATATCTCAACGATGACGCCTCTTCCCTGAAAGGCTATCAGCTGGCACATCGGCTGGCCAATCTTTTTGACCAGTATTCTACCTACAGGCCGGAACTTCTCCTGGAATGGGAAGAGGGCAGGGAAGGGGGCTGGCAGGCGGAACTCTGGCGGCGCCTCGTTTCTGAGGAAAAGGGTTTTCACCAGGCCGCGTTAAAAAAAGAGTTTCTTCTGCAGATGCGTCAGGGCTCCTTGGATGAACGGCTTATTCCGGGCCGCATCAATGTTTTCGCCGTATCCACCCTGCCACCGTTTCACCTCGATATGTTGAGCGCCGCTGCTGAATTCAGTGTCGTCAATTTTTACCTTCTCAATCCCTGCCGGGAGTACTGGTTCGATTTTTTACCTGCCAAACGTGAGGCCCGGCTTCAGGCTCGAACAAAAAAAGACGGGGAAAGTCTTTTCGAAGCTTTCCACTATGAGAGTGGGCATCCCTTTCTTTCCTCTTGGGGCAAAACGGGGAGCGAATTTTTGGGTGCGCTTTTCGAAAAAGAGACCGTTCAGGATAAGGCATTTTTTGTTTTTCCTGATGGAAAAAACCTCCTCCATTTGCTTCAGGCCGATATCCTTTCCTGCCAAAGCCCCTCAGCATCTGAAAAAATTCCCGTTTGCAAAGCCGACAACTCTCTTCAGGTCCATTCCTGTCATACTCCTTTGCGCGAAATGGAAATTCTGCAGGATTATTTATTATCCTGCTTTGACAGCATTCCCGACCTGAAGGCTTCTGATGTTCTTGTCATGACCCCGGATATCGAGGAATATGCACCTTACATCACTGCTGTCTTTGATTCTTCAGAGGACGAATCTAGGCGCATTCCCTTTGCCATTGCTGATCGCAATTCCCGCGACGCCAACCGTCTGGCCCGCTTCCTCTTCGAGCTGTTCGCCTTGCGAAAATCCCGCTTTGAGGCATCCCGGGTTGTTGGCCTTCTTGAATGCCCCCATATTCTGAGACGTTTCAGCCTTCAAGGGCCGGAACTTGAACAAATCTGCCATTGGCTTCATGAAACGCGCATTCGTTGGGGTATCGACGCTGACGACCGGCAAAATATGGGTCTGCCGCCTGTTCATCAGAACAGCTGGCAGGCAGGCCTGGAACGGCTTCTTCTGGGCTATGCCCTGCCCGGCAACGGAAAAAAACTTTTCCAGGATATTCTCCCTTATCAGGACATCGAGGGAAACTCAGCCGCCGTTTTAGGCAGGTTCCTGGAATTTCAAAAGTCCCTCGCCTCGACCATTCACTTTATGAGCGGGAAACATCCATTCCGACGCTGGGTCGATTGGCTGCACCAGGTTCTCAGCGATTTTTTCCACGTCGACAATGATTCGGAACACGATCTGTGGGCCATTGAAAAGGCCCTTCAAAAACTTGCCGGCGACATCGAAATGGCGGCTTTTGAGGGTCCCATCGAATTTGATGTTGTCGAGGCTGCCCTGAAGGAACAGCTTTCCTGCGACGTTGACATGCCAGGGCAATTTCTCTCAGGCAAGGTTACCTTCTGCGCACTTTTGCCCATGCGCAGCATCCCCTTTCGGGTCATCGCCCTGGTCGGTCTCAACGATGGCAAATTCCCCCGGAGATCGACCCCCATGAGTTTCGATCTCATGGCTCGATATCCCCGCAAGGGAGACCGTTCCTCCCGCGATGAGGACAAATATCTTTTTCTTGAAACTTTGATCTCAGCCCGTGATCGGATTTTTATCAGCTACCTCGGTCAGGACATGAGGGACAACAGCGAAATTCAACCATCCGTGGTTGTCAGTGAGCTTCTCGCATATCTGGCAACACATTACAGGATGGTGGATGGGGCTATGGCGATCTCATCCCATATCCATCTCCGCCACCCGCTGCAATCCTTTGATTCACGCTATTTTTCCAAGGAAGGCCCTCTGTTCAGCTACTCCAGGGAAAACCTCCTGGCTCTTCAGGCTGCTTCAAGAAGAAATCCTGACAAAATTCCCGCAAAAAGCTCTCTTCCTCTTCCGCATGAGGAGTGGCAAAATATTGGTCTATCGCAACTGCTGAGCTTTTTCCATCACCCGGTTCGCTATTTTTTCCGCCAGCGCCTGGGAATCTTTCTTGAGGAGAGGGATTCCATTCCTGAAGATCGTGAGAATTTTCAACTCCAGGGATTGGAGCGTTTCCAGCTCGGCAACTATCTGACAGAGTCTTTTCTTGACCACGAGACTCCTGAAGAGGTCTATCCCACGGTAAGGGGTGGGGGAATATTGCCCCATGGAATTGGAGGGCGCATTGCCTTCGAGAAGATGAGCCGAGAGGCCAATGCTCTGGCGGTTCACATTATGGATGCCGTGGCCGTTGAAAAGGAAAAGATCCTGGAAATGGAAGAATCGCTCGGGGATTACCGCCTTGCCGGTAAGGTTGCTGGAATTTTCGGGGACACCCTGGTAAGGTACCGGTTTGCTTCCGTCAAGGGAAGGGAACGTCTGAAAATCTGGCTGGAAATGTTGTTTCTTCAGGCTTTTCTCGGTGATGCGGCTCCCGCAAGGGGACTGCTGGTTGGCACCGATGGCGCCTGGACCTGTCAGGGCCATCCTGATCCCTGCGGCACTCTTCATGGCATATTAAAAATTTACACTCAAGGTCTGGCCGCTCCCATTGCCTTTTTCCCGGAAACCTCCCTGAAATATTGGCTGGCCCTCCAGCAAAAATCGGCGGCCCCGGAAGCAGCTCTGGAAGCAGCTCGAAAAACCTGGGAGGGGAGCGACTACCGGCGCGGCGAGTCTGACGATCCTTACTACAACCTTTGTTTCAGCGGCACTGATCCTTTGACGCGAGATGATTTCGCCGCTCTTGCGGAAAGGGTCTACAGGCCCATGCTTGTCGACGGAAAGGAGGCCTGAGGGATGCGTATTCCCCAAGACCTGCCTAAGCCCCTCCAAGGCACCTTTCTTATCGAGGCGAGTGCCGGAACCGGAAAAACAGAGACCCTCAGCGACCTGGTTCTTTTTCTGGTTGCCATGGAGAAGCGTTCTTTAAGCGAAATCCTGGTAGTGACCTTCACCGAAGCCGCAACCGAAGAACTTAAAGGGAGGATTCTTCAACGTTTGCGCCAGGCTCTCGAAACCCTTGACAACCGAGGCAATGTGGACGAGCGCCTTTCCTATCTCTTGTCTGCCGAAAAAAACCAAGATGATATCAGGGCCCGTATCAAACTTGCTTTGAGTTGTTTCGATGAAGCCGCAATTTTTACGATACATGGCTTCTGTCACAAGATCCTCAAGGAAAACGCTTTTGAATCCGGGTTTCTTTTCGACCTTGAAATGATCAGAGACCAGCGGGCCATTGTGCAGGAAATTGTCGATGATTTCTGGCGCAACCAGATGGCAACGCTGCCTGAAATATTCGTTCGCCATCTTCATAACAGAACAGGGAACTTTCCTGACGGTCTTGCCGGTTTTGCCGTTCAAGTATTACGGCAGGCCCAGCTTGAAATCATCCTTCCTGAGCCTTTCCCTGATATTGCCGATCTTGAACGGGAGGCCTCTTCCGGATTTCAGACCCTGGTGGAAATCTGGGCCGGGGAAAAAAGGCGGATCCACCATCTTCTCTTAGAGGACCCCGGTTTAAACCGTCGCTCCTATTCAACCGCTCGCCTGGCCGGTTGGATAACTGAAACGGATGATTTCCTCAAGTCAGGGAACTTTCTCCAGGACTGGCCCAGTCGCGAAAAATTCCACGCTGAGAATATCACCAAAGCCTGCAAAAAAGGATGCGAACCACTTGGTCACCTATTTTTCGATGCCTGCTCGAAATTTTCCCAAAGCCTCGAGGCACTCCTGGATGCTCTGGATGTCCTCACCCTGTATTTTAAAAACGACCTGGTTGACTTTGCACGCTCCGAATTGAAGGCTAGAAAATCGCGGTTCAATATCCGGTCTTTCGATGATCTTTTAAGTGATTTTAGAGACGCTCTGCACGAAGACGGCGGGTTCCTCGCCCGTGTTGTCCGCGAAAAGTTTCCCGTTGCCCTGGTTGATGAGTTTCAGGACACCGACCCGGTCCAATATAAGATTTTCCATACCCTGTACTCAAAGGCGGAATCCCTGCTTTTTCTGATTGGTGATCCGAAACAGGCCATCTACAGTTTTCGCGGTGCCGACATTTTTACCTACATGAAGGCCGGTCGCCATGCCCGGAAAATGGTGCTTGACCGCAACTGGCGTTCAGCGCCAAAACTGGTTCATAGCATCAACGCCCTTTTCGGACCTCACCGGAACCCTTTTGTATTTGAAGAGATCAAGTTTGAATCCATAGCCGCCGCCCGGGCCGAATTGGATGGATACCTCCTGGAAGATGGTCGCCCCATCTCAGATCCAATGCAAATCTGGTTCTTTCGCCGTCAGGAAGAAAGCGGTGTTATTGACCGTAAAACAGCGGATTGCAGAATTTCGGAGGCGGTTGCCGGGGAAATCAGCAATTTGCTGGACAAGGCGCAAAGAGGCAGAGTCACCCTGGGAGACCGGCCCCTTGAGGCCGGCGATATGGCCGTTATCGTGCGCCGCAACAGGGAAGCTTTGCTGATTCGTGACGCTTTGCGGGCAATAGGGATCCCAGCGGTGATTCACAGCAATGAGAGCCTGTTTGCCACCCGGGAGGCTGAAACCCTTCTCAAGGTTCTCAAAGGGGTGGCAGATCCCGGCAGTGAAAGGGCGGTTCGGGCAGCGCTTGCCAGTCCTTTATTCGGACTGACCTGGCCTGATCTTTATGACCTTTTTGAAAACGAGGAGCAATGGGAAGGTCAGGTCGAAAGATTTCACAACTGGTTGACCCTCTGGCAAGAGCAGGGTTTTATTGCCATGGCCGGGGACCTGCTGCGCCGCGAAAAGATCCGCCTTCGTCTTCTCTCCCGCTGGGACGGCGAAAGGCAGTTGACCAATCTGATCCACTGCCTGGAAATACTCCATCATACCGCTGTGACCAAACACCTCGGGGTAAAAAGTCTGGTGAAATGGTTCTCCGCCCAGATAGAGGAACAGCCCGAGAAAGATGAGTATCAGCTTCGCCTCGAAACCGACCGCCAAGCCGTAAATGTCATCACTATTCATCACAGCAAAGGGCTGGGCTTTCCCGTTGTCTTTTGCCCATACTCGTGGGATGGTCTGAAAAGCGAAAAGCACGGCGTATTTTTCCACGATCCCGAGGCAGACAACCGCTATTGTCTCGATATGGGTTCTTCACGCCTGGAAGAACGCAGAAAAATAATGGAAAGAGAGGCCCTTGCTGAAAACCTGCGCCTTCTCTACGTTGCCTTGACCCGATCCAAGCACCGCTGCTATGTGGCTTGGGGTGCCTTTAAAGGGGCGGAGTCCTCAGCCCTTGCCTATCTTTTTCATTCCCGGCCTGCAACATTGGGGAATAGCCTTGACGGAGTATTCCCTGATTTTTCGCTCCGAAGCGACGAGGAATTGCTGGCTGACATCGAAAAACGGGCGGAACTCGCGGGGGGCGATATTTTTGTGACTGAGGCGCCGGTAATACATGGGGCCAGGCCCGCTCAAGTTGAGGCTGAAACAGCTCATTTTCAAGCTGCCGAATTTTCAGGGCGGATCGATAGGGGCTGGGAGCTCACCAGTTTTACCTCCCTCGCGAGGGGAGCCACCACTTATGATGAAAGCCGGGACAGAGCCGAGGAATTTTCAGCCGAGGAGCCAATTCCAGTTGCCAGCATGGCAATGATGGCAAACGAAACGGCGGATATTTTTTCTTTCCCGCGTGGCAGCAAGGCAGGGCTTTGCCTTCACGGCATTCTTGAAAAATTTGACTTTTCTTTGGAAGATCAAACCGGTACCAAAACCCTGGTTCAGGAGGAGCTGCACCGTTACCAGTTTGATGCGGAACAATGGACGCCCGTTGTTCTCGCCATGCTCGCCAAGGTCGCCTCGGCTCCGCTGGCGTACGGAGCATCAAAATTTTGCCTCAGGGATTTAAAAACTCCCGGAAGATTGACCGAAATGGAATTCCATTTTCCCGTAAATGGAATTTCATCAATTGAATTTAATTCGCTCATAAAAAACGGGTTCAGTTCAACACCCGGTCCTTCCCTCCCTGAAAAAGCCGGACTAGTTTTTTCTGCACGATTACAGGGTTTTCTTAAAGGTTTTATCGATCTGGTTTTTGAATACCAGGGCCGCTATTACCTAATTGACTGGAAATCCAACTTTTTGGGCAACAGCCTGGAAGATTACAACCGGGGAAACCTTCAGGCGGTTATGGACCGTGAACTTTATCATCTTCAGTATCACCTCTATTGCCTGGCTTTACATAAGTTTCTGCGCACACGCCTTCCCGACTACGATTACGACCATCATTTCGGCTCGGTCTTCTATTTTTTTCTGCGCGGAATCGATCCGCATATTTCCACTGAATACGGTATTTATACGACTCGCCCGAAGTTAGAGACCATTGAACATCTGGAAAAAATTTTCCGGAGGGAATAAAATTTTTTTAAATGAATTCATTTAAAGTCTATTCAGAACCCCTGTCCCAGGTTTTAAGCCCTCTTGACAAAAGGTTTGCCGATTTTATTGCAGGACTTTGCGGGGACCCTCCGGAACCGGATCTGTGGCTGGCTTCCGCCCTGGTCAGTTGGCAGACGGCAAATGGCCATATCTGTCTGCCCCTGGAGGATTTTTCCCAGCACCGTTTTCCCTTGGATAATGACATTGATAATTACCTTGAAACACCCAATACGAATAGCTGGGCAAAAAAGCTTGGTTCTTTTGAGATTGTCGGCAAACCCGGGGAAGACAAACCCCTGGTTCTGACAGAGTCGCGGCTTTATCTTAACCGTTACTGGAACTATGAAAGGGAACTTATTGAATTCGTTAAGGGTTATTCTTCGGCTATTACCTTTCCAAAGGACCAGACGGAGCTCCAAAGCTTGATAGGAGAACTCTTTCCGGAATCCTCCTCCCCAGGCCAACCCGATTGGCAAAAGGTTGCCGCCATAACGGCTCTTTTGAAACCTTTTTGCCTCATATCGGGCAGCCCCGGCACGGGCAAGACCAGTATAATTTTTAAAATTCTGCTTTTGCTCCTGGAGGAAAACCGTAACAACAATCTGCGCATAGCCCTGGCTGCCCCCACCGGCAAGGCGGCCAACCGCCTTCAGGAATCACTGCGAAACTGGAAAGAACGTCTTAATCCCTGCAATGCCGTAAATTCCATCCCCGAAGAGGTTTTAACCATTCACCGGCTGCTGGGAAGCCGTCCCCATTCTTCCGAATTCACTTTCACGCGAGGTAATCCCCTCCCTTACCATATTGTAATTGTTGACGAGGGGTCCATGATCGATCTGCCATTACTGGTTAAATTGATGCGCGCCCTGCCTGAAAAAGGGCGCCTTATAATCCTGGGTGACCAGAATCAACTGGCCTCCGTCGAGGCCGGGGCGGTTTTCAACGATCTTTGCCAGGGAACTTCGGGAAACCATTTCAGCCCTGAATTCAGCAGTTATTTGAAAAAATTTTCAGGTGAAGATGTTGCTATTGGGAAAAAGGAGGCTTCAGGAAACATTCTCAGCGATTCCATCGTCGTGCTGCAGAAAAATTATCGTTTCCCGGAAAACAGCGGTATCGCCAAACTCAGTCGTTTAGTCAACAGTGGGGCAGGGCGCCAGGCCCTTGCTCTTTTGGATAGCGGAACTCAGCCCGATTGTTCACGGCTCCCCGACCAGGTACAAGAATCCCTTGCCCGACGTCTTATTGGCCTTTACGCCTCATATTTCGAAAAACTCTATAGTGCCAAAAATCCCGGGGATTTCCTTGAAGGATTCAGAGAATTCATGATCCTCTCCGCCATGCGTCGGGGACCATTCGGCGTTGAGGCCATTAATTCCGGTATCGAATTAGAACTTATACAAGCCGGCATTGTCGCCCGCCTGGGGCAAGGTGCAGCCACCAAGCCGATCATGATTGTCGCCAACGATTACCGTCTCGGCCTCTTTAACGGCGATATCGGTGTCCTTTTTTATGATCCGGTCCAAGGACGCTGCGATGCTTTTTTCCCAAAACCTGACAGAAAATTGCGAAAAATATCGCCATCCCGGCTACCCGCCTATGAAAGCGCTTTTGCCATGACAGTCCATAAAAGTCAGGGCTCAGAATTCAATCATATTCTTCTCATCCTGCCAAACAGGTACTCCGACCTTCTCACCAGAGAGCTGATTTATACAGGTATTACCCGGGCGCGGAAGAAAATCGATCTTCTGACCCCGCAAGCGGTTTTTATTGAGGCCGTATCCCGGCGAATTTCCCGCAGTTCCGGTATTGCATCTGCACTCCATCCAGATTGAAAATCAGTTTTTTTATATCCGACCTTGACCTCCTTTTTTTTAATCGATTTTTAATATACGGTCTTGTTTGGAATGTTTTCAATATTCCAAACCGAGCTTTATGTTTGTGAAGTTTCAGCAACAATTTTATTAAATCCAAATTTATATTTTCCCTTCCAAATAATTCAGTTGACAATTATTTAAAACGATGTTTTATTTTTAATGAATTGAACAATATATTCGTGACAGGGAGAATGCATTTTGATGGTAAATGCCGTGAATGTTAAAAACCGAGGATGGGTAGTGACTTTTGCCGGAACCGGGATCAATCTGGCCCTGGGTATTCTCTATACATGGAGTATTTTCAAGGCCTATATTAAAGATTCCATTGAGACCGGCGGGCCCGGAGCATTTAGCTGGAACCTTGAGTCCTTGAACGACCCGTATTCCGTTTGCTGCCTGGTCTTTGCTTTTTCAATGATTTTGGCCGGAAAATGCCAGGACCGTTTTGGCCCCCGTTTTACGGCTTTGATCGGCGGAGTTCTTGTCGGAGCAGGTTTTATCTGGGTTTCACAAACAACCAGTTATCTGGCCTGGATTCTCGGCTTTGGAGTACTGGCCGGAACCGGGATCGGTTTTGGTTACTCTGCCGCCACCCCTGCCGCTTTGAAATGGTTCCCCCCGGCTAAAACAGGCCTCATAGCAGGACTGGTCGTATCGGGTTTCGGTTTGGCATCCGTCTATATCGCCCCTCTGGCTAAATATTTTCTGGGGCTCTGGGGAATAACCGGCTCCATGCTGTTTTTCGGCATTGCCTTCCTGGCCGTTGTTTGTGTCCTGGCCATGTTTCTGGGAAACCCTCCCGAGGGTTACGTGCCCGGAGGACTTGCCGCCGTCGCCGGCAACTCAAACACAGCGTCTGCAGCTGTCAACATCCCTGCAGGGGAAATGATCCGAACCGGTACATTTTATAAACTCTGGCTGATTTACTTTGTCGGTTCAGGAGCTGGTCTCATGGTTATCGGCAGTGTCGCCGGTATGGCCAAAAACAGCATGGGTGACATGGCCTTTCTGGTCGTGGCCCTGATGGCCATCGGCAATGCCGGGGGACGGATCGTTGCCGGCATGCTTTCAGATCGAATCGGCCGCAAAGCAACTCTGGCTATTATGCTCGGTTTTCAGGCATTATTGATGTTTGCAGGAATCGTCATTGTCGGGACATCCTCCAGCGCAACTCTCCTGGTGGTTCTCGCCTCTTTAATCGGTTTTAATTACGGGACCAACCTGTCCCTCATCCCATCATTTACCAAGGACCTTTGGGGCCTAAAGAATTTCGGCATAAACTACGGCATTGTTTTTACGGCCTGGGGAGTCGGCGGCTTCGTCATGTCCCGTCTTTCGCAAATGCTTTACGCTCAATCAGGCAATTACAACTACTCTTTTGCAACTGCCGGTCTGCTTCTTATAGCCGGTGTGATTTTGACCATGACCTTGAGGGGAAAAACCTCCTGACAGTCCTTAATTATTTCCTCCCTGTTAATCAAGCCTGCCCTTTTCGGCAGGCTTTTTCTTTTCCAGTCCTGGAAAATTCTTAAGGAAAATTTTTCGAAACCAATAAACGATAAAAATTCTTCATCCTGAGCAATATTTCCTGTTAAAATGCCGCAACCAATCGGCTCTCTAGAACCATTTCAGATTGTGCTTGGAGGAATCATATGCCGGATCGTGTTTATCGTAACCTGGGTATGGAGTTGGTTCGCGTTACCGAGGCGGCAGCTTTGTCTGCCGCCCGTTTCATGGGTAAAGGTGACAAAGAAGGTGGCGACAGAGCTGCCGTTGACGCCATGAGGTCGGTTTTAAAATCCGTCCCCATGAACGGCGTGGTGATCATCGGTGAGGGAGAAAAGGATGAAGCACCCATGCTATATAACGGTGAAAAGGTTGGCTCAGGCCAAGCACCGGAAGTCGATGTCGCCGTTGACCCTGTGGAAGGCACCCGTCTTTTCGCCTATGGCCGGCCCAATTCAATCGCAGTGATCGCAGTGGCACCGCGTTTCGCCATGTGGGAACCAGGCCCATCGCTTTACATGGATAAAATTGTCGTTGGACGGGAGGCCCGCGATGCTATTGATATTCGCCTCTCGGCCACTGATAACCTGCACCGCATTGGCGAGGCTTTGCGCCGCTCTGTTTCGGATATTACCGTTTTTGTTCTCGACAAGCCTCGCCACCAGGGTTTGATCGCGGAAATCCGCAAAGCAGGAGCCAGGGTTTCCCTGCAGACCGATGGCGATGTCATGGGTGCCCTGATGGCCGCCGTTCCGGAAACCGGTATCGATGTTCTCATGGGTATCGGCGGTACTCCTGAAGGGGTTATTTCAGCTGCCGCTGTTAAGGCCCTGGGCGGCGGCATGCAGGGGAGAAGAACACCGCAGAAAGATTATGAACTCGAGGCCTTGAAAGCCATAAATAACACCGATATCGACCGGGTCCTGGAACTTGATGATATGATTCGTTCCAAGGATGCCTTTTTTGCCGCCACCGGAATAACTGACGGACCTTTTCTCGAAGGGGTTCATTTTGACTGTCAGGGCGGAGTCACCACCCAGAGTATTGTAATCCGGGCTCTCTCCGGGTCGATCCGTTTCATCCGCGGTGTCCATCAGCTTAACCCTGAGCATGTTTTCGGGAACGTCGATATCGATCAAGCTGTAAGGATCGCTGTTAATTAAAACCCATGATTGAGAAAATGAGGGTCATCCCATGAATAAAAAAAGGAAGATTTCCCCGTCTATTCTGTCAGCCGATTTTTCTGCCCTTGGCGCGGCCGTTCGCCAGGTGGAAGAGGGGGGGGCAGACTGGATTCACGTCGATGTTATGGATGGCCATTTTGTGCCTAACATAACCATCGGCCCCTTGGTTGTAAAAGCTGTGCGCAAGGTAACCAAGTTACCTCTCGACGTTCACCTTATGATCGAAAAGCCGGAAAGGTATATCGATGTTTTTGCCGCAGCCGGTTCGGACTACCTGACCGTCCAAGCCGAGGCCTGCGTTCATCTTCATCGGGTCCTCCAATCAATCCGCCAGGCGGGGATGAAGGCCGGTGTGGCTCTCAACCCCCATACCCCCTTGTGTGCTATTGAGGAGGTCCTCGGCGATCTCGATCTGATTCTCATCATGTCCGTCAATCCCGGCTTCGGGGGGCAGCAGTTTATCCCGGCAAGCTTGGACAAATTAAAACGGCTTAGAGCCCTGTTGGGGGAAAGGGGCCTGACCCATATTGATATCGAGGTTGACGGCGGCGTAAAACTTGACAACGCCAGAAAGATTGCCGACGCCGGTGCTGAGGTTCTGGTGGCGGGTTCCGCTATTTTTGACACACCCGATCCGAGCTTCGCCGTTCAGGAAATGAAAAAGGTCCTTGCGTAACCAGGGTTATACTTGAGGAAGGTTTTTTAAAGTCTGGAAAGGGCGCTGAAATCACCCTTTTGACTTGACTTAAACCGTCTGTCTATTGTAATCCTAAAAAAATATTTCGAAGCCAGGTTTTCGTTTTTTTATTTGATTCCAGGCCATTAGCCGCAACTAATTTGAATGGTGGCACCTTGCCATCCTTTTTTATTGTTCCTTGATTTCAGCAAACATTTGGAGAGGAGACGTTCATGAAAAAATTCAGATTTGCATGGCTCACTAAAACTCTGGCTATTTCCCTGGCCTTGGTTTTTTCTACCGTTTTCTTAAGCTCCTGCGGTAAAAAAGAAGAAAAAAAAGCGGCCAAAGCCGTTGCCCCGCCGATCAAGATTGGCGTAGCAGGCGCCCATAGCGGTGACCTGGCCTCTTATGGCATCCCGACCGTCAAAGCGACCGAACTGGTAGTCAAGAAGAAAAATGCCGCCGGTGGCATAAACGGTCGCCAGATTGAGGTCCTTGTTCAGGACGACGCCTGCAAACCCGAATTTGCTACCAATGCCGCCACCAAGCTTATTGACGACGGTGCCAACGTGGTTATCGGCCACATCTGCAGTGGAGCTACCAAAGCGGCTTTGAGTATCTACAAGGACGGTAAAATTGTGACCATGTCGCCTTCTGCCACCAACCCTCCTTTAACCCAGAGCGGCGACTATCCCAACTTTTTCCGGACCATCGCTTCGGACGACGCACAGGCACGTATGGAAGTCGATTTCGCCCTTAATACTCTCAAGCTCAAAAAGATCGCCATTATTCACGACAAAGGCGATTACGGTAAAGGCCTTGCTGAATTCGCCAGAGAATTCCTGGGGCAGGAAAAAGGTGCTGAGGTCGTTCTTTTTGAAGGTGTCACTCCCGGTGGGCTCGATTATTCTGCCATTGTCAAAAAAATCCAGGAGAACGGTGCTGACGGCGTGATTTTTGGCGGTTACCATCCCGAAGCTTCGAAGATTGTTACGGCGATGAAGAAAAAGGATATCAACATTCCCTTCATTTCCGATGACGGCGTAAAGGATGAAACCTTCATCAAGGTAGCCGGCGAATATGCCGAGGGCGTTTACGCAACCGGCCCCAAAGACACGTCCAAAAACCCCCTGACTATTCAGGCGATTGAGGAACACAAAAAGGCTTACAATGAAGATCCTGGCGCCTTTTTCCTGAACGCCTATTCAGCTGCTCTGGCGCTGGTGAATGCTATTGAAAAAAGCGGTTCCACCGACTATGACAAGATTGTGGCCGCGCTTAGAACGGAGCCCGTTGATACCCCTTTAGGAAGCATCAAGTTTGATGCAAAGGGGGATGCCATCGGGGTAGGTTTCTCCGTCTACCAGGTTCAAAACGGTGCCTACGTCGAAGTGCAGTAACCAACATAGAAAAAGGATTTCAAGGGGCAGCCTTAATTGACTGTCCCTTGATTTTTGACATCATCCTTTTTTGCTGAAAAGGAAATTTACAATGGTCTGCTGTTGTCAAGGACGATCATACTTCAGGAGCTGATCAATTTTCTTATGGACTACTTTCTCGAACTACTTTTAGGGGGATTAACCAAGGGCAGCATCTACGCCCTCATAGCCCTGGGCTATACCATGGTCTACGGCATTATCGAGTTGATCAACTTCGCCCATGGTGAAATTTACATGATCGGCGCTTTTACAGCCCTGATTGCTGCCAGTATTTTAAATATGCTCGGCCTCGGCCAGATAACCATCCTCATCCTGGCCAGTATACTCGCGATTATTTACTCTTCGGCTTACGGCTTCACCATGGAAAAAATCGCCTATAAGCCGCTGCGCCATTCGCCGCGCCTGTCTCCCCTGATTAGCGCCATAGGCATGTCGATCTTTTTCCAGAACTATGTGCTGCTGGCTCAGACATCAGATTTTCTTCCCTTTCCGAGTCTGCTTCCCGAGTTTGAATTTCTGCAGCCGTACCGCCATATCATTCGTTCCCCCGAGATTTTCATTCTCTTCACCACGGTGGTGGTCATGGTTCTTCTGACCGTTTTGATTAAATTCACCAAGGTTGGGAAGGCCATGCGTGCCACGGCACAGGATCGGAAAATGGCCATGCTGGTCGGCGTCGACGTCAACAAAATTATCTCCATGACCTTTGTCATTGGGTCTTCAACAGCGGCAATCGGTGGGGTTCTGATTGCATCATTCATCGGTCAGATCAACTTCTATATCGGTTTTATAGCCGGCATCAAGGCATTTACCGCCGCCGTCCTTGGAGGAATCGGGAGCATCCCGGGAGCTGTTGTTGGCAGCCTTATTCTGGGTTGTACTGAAAGTTTTGCCACCGGCTACGTTTTGAGCGATTACGAAGATGTTTTTGCCTTCGGTCTTCTTGTTCTCATTCTGATTTTCCGGCCTGCCGGGATTCTCGGGAAATCTTCGTCCGAGAAGGTTTGATGTGCTGAAAGTAGCCTATATTTTCATCTTTTCTGTGTGAAACCATGCATATTTTTGAAGAGATAAAAAAATCTACGATAACCGCCGTCTGGTTTGTCTTTTTGACCTTCCCCATTATGGTGATTCGGGTTAATACCATCCACAAAACCATTGAATGGCGTTGGGACAACATGATCATGGTTGCGGTGGGGAGTTTTGCCCTTTCCTTTGTCTGGCGCTACTTTATGGAACACCGTCAAGCACCTAAGCCAGAAGCCATGGGCAGGGGGGTCCCCTGGATTCAAAATGCCCGTCAGGCAATTAAACACCCGGTCTTTTTTTATTCGGCAATTGCCCTGTTGACCGTATTTGCTGTTATCTTCCCCTTTATCTTCTCGCGCTATCAGGTCAACATCATGACCACCGCCCTGATCTACGTCATGCTTGGTCTTGGACTGAATATCGTTGTCGGGCTGGCAGGTCTCCTTGATCTGGGCTATGTAGCCTTTTATGCGGTTGGGGCTTACAGTTACGCCCTGCTTCATCTCCATTACGGTCTTAATTTCTGGATCTGTCTCCCCCTGGGGGCGGGGCTTGCTGCCCTTTTCGGGATCATCCTCGGTTTTCCGGTTCTACGTTTAAGGGGGGATTACCTTGCCATTGTCACTCTTGGTTTTGGAGAGATCATCCGCCTGGTCCTTGAAAACTGGAACGAATTTTCTAAAGGGCCCAGCGGCATCGCTGAAATTCCCCGGCCACCGATCCCAGGGGTCGAGCTTTCCTTAAGCGAATCGAGCGTCTTCCTTTACTTTTTGGTGATAATCCTGACACTTTTCACTGTTTTTGTGGTCAACCGCCTGCGCAATTCGCGCATTGGCCGGGCCTGGATTGCCCTGCGCGAAGACGAAATTGCATGCCAGGCCATGGGAGTCAACAAAACGGCAACCAAGTTGACGGCCTTTGCCCTCGGAGCTACCTGGGCGGGAATGGCAGGCGTAATATTTGCGGCTAAAACGACTTTTATTAATCCAGCCAGCTTTACCTTCCTGGAATCAGCAATCATCCTCTCCATTGTTGTTCTCGGCGGCATGGGCTCCATTGTTGGAGTCATCGCCAGCGCCCTTATCCTCATCCTGTTGCCTGAATATCTGCGCGCCTTCTCCGAGTACCGTATGCTCCTTTTCGGCGCCGTGCTGGTAATCATGATGGTCTTCCGTCCCCAGGGCCTGGTCAGCACCGTTCGACAGACCTATCAGTTCAAGGGCCTCAAGAAAGATAAGGAGGTTGGATGATGGAACGGTTGCTTGACGTAAAAAGTCTTACCATGGATTTCGGTGGCCTGCGGGCCGTTGATCAGGTCAACCTCGATGTCTGCCAAGGTGAGATAGTGGCTCTCATTGGCCCAAACGGCGCTGGAAAGACGACCTTTTTTAACTGCATTACCGGCATTTACGCTCCTTCAGATGGCGAAATTTCCGTTATCCCTCCGGGGAAAAAACCTATCAGAATCAACGGTTTCAAGCCTCATAAAATTACCCAGGCCGGCATGGCGCGGACATTTCAGAACATCCGTCTGTTCCCCAATATGACGGTTTTAGAGAATGTCATGCTTGGACGCCACTGCCGCACTACCAGCAAGATTCTGGGTGCCATTCTACGCGGCAGTCATACCCGTCGTGAAGAGGAAGAAACCGTTGACTTCAGCTATCACCTTCTGGAAAAAATGGGACTTGAAAAATACGCCAACGAGTTTGCCAAGAACCTTCCTTATGGTGCTCAACGGCGTCTGGAAATCGCCCGCGCCATGGCCACTGAACCGTTTCTTCTTCTTCTGGATGAACCGGCTGCCGGCATGAACCCGCAGGAGACCAAAGAGCTTGATGATCTCATCACCAAGATAAAAAATGAGGAAGGAATATCCATTCTCCTCATCGAACATGATATGAAATTGGTCATGAATATATCCGACCGTATCTTCGTCATGGAGTATGGCCGTGAAATCGCCAAAGGAACGCCCCTGGAAATACGGGAAAATCCAAAAGTCATCGAAGCCTATCTGGGGGAGGAAGTCCATGCTTAAGGTCAATAACATCCAAACTTATTACGGCAACATCCAGGCCCTAAAAGGGATTACCCTCGACATTGGGGAAGGGGAGATCATCACCCTCATCGGTGCCAATGGAGCCGGGAAGACCACCACCCTCATGTCCATCTGTGGGGTCGTTCCACCTAAGCAGGGGGAAATATTTTTTCGCGGCACGCCCATCCACAACATGACAACTGAAAAAATTGTCGCTTTAGGTATTTGCCAGGTTCCCGAAGGACGGCATATCTTTCCCGGCCTGACGGTCAAGGAAAATCTCGAAATGGGCGCTTACCTGCGTACCGATCATCATGGTATTAAGACAGATCTCGAGTACGTTTTAGACCTTTTTCCTATCCTCGCTCAACGACGCCATCAACAGGGCGGTACTCTTAGCGGCGGTGAGCAGCAGATGCTTGCTATCTCCCGCGCGCTCATGGCCAAGCCACGCCTGCTGCTCCTGGATGAACCATCTTTGGGATTGGCCCCTTTGATCATTCAACAAATTTTTGAAATTATCCGCAAAATCAATTCGGAGCAAAAAACCACTATCTTTCTGGTCGAGCAGAATGCCAACCTGGCTTTAAAAGTAGCCCATCGGGGCTATGTCATGGAAAACGGTACTATCACGCTGGCCGACAGCGCAGCCAATCTCCTCGACAACGAAGATGTAAAAAAAGCCTATCTTGGTCTTTAATGCCTGTACCTCATTCCTTATTTTGAATTTCTTTCTGTTTAGGCCGGACATCATTAAAACTGAGGGGTATTATCCACGTTTTAAAGACCCCGTAGGTAAAATTTTTTTATGCTGTTATCATAGGTATCAATAATATAGGTTTCGCATTCTATGTCCCAATGGGTAAAAATCCTCTTGTTCCTAACTGTTTGCACTTTTTTTGGATTAAAGGTGCCTGGTCCTTCTATGGCCGCGGAAAACCTTTCTAAAGAAATCCAGGTCCAGGAAAAAGAAGAAAGAGAAAAACAAGGCAATATTTTCAATATGATTTTCGGTTCCGCTCCCGGCATGCCGACTGAGCGGGGACTGCTTCTTATCAACGCCTATCATGACAACAACGGCAATCAGGCTAAAGACTCCGAGGAACCGGAATTGCGCAACGAAATTGTCTGCCGGGTCGACGGCATCCAATACCACATTCCCGCATTTATCCCTGCTTTACGGCTCCATGAAAACTATCGGGTTGAATGTGCCACCGCTCCGGCTTCCAGCAATTATGTCCCCGAAAAGGTTTCCACTGAGCTTTTTATCCAACGCAAGGGGCAGGTCTTTTTTATTGAGGTACCTTGCAAAAAGTTGGAGCCTGCCCAACCGCCATCCTCATGAAAGTTCCGGGATTTCATTGGTGTTCTCTTTATTTTTATTCTCATCCTGTACGAATCGTTTCGTTGTGTTAAAATTCTAATAAGGAAGATCAAACGAACCCCAATTTCAGCCGGGTAAGGAGGGGCCTATGATGACTTCAGGGTTCAAAAGGGATCAGAGCGAAATTCTGGTGCCAATCCTCAATGATTTGACGGAAATGATTCTGACTCTCAGGAATGCCTTCAACCGTCAGAATCAGAGTTACCTGCACGAGACCACAAAAATCCAGAAGCGTCTTGCCCAGGATATTGAGGTCGCCAAAAAAGAGGCGGTGGGCCTTTCTTCAAGTGAAAAACTGGTGGTTCGCCTGCAAAGCATTCTTTCCCATATGGAGCTGATCCAGGATGCAATTAACGAACTTGTGGATCCCCTTAAAAAACAGATTCGGGAAGGTATCCTCTTCTCCAACAAGGGGATGATGCAAACCAATTTTCTGTTCGATCACGAGGCTGGAATATTTCGCTCCCTTGCTGACATTTTCCTGACGGAGAATCCTATCCTGCGTGATTATGTCCTTGAAAAAATTGAAGACATGTCCCAGAAATGTATCGATTTTGCCACCGATCACGAGGCGCGCCTCATCGAGGGGCTTTGTCTTCCCCAAGCCGCACCGGTCTTCCTTGCTATTCTTGACAGCATTCGGACCATCTCGCACCATGAGCACGAGATTGTCAGACTTCTCCAGGAGGGATAGGGGCAAAGATTTACCTGAAACACAATGGGGTCTCTCCAAAAGGAGAGGCCTTTTTTGTGTTTGGAAAGAAGCAAACGGAGGGGATTACTGATGGAAGCCAAAGGGGAAGGTTAATGTCCTGAAATCATATAAACTTTACCATTCCCTTGGAATTGCTTGAAAAGTTTAAATATGAAAAATAAACTGATATTTAAATTTAGTTCAATAGGATGAGCAGATTGGAGTTCTAAATCTGAATCTTTAATTGGGCAATTTTGTTTGACATTCCCCGGGGCTGATCAGTTTTATGAATTCCTCCGGGGGCACCGGTCGACTGAAAAAATAGCCTTGATATTCATCGCATTGGTTATCCAAAAGAAAATCAAGCTGTTCTTGGGTCTCAACTCCTTCTGCCACAGCCACAAGCCTCAGATTGTGGGCGATGGCAATGATACTTTGCACTACTGCCGCAGCGCTGGGTTCACTGAGTGCATCGGCGATAAACGAACGGTCGATTTTCAGACAGTCTACTTTGAACTGCCGCAAACTGTTGAAATTTGAAAAGCCGGTGCCAAAATCATCAAGGTGCAGACCTAAACCCTTATTCTTTAGTAGCGTCAAGATCCTCACCGCGTTCGAAATATCTTCAATAACCATGCTCTCTGTGATCTCCAGGGATATCATTCCTGGCTCAACACCGGTATTCTCAAGTACCTCAAAAACCTGTCCGACGAAATTTTCCTGCCTGAATTGACGAGCAGAAACGTTGACTGAAATGTTAAAATTATTAAAACCAGATATGCACCAGGACTTTGCCTGCCGGCAAGCCGTTTCCATAATCCATTTACCCAATGGTAAAATGAGCCCGCTCTCCTCTGCTGCCGGAATAAAAGTGTCTGGTCCCATTAACCCCTTTTGGGGATGCTGCCAACGCACCAGGGCCTCGCAGCCTTTTATTTGACCGCTTCGAAGATCGACTTTAGGCTGGTAATAAAGCAAAAACTCTTCTTTTTTAAGTGCTTCGCGTATTCCCGCCTCGATGCTGATCAATTCCTGGGCTTTTGCCGTCATTTCCGGAGAGAAATACCGGGATGTATTGCCGCCGGCCTGCTTTGCCTGGAACATGGCCAGGTCGGCTTTCTGAATCAGGGTTTCCGCGTTCGGGCCATTTCCCGGGAAAAAACTGATTCCGACACTGGTATTGATTTCAAACTCCTGGTTGTTTATTTTGATCGGATGAGACAGATTTTCGAGGATTTTTTTGGTCACAATACCAATATCGGAAAATTCGGCAATCTCAGCCAGTACGATAACAAATTCATCGCCGCCAAAACGGGCCACTGTGTCGCATTCACGAATGGAGCGGGATAAACGCAAGGCCACTTTTTTGAGGAGTGTGTCACCGGAACTGTGTCCGAAAGTATCGTTGATTCTTTTGAAACGATCCAGATCGAGGAGCAGAACTGCAACTATGCGCTTGGAACGTTGGGCGTAATAGATACTTTGGTTAATCCGGTCTTCAAGGAGGTTGCGGTTGGCCAGACCGGTCAGTGCATCATGGGTTGCCTTGTGCTCAAGCTCCTGTTCGTGTTGTTTGCGCACCGTGATATCGTCTATTATTCCGATAAAATGAGTAACCTGGTCATCGCTATTGCGCACCGGAGCGATTTTCAGTTGATTCCAGCTCTGGCTGCCATCTTTCCGTTGATTGCTGATCTCAACAGCAATTTCCACCTGTTCTTTTAAAGCTTGGGAAATCTCCAAAAATCCTACTCGATTAAGGTCATTATCTACCAATAAACACGGATTCAGGCCCAGAGCCTCATCCTTGTTAAAATCGGTAATTTTTTCGAAAGCCGGATTGACGTAGCAAATTGGATAATTCGGGTTTAAACCATCGCAAATCATAATGCCGTTATTGCAAGCTTCCATCGCCTGGAAACTCATATTCAAGTTGGCAACCGCAAGCTTGCGTTCAGTTATGTCGCGGGTAATTCCCTGAATAGCGAAAGGGGTTCCTTCTCTATCCCTGATTACAGAAATTGAAACCTCGGTCAAAATGGCGGTACCGTTCTTTTTGATCTGCTCCAGCTCAAAGACGCATTCCTGAGGTCGGTTTGATTTATTTGCCAATACTTTTTTATGGGTTTGATATACCCTCGTCAAAACCTCGGGGGGCAGATGATCCTCAAGCGATACACTCAGACCCTCTTCAATCGTATAGCCGAACATTTTTTCGATGGAAGGGCTGATATATAGATACTTATTTTCTACCAGGCTATAAGTCCAGATGAGGTCCGAAGCATTCTCAGCCAGTAGGCGGTATTTCTCTTCACTTTCCCGTAACGATTGCTCGGACTGCTTACGTTCGGTGATATCCCGGCAAATACAGCAAAACAACTTTTTCCCCTCGAGGACAGTCTCAGTGGTACTTATTTCTACGTTAAGACAGGTGCCATCTTTGCGCCGGTGACGGGTTTCAAACAAGCACCCGTTGGCCTTTATCTCTTTTGCTTTTTCCAGCAATTCTTTCTGTGTCCATTGGGCCTCCCAGTCCCAGACATTCAGCTGAAGAATTTCCTGCATAGAATAACCCAGCATTTCAGCAAAGCTCTGGTTGGTCTCATAGACTTTGCAATTCTCGTCGAGGACGACAATACCGTCCCTCGATTTGTCAAGAAGGACCTGGCGACGGTTGGTTTCCTTATGTAATTCCCTGGTACGGCGTGCTACTTCTTTGCGGAGCGACCAAACCCATATCAGTACAGTCAAAAGGATAACAAGGGATGGAACGGCCACAAACAAAATATACCGAAGAATGGTTGCCAAACGTGGAGCAGCTTCTGTATAGATTCCTAGATACTGGTTATAAATCCTGCGATATTCGCCGCTTTCCTTGATAATTTTTAGGCCTTCGTTGAATTGGCCCAAAAGAGCGCTGCTTTTGTGCGACACGGCATAGCAGTATTCGGGGGAAATAAACGGCCGCTGGCCGATCACGAGGTTGTTCAACTGGTGCTTTTTGATCCAGTAAAGCGCCGTCAAACGGGCGACAAGGGCACAATCATATTGCCCCCCGGCCAGTTTCCTCAGGGCATCCTCCATGGTAAAAGCAACTGAAATCTGGTTGGCCAAACCCTGCTCCACAAGGAAATCGTGCATGATGTCGCCATTCGCGACAACAATGCGTTGGCCTACAAGATCAGAGATCCTGGCAGGCGGCAATCCGTTGGATTTACGGCTGACGGCGACGTAGTGAATGACTGTATAGGGTGTACTGAAGTCGAAAATCAGGTCACGGTTCGGTGAGTAGAACATTCCTTGAATAGCATCGATTCGACCAAGGGCCATTTGTTCAAGACTCTTTGTCCATGGCCCAAGGCGGATATCGACATCGAGGCCCACCTGGCTGGCAACCGCCCGGGTTATGGCGGTATTAAAACCCGCTGGTTGACCGTTTTCGTCGAGAAATTCGAAAGGTGGAAAGCTATGGTCTCCACCAATAACGATTTGGTGCGCTGGAGGGTTATGGGGAAGGATGTTACGTTTAGCGAAAGGTTTTGAAGTTCCGCCGTCCTCACCTGATGCGTTTATTGTTCCAAGGAGCACAATAGCGAACAGGTACATTAGTATTCTGAAGGGTTTCCAGTATTTTTTCTTAAAGCAGAGGCTTCGGGGTTTCATTATATTTCTGTGTCAGATTTTAAATAAAAACTTCACAAAAAATACTTCTGCCTACCCAAAATATTAAAAGAGGGGAAAATTAGAACAAAATAAGGATTGCATACCCTGTGCCGTTAATAAAAAGGTTTTTCTAAAAATTCAAACCCTGATAATGATTAGCTTTTCTTTTAGGTTTCAAATCCAGGGAACTGCCGAAATAAAAAAAATTTAGAAAACCATATCTGACCGCAGATAAAGCCGAATAGATTTCACCTCAGAGAAGGGGGGATTTTTTTGGATATATATCCTATGTCTGCTCATCAAATGACCTATTTA
>JAFGRU010000097.1 GCA_016934985.1 Deltaproteobacteria bacterium
CCGTTTTTCCATCCTATTCGAAGGCAGAATGCCAGCTTACTGACAACTAAAACCCAAGCCATTTACACAAAATGATTTACACCGCCGTTCTCAAGTCCGCCAACATTTAAAATAAAATATGTCTTTCAACTTTTAAAAAGTTACACCTTTGATTCAGCGACGCCGAGACATTGTTGCACAATGCATCCCGAAAAAATTGCTATCCATAAAAGGGAACACCATTATCCCTTGACTTATGCCTAGCCAATCCATCATATTTATAATATTCAAATAAACAGATGTCTTTTTTTGGAGTCCAGCTTATGGATGAATTAAATTTCGACCGTTTGGCCAACTATGAACGGGAGGCCGAGATTCTCAAAGTCTTAGGCCACCCCGTAAGACTCAGGATTGTGGCAGGACTGATGTCTCAAAGCTGCAATGTCAAAAGGATATGGGAGTGCCTTGAACTCCCTCAGGCCACGGTATCCCAACATTTGGCTCTGTTGAAAAACAAAGGCATTATCGAAGGCCAACGCGACGGCGTTGAGGTTTTTTATCGAGTTGTATCCCCAATCGTGAAAGAAATCGTCATCTCTCTCCTTAAAAACAAGGGACAGAAATAGAAAAGCAGCTCCTGAAATTAATTTTCCACTTTTTCATTACAAATTCTTTTATTTCCTACCCAGGCTTATTTAAATTTTTCCTCAGCGTATGTTAAAAAACCACGCGTTGGCAACCATCTTCTTATTTCTTTCCAAAATAATTAGAGCATCCCCGCCACCATTTCCTTGCCATTAAAACTAAAGCATTTGAAGCCACTTATTATAAGGGGGGTCGTTTCAAAAGCCTCCAAAACCTAGGTTGAAAATTAAAGTTTAGGGCTAACGGATATTCCCGATATTATCAATAAGAAGAACTTCAGATTCCAAATATTGGATAGCTGAATTCAGGTCGAGCCAGCTACGAACAAAAAGTACCCTGCCGCCAACCTCATTAGCATTAGACCGCAAATATGGAAAGTAGGCAAAACCCAACTCTGAAGTGGTGATCGACCCTCCCTGTTCGGCGCTATCGTTGGACCAGTTGATCTCACCTACAAAACCACCCATCCCCATGATCTTGGCAGCTAAAACAAGATTGTCCCTTATCTTTCGACCGTCTAGGCCAAGGCTTTCGAGACGTTTGCGCACCCTTTCTTCAAGAGAGTTTGCTAAATCCACCCTTCCAATCCAAACCCCGTCTTCCATTTCCGGATTAAGCAACTCGCCACTAAATGAATCAACCAAAAAGGCCCCGGGAATGCTGGTCCCGCCAAGTTCAGGGCTTTGTTTCAAAAGATTTTCAGCCATAAAATAGGCTTTTTCAGATACTCCTGCTTGGGAAAGAAGGTTTTTTGCCGTATTACGGCCCTCACGAAAACTTTTTACTCGAAGTTGAATAAAATCGGGAAGGCTGGAGGATCTAAAATTGAAATGATCAATTTTGGCAGCTTTCACCTCAAGGGAATCTATCTGCCCCTTTCCCTTGATAACTGCTCTTTGCAAGAGATCCTGAGAAATTTTATCAATTTCTTCATAAACGCAGAGCCGCTCAGCGCCACAAAGATGAAAATGCCCCTTTCGGGCAAGCATTTTTATGCCATAAAGTTTATCTTCCATGGCTGTAATGTATCATGGTGCTAAAAATTTATAAATAAATGTTAAACAAAAATTTTAAGAAATCATAAATCTCAAAGTTTTGCCCAGGAAGGCCCGTAGAATCTAACGAAATGTCAGTTCAAAATGGCATTTTTCTCTTTTTTGGCCAAGAAGGGTGTTGGTTAAAGAGGTGGGGGTTGATATGAGGTGAAAATTTAATTTTTACTTTTCAGAAATTAAATGCCTCTTGGAAAAGAGGGCTAAAAGCCCTCTTTTCACAAGAGGCAATTCAACTACACTAAATCACATGCAGAATGGAATTCCTTAGACTGCTTCAACCGGAATCTTGATGCCGCAGCGCTTCAGACCCTGATTGATGAATTCCTGAATCTTCTGATGATGCTCAGGCTTCAGATGAGCAAAACGGTCCTGAATCTTCAGATATTCGGTTACAGGTTTGAATGCCTTGGGCTGGTACTGATAGGTGTACTCGCCATTTTCATATTCGAACAGATGGAAAGTACCGGTTTCTACTGCAAGCTTACCGCAGAGCAGTACCTGGTTGGCGCGCAGACCCCAACCTTTGGGGCAGATTGCGTGTACGTGTACAAGAGCAGCACCATGAATGTTAGCAGCTTTACGTACTTTGTTCATGTAGTCAACAGGATAGGAAATGGAAGCTGCTGCAGCGTACTGCATTGCAGGATGCAGAGCGATCATGCCGCGGGCGAAGTCTTTAGGGAACAGTTTCTTCGCTTCAGGAATTTTCGGTCCGGGAGGAGTAAAGGTAGTCCATGCACCGTAAGGAGTCTGTGCGGAAGTCTGGATACCGGTGTTGGAGTAACACTCATTGTCGTAGCAGATGAAGATTGCATCGTGGTCACGATACATCATTGCGGAAGCTGCCTGAATACCGATATCAGAGGAGCCACCGTCACCGGCGAAAACATAAATGTTGGGGAAGGTACCTTTGTATTTACCTTTACGAATACGTGCTTCATAAGCAGCGGAAATACCGGATACTACTGCACCAGCGTCAGTAATCTGGGTATGCATCCAGGGTACTGCCCAGGGAACGCAAAGGTAAGAGGTGTTTGCAACGTACATACAACCGGTGGGGCCGAGGAAAATGGAGTTCGGGCCGGCTGCTTTACATGCCAGACGATAAGACAGAGCCGGTCCGCAACCTGCGCAGGTACGGTGACCCATTACATAATACTCGTCCAGTTCTACTGCCTGGTGGATGTTTGCCAGCAAAGGCAGGTCTACTTTCGCTTGTACTTGTTCTTCTAATAAAGTCGTCATTTGTTTCTCCCTCTATTTAGGTTTTACACGACAGTTTCTTATACGTTGTGGAAACCGATCCAGTAAGCGGTTCTTTCAGTGGAGCCTTTAGCAGCAGCGTCTTTCAGTACATCGCCCATGTAGTAGAATTCATCCAGACGGATAACTTCACCACCAAGACCGGCCATGAAAGCGGTCAGAACAGGCTTGTTGTCGCACTGGTACAGAGTGGTAGCAACTTCCAGAGTCAGGATACCGCACTGGCGGGCAGCGCCGAAGGAGTTGTTGGTTTCAACAACACCGATAGCTTTGAATTTGCTGAGGATGTCGGCGAGGTAATCGGTCGGCCAGGGACGGACCCAGCGAGTACGAACGAGACCAATCTTCATGCCTTTTTCGCGCATATGATCTACGGCGAATTTACCGGTGAATGCATGTCCACCACTGATGAAGATAACATATTCAGCATCACTGCACTTGTACTGCTCTACGAAAGGATCGTAGCTGGTGCCGAAGCGCTTGTTGAAGTCATTTACTACTTCGTCGATTACAGGGAAGGTACCCATCATTGCGTTTACACGGGTAGCTTCGAGTACATGACCCTGGCCGGGGAAAATCTGGGGGCCGTGGCCGAGAGGATTCAGAGGATCGAGTGCATCGGGGAATTCCAGAGGAGGCAGGAAGGAGTTAACTTCTTCCTGAGTAGGTACAACAACGCGCTGGGGAATATGGCTGATGAAGTAACCATCCTGGCAGTTCATCTGAGGCAGATATACGCGAGGATCTTCACCGATACGGTAGTACATCAGGGTGTTGTCGAAAACTTCCTGAGGAGTGTGAGCCCAACCAAGCATCCAGCCCTGGTCACGGGTAGAAAGTGCATCAGTATGCTCGGAACCGAAGTCACCCGGGGGGTCCAGGGTACGGTCAGCGATAACCATCTGTACGGGGCAGCGACCACCAGAGATGGGGGAGTATACTTCCATCGCATATACAACACCAACACCTGAGGAACCGGTCATTGCACGGGCGCCAGCAGAGGAAGCACCATGAGCAATACCCAACTGACCATGTTCACCTTCACCGTGTACGAATTCGAGGTCGAGTTCGCCACGAGCGGCCATCATGGACAGCATCATCATAACGCCGGTGTAAGGGCGGATAGGATAGGAGGAAGCTACGTCGATGTCAGCCATTCTCAGTGCATGAGCTGCTGCGCCGAGACCGGTCAGAAACTTAATGGTGCCGGGACGGGAATCACCCAGTGCGCCTTTATCTTCTTCAGCTTGTCTTCCTACTTTTACGTCTTCGTTTGCCATACTAATTTCTCCTTGTAAAGATATCCATTGAAGGATTTAAGGTGTCATCAAATAACGCCTATTGTCTTAGTCTGCGTACAGAGCTTCTACGTGAGGCAACAGGAAGAGTGCATCCTGGAAAGGTACGCCGTCTTCGAAATCCAGTTCGGGAACTCTGTCAATAGCGTTAACAGGGCATACCCAAGTGCAGAGGCCACAGCCTTTGCAGTAATCAAGGTTGAAACCGATTTTGTTACCGCCGTCAACGAGCAGTACGGTTGCATCGGGGCAAGCCAGGACACAGGACTTACACATAACGCATTTTTCACTGTCGATAACGGGACGATAGATTCTCCAACCACCGGTAAGCATCATGGGCTGCTCGCCATTCGGCTTGGGAGATTCTACGATACCGGCAAAGGGAATCGCCATTTCTTCGGGAATTTCAACGGTGTATTTTTTGAATCTAGTTTTCATGGATCTCCTACTCCTTTATTTAAGTTTAAGTCACGGATCCGAAAATAAAATTATTACAGCTGCTTAATTTTAACTTCGTCGTAACCACGCTTGGCTGCGGTACGGTTAGCTGCTGCTGCAAGTACGGATTCTTTCTTAACGAGCCCGGAAACGGCAGCGATAGCACCGGCCATTGCAGCACCAAGACCACCACCGATGGCGCTTGCGTCTTCAGCACCTTCAGAACCGGAGTAGTCAATCAGCTGCTCAGGAGCGATACCAAGTGCGTCAATGGTAGCTACAGCTTTAAGATTTTTCTTCTGTTTTGCGGGAACATACTTGAGCAGTTCTTCAGGATCTTTAGTGGTGTTGATAACCAGAACGCTACCAGGCTGGATACCATAACATACGTTGATACCCTTCATGATGGTCGCTTCGGTAACACCAATGATGTTAGGCTTGTGGTTTTCGTATTCGAATACGTTCTCGATAACGGTGTCGGAGATACGAGCATACTTACGAACCTGAACGTTGATACGGTCAGGGAGGTCAACGTAGTTGTCAAATGCCTGGGTAAATTTGCCTTCGTTGAAAGCTGCTTCGGTGAGAACCAGACATACGTCACGGCCTTCTTTGTCCTGAATAACGCCAGTACACCATACGGTAATTTCGATCATGCTAATTTTCCTCCTTCATAGAGATGTAATTTTTTTTTGCTATGTCTAGCAATTGTGGAAGTGAATCCCCGCGCCCTTTCGGAAGCGTTCATCGACTTCCTTTTGTTTTGGTCTACCCGCTTGCGTCAATCCTGTTAAAGATTTTCACCTCCTTTCATGCACGCAAACCAAAAAAGATCAGATAATTATTCTTCCAACCCAATATGTCTTTGGGCCAACTTGATATTTGATCCCATGTCGGCGACCGCCTTAACAAACTCTTCGGCAACCTGCTTCTTACCCATTTCCTTGCCACCGGATTTGAAGGCGGAACTTGCCCTGATCATGCGGACCTTACGGACACAACTTTCGATATCGGCACCGGTCATACCCCGGCTGTTTTTCGCCAGCTCTTTCATTGTGGCCTCATCAATATCCAGGTCGCTGGCAGTGAGTTGCAATATCTCGAGTCTTTCACTTTCAGTCGGAACTTCAAACTCGACGACGTAGTCAAAACGTCCTGAGCGCAACATGGCCGTATCAACCAAGTCAATACGGTTGGTAGTAGCGATAATGATAATATCCTGAAAGGCAACGGCTTTGTCAATTTCAACCGCGAGCTGGTTGACAACCCTCTGTCCAATCCCTGAATCGGAAATGGCGGACCGGGTCGGTGCAAGGGTATCGACTTCGTCGAGGAGCAGTATGCAAGGCGCAATATGTTTGGCCTTTTTAAAAACCTCTGCAATCCCCTTCTCCGATTCACCAATGTATTTGGAATAAAGAGCAGAGCTGTTAACGGTCAAGACGGGGAGCTCGAATTCACCGGCCAGAGCCTTGGCGAACATGGTCTTGCCGGTGCCGGGCGCACCGGCGAAGAAAAAGCCGCGGGGCAGAATGGCCTTGGTATCCTTCTCCTCGGCACTGGTCCCGAGACAGATGTCCATAACCATGCTGAGGTTTTTCTTGACCTCGTGCAGGCCGCCGACATCTTTAAGCTTAATTTTTGGTCTTTCCGGGAGAAACTCACGCATGGCGCTCGGCTCGGTCTCGCGGAAAGCACTCAGGAAGTCGGCCTGCTCGACGGTGACAGCCGAATAGTCGGCATCCGTCGGGTTGATTCCCTCCTCACGCATTTTGCCCAAGACGCGGCGCAGAGTGACCATGCCGGCTTCCTTGCAGAGAGCCGCCAGGTCAGAACCGACGAAACCATGGCTCAACTCGGCCAATCTTTCGAGATCGACGTTCTCAGCCAGAGGCATCTTGCGGGTGTGGATTTTTAGAATCTGATGTCGACCGACACGGTTGGCGGGATTGATAATAATTTCACGGTCGAAACGACCTGGACGGCGCAGCGCGGGATCAAGCATGTTGGGGATGTTGGTGGCCCCGATAACAATAACCTGGCCGCGTGATTTCAAACCATCCAAAAGAACCAGAAGCTGGGCGACGACCCTCTTCTCAACGTTGCCCTGGGTTTCCGTCCTCTTGGGACAGATGGCGTCAATTTCATCGATAAAAATAATGGCAGGAGCATTGGTCGCCGCTTCGACAAAAATCTGACGAAGCTTGGCTTCACTCTCGCCATAAAACTTGTTCATTACCTCCGGCCCGTCGATATGCATGAAACGGGCTTTTACCTCATTGGCAACAGCTCTTGCAATGAGGGTTTTACCGACACCGGAAGGACCGATCATCAAAACGCCTTTAAGGGGCTCGATTCCCAGCTTTTGAAAAATAGCCGGGTAGCGCATGGGATATTCGACGATCTCACGAATTTTCTTCAGTTCATCGTCCAGACCGCCAATATCTTCATAGGAAACCCGGGCAGCCTTTTCCCCCGCGTCGGATTTTTTAACACGGACGAGGGTGCTCGGGTTAATGATAACGGGGCCCTGAGGACTGGTTCCCTCAATGAGGAATGTTTTGCTGCCAAGACCGAATATCTGAACTTCAACCTTGTCCCCCGTAATAACCGGACGCTTGGCCAGCATCATAGCCAGCTGTTGCGCTTCGTCTTCACCGGGCGGGGGTTGATTCGGATCGGTAGGCGAAATCAACAGGGTTTCGCAGACCTTGGTTTCAGCTTTTTTCAGATCGATCAGGTCCTCGATGCCAGCGCCTACATTCTCGCGAATCATGCCGTCAATACGGACAGCATTGGCGGGCATATTGGAAGACGGATCGATATGCATAATCCTGGCAACAGTCTTGCTCGCTCCACTGGTCAGCTCAACGACGTCGGCCGGCTTAAGGCCGAGCTCCTCGATTTTATCCGGATAGATTCGCGCAACTCCTTTCCCGACATCGCCGGCTTGCGCTTCCTCAACAACAAACGTTAGCCCTTTGCCTTCTTTTTTGTTGGGTATCCAAGACATGTAGCTTTCCAACCTTCCTTAATGTTTTTTAGACACCGTTCCCCAAAATGCTCGACGGAAAACTACTATTTCAGCCTGTTTTTGTCAAGAGATTTTTGACCAGGCAATTCCTCTCCGCAAAACCACGTTTTTAATAACTTCCGCAGGCGAAAACCGCCGAATCAAATACCAATATGAGCTATAAAAAATATGGCGATGGTGGAGAAAAAACGAATTTTTTCATGAGGACGACACAAAATAAGAATATACCAGAATATTCAGGTGTGAAAAGAAAATACTTTTTTTACTGTACGGGGTAATGGTTTCGCAGGCTGGAGTTTACCTACTCGATATCCGCGAGTTGGGCAATTTGGCTGCCACCTTTTCTTTTGGCAATATACATGGCCGTATCGGCCTCGGAATAAAGGCGATCCAAAAGATGGGATAGATTTGTTTTCGAGGGGTTGGTTTGAGATGCTTTGAGGGAACTGTCTACGGTTCCCTGCCAATTTGATATGTTTTTAACCGATATATGGGCACAGCCGATACTGGCTGTAACCTGGAACATGTCTCCACCGGCGCTCCAACTCAAGCTGTTGACGGCCTTCAAGACTCTCTCGGCAAGTTCCCTGGTACCGGGGGCGTCTGTTTCCGGCAGAGCTATGGCAAACTCCTCACCGCCAGTGCGAGCAAGGATATCCGTTTCGCGCAGGATTTTGCGCATGGCGCTCGCCACATCCTGAAGCACCGCATCCCCGATGGCATGACCATAGGTATCGTTGACATGTTTGAAACGGTCCAAATCAACAATCAACAGGGAGAAGGGGTGAAAATGCCGCACCGCCCTGCCGAGAGTCCTCTTCGCCTCAAGAAAGAAAAAACGCCGATTGTATATCCCCGTCAGATCGTCAATCATGGCTAATTCCTGGTAGTGTTGTTCCATGCGACGGGTTTCATCAAGAAGAGAATCCAGCTGGCTGGTACGGGAGTTGACTTCCTTTTCCAAATCATTAAGGAGTCTGTTGGAGGTAATAATTTGCCCCAGAAAACGGCAAAACACGGGGATCAAACGCTTCTGCCATTCATTCAACTGATCGGGCAGCGGGTAGGAAACATTAACCGCTCCGATTGCTTTCTGACCAAAAATAATCGGACTACTGACAACGCTCCCCAGACTGGTCGGTTTTTTCCCCTGGACCATAGAGGAAAATATATTGTCCTGCTGACAGTCGCTGCACACCTGAGACTCGCCGGTCTGAACGGCCATCCCCATCATGGTCTGGAGAAAAAGCTTGTCTTCGGGGCTGGCCTGGGATTCCTGGGGAAAGACCTGGCCGCTTTCCCATTCCTGCCAGGTCAGAGCTCCGACTTTACAAAGAGCGCTTTTCTCCACGGCAAAAACGGAACATTTGTCAAAGCCGTAATTTTCAACGAGTATCTCCATGACCTGGCGAAAAAGCTCTTTTTCGGATGCAACCGGCAGGTGAATGGTACTAAGCGCATGTAAGGTTGATAACGAATCTAACAATTCGTCAAAAATGTCCGTCATCTCTTTGAAGACTTCCCCAGGGAGTGTTGAGTTCACGTAAGTATCTACTTTTTTTCAGACAAGCAACAAAGAAAAGTTTTTCAACTCATCAAATCGGCTGTTCAAACACTCAACAACCGAAAAAAGAGTGGTAAAATCGACCAGTTTTTCATTCCGGCACTCAGGAGGAATGTCGGACAACGCCTTCCCGTCCAGATGGTGTTCTGCAACCACGGCAGCCAAACCAATCAAGCGAACCATCTCCCACTGCTGACCTTCGTAATCGGGGTCTTTCAGATAACGAATCACTCGAACGAAATCCTCCGGCAACCCCCATCTTTTTCCCAGCCAAGCTCCCGCCACGCACGGATCAATGCCAATTTTGCCATAAATTCGAAAAGAGATCGGATCCTCATGTTTTTCGATAAACACCTGCTCCAACTCTTCCGGGAAGGCTGTAACCAGAGCCAAAAGTCCAATATTGTGAATAAGCCCAGCGGTATAGGCAATGCCCGGTGAAACCTTATGTCTGAAATGCTGCTGAGCCAGATCCTGACCCAAGGTGGCCGTAGCAACGGCCAGATACCAGAATCGCTCGAGCGGGAAAAAGCTAAGCTCCCTGGTTGCAAATGAAACGGCCAAAGCCTGGGCCAATAAAAGGCTTTTAGCCGTGGAAAGGCCCAGAACCCGGATAATCCCGTCCCGTGTAGAGAAAATCTGGTTTCGCTGGCCGTAATATGCAGAATTGGCCCAGCGAAGAATCCGCGCCGTCAGCTCCGGACTTTTCTCAACGACCTTAACCAACTCATGAATGTCGGCCTGATCATTGCCCGCCAGGCGAATCAATTCCTGGGCGATAGCCGGCGGCGGCGGTATCTCTCCAAGGGCAAAAAGCCTGGAGCGAACTTCGTCCTCAGGAGTGGGATGTGCTAAAGCTTCAGCCATGTCCTTTCCTTTCACGCCCTGAACATTTGGACAATAAATTACAACATAAAAATCAAAAAAAGGCGCCAAGAGGGGTCTTACGAACAACTGCTGTGGTTTTGCCCCTGCTCCCTCCTGGACATGCAGCTGTTTTCTTCCTCTCTTTTTGAATCAATGAGCCAGAAACTTTCTGACTGCATCGGCAATTCCTTCCGCATCAAGGCCGTTCATCCTGCGCAACTCTCCCTGGCTTCCCTGCTCAACGAAAGTGTCCGGTATCCCCAAGCAACAGATCTCAGCCTTGATCCTTTCGGCGGCAAGCAACTCCAGAACAGCCGACCCGACACCGCCCTGAATCATGTTTTCCTCAACGGTGATCACCTTGCCGGTTCTCCTGGCCTGTTCCAGAATCAAAACCCTGTCCAAAGGTTTGACAAAACGCAGGTCGACCACGGACAAAGAAAGATTCTCCTTCTGAAGCGCTTGTGCTGCCTCTAATGCGGGTGCGACAGTCACCCCAATTGCAAAAACCACTCCATCGGCGCCCTCAACAAGGAGCTCTCCCTGCCCAAGGGGAATCGGCTCCGGCGCCTCCTCCAGAGAAACCCCCTGTCCTTTGCCCCGCGGATATCGAAATGCGAAGGGGCCGTCATGCGCTAAGGCGGTTGTCAAAGCACGCCGTAATTCCTGCTCGTCCCGTGGGGCCATGAGCGTCATATTGGGCAGATGCCTCAGGTAGGACAAATCAAAAAGCCCGTGATGGGTGGGACCGTCCGCGCCCACCAGGCCGCCACGATCAAGAGCGAAAATTACGGGAAGATTCTGCAAACAAACATCGTGCAAAATGCTGTCGTAGGCCCTCTGAAGGAAGGTGGAATAGATGGCCACCACGGGCCTCAGCCCTTGGGAAGCCATCCCCGCCGCAAACGTGACGGCGTGCGGCTCGGCAATGCCGACATCGAAAAAACGCTCCGGGAAACGCTCCTGAAACTCCGACAATCCGGTGCCATCGGTCATGGCCGCGGTCAGGGCGACAATTTTTTCATTCTTCTCAGCCAATTCCACCAGAGTTTTGCCGAAAACCGCCGTATAGGTCCCCGGCCCGCCTTTTGCCTGCTTTACTTCCCCGGTCTCGATATTGAACGGGCCAACGCCATGAAAAGCCGAAGGCTTCTCCTCAGCGACAACATAACCTTTCCCTTTTCTGGTTAAAACATGCACCAGCACCGGCCCCTGTAATCGGGCAACATGCTGCAAAGCCTTCTTCAGGTCGTCAAAATTATGACCGTCAATTGGACCCACGTATTCAAAACCCAGGGCCTCGAACAACATGCCAGGGGTCAGGAAACCCTTGAGCGAATCCTCGGCCCGCCTGGCCAAAGCCAGAAGGTCCTTGCCAAAACGGGGAACATGCTGAAGAAAACCTTCGGCCTCTTTTTTCAGCCGGATATAAAATTCCGATGTCAGCTTCTGACTTAAAAACGATGAAAGGGCACCAACATTGGGCGAAATGGACATTTCATTGTCGTTTAGTACGACGATCAGGTCTTTTTGGAGATGCCCGGCCTGATTCAAACCTTCGAGGGCCAGCCCCGCGGTCAGTGACCCGTCCCCGATCACGGCGACCACCTTTTCACTGCCGCCCGCCGCGTCTCTGGCTACGGCCATACCGAGGGCACCGGAAATGGAAGTGCTGGAATGTCCCACATCAAAACAGTCATATTCACTCTCAGCCCTTTTTGGAAAACCACTCAACCCCTGAAAAAGACGAAGACTGGCAAACCTGTCCCGGCGCCCGGTTACCAGTTTATGGGCATAGGCCTGATGCCCCACATCCCAGAGGATCTTATCCCGGGGCGTCTCAAAAACCGCATGTAGAGCCAGAGTCAGTTCCACGACACCAAGGGAACTGGCGAGATGGCCTCCGGTTTGCGATACCGTCTGGATGATGACATGGCGAATATCCTCTGCCAACTCTGCAATTTCAGCAGACGACAGCTTCTTGATATCTTGAGGTGAGTCGATCTGTTCCAGGATACTGCTCATAAAAAACCTTTCAGAAAGTCCGATCTACGATAAAGTGAGCGAGTTGTTTCAATAAATCCCCTCTGTCAGCAAAAGGTTCAACGGCCGCGACAGCCATATCCCGCAGCTCCAGAGCCCTTTCCCGGGCCGCTTCCAAACCGAAAAAGGAAGGATAGGTCGCTTTGCCCCGGGCCTCATCAACGCCAAGGGTCTTGCCCATGAGTTTCTGATCGCCAACTACATCGAGAATATCGTCAGCCACCTGAAAAGCAAGGCCGATCAGTTCTCCATAACGGGTCATCTGCGCAAACGCCTTCTCGTCGGCACCTCCGGCCAAGGCACCGGCCTGCACCGAGGCAAGAATAAGAGCCCCTGTCTTATGGGTATGGATATATTCCAAGGTCGGGAAATCGATCTCTCTTCCCTCGGATTCAATATCCACCGCCTGTCCTCCCACCATACCGTAGGAACCTGCATTACGGGCCAGAATATGGATTAACTTGGAACTCGCTCCATGAGGTAGTACTTCCCGGGTTTCCGGCGCGGAAAGAAGTACAAACGCCTGGGTCAGAAGAGCGTCACCGGCCAGAATAGCCATTGCTTCACCAAAAACTTTGTGGCAGGTCGGTTCGCCACGACGGTAATCATCATCATCCATGGCCGGCAGATCATCATGAATCAATGAATAGGTGTGAATCATCTCCATAGCGCAAGCCACGGGAAGCACACTTTCGGCATCCCCGCCGACAGCTTCACAGGAAGCCATTATCAGAACCGGCCGGATTCTTTTCCCACCGGCCATTACCGAATACCTCATGGCCCTATGGAGGTTATGTGGGAGGATATCCTCCCCAGGCAGGTACTTTTCCATGGCGGCGTTGATCTTCGTTCCGCACTCGGCAATATAGGTTTTTAAATCCATGTCAGCCCCCATGTTAGTTATCCTCCGGCTCAAAAGGAACACTCTGCATGGTTCCATCCTGATTTTTCAGAAGCAACTCAACCTTGTTTTCCGCCTCCCGCAGGTATTTCTGGCAAGCAGTCAGGCTTTTCACCCCTGCCTCGAAACAGCGAAGCGAAGCTTCCAGGGTCAAGTCACCTCGTTCGAGACCCTCCACCGCATTTTCCAGATCTGCCAGGGCCTTCTCAAACGAACCTTTTTTCATATTACGACCTCATATCCACAAATGTTGCCCGCTTTCGCAACCGTCCGTTCCATTATCAAGCCCAGAACCCCGAAAAGACAAACCATTTCCAAGCCCAAGGCGTTCAATCCTCAGACGCCGGAAAAACCTCCCTCACCATGGCTTTAGCCGCTCCAACTGAGAAATCGATATTCACCAGATCGCCGACGGTCAGCTCCTCGGCCCTTCTGATGATCTCCTGATCTTTTCGCACTACTGCAAAACCCCTGGCCAGGGTTCGCAAAGGAGAGAGACTTTCCAGGCGTCCGGCACAAACAGCAAGTCCGGCCTTGCCCGCATCAATCCGATGGCTCATGGCCAGGCTCAGCCTGCGGAAAAAATCATCGCAACACTGTCTTTGCCAGGCCAGTTTTTCCTGCGGGGACCGCAGTCTGCCCCTGAGATTGCCAAGGCGCTCCTGAGAATACTGTAGCGTGACCCTGATCCGGCTCGCCAGACGAACGGCGAGGTGGTCGAGGTGCGCCTCGTACTCCAAGCGGCTTTTCATGACCATCTCGGCAGCGGCGCTGGGGGTCGGGGCACGGACATCAGCAACAAAATCAGCTATGGTGAAATCAATTTCGTGGCCGACGGCGGAAACAACCGGAATGGAGGATTTGAAGATAGCGCGGGCCACCTCCTCCTCATTGAAAGCCCAAAGATCCTCAAGGGAGCCCCCTCCCCGTCCGACAATCAACACGTCAGCTTCTCCCTGACGGTTTAAATCAGCAATGGCTTGGCAGATCTCTCGACCGGCGTCCTCCCCCTGAACCCTGGCTGGACACACCAGAATCCTGACACCGGCAACTCGCCGGGAAAGGACCTGAATGATATCCCGAATGGCCGCCCCGGTCGGCGAGGTAACCACCCCGATTGTGCGTGGCATGGCAGGCAAGGGCTGTTTATGCTCCTCAGCAAACAGCCCTTCTTCGCCAAGCTTTTCCTTGAGGCGGAAAAATGCTTCCTGAAGAGAGCCAGAGCCACAAACCTGCAATCCTTCCACCAGCAGCTGCAACTCGCCGCGCTGACTGTAGAGGGACATCCGCCCTTTGCAGACCACCTGCAGGCCGTTTTCCGGGACAAAATTCAACAGGCGGTTGAAAGGCCGGAACATAACGCAGCGAATCTGAGCTTTTTCATCCTTGAGAACAAAATAGAAATGCCCGGAAGAAGGGGCGGCAAAATTGGAGATTTCCCCCTCCACAGCCACTTCCAGGAAGTTTTCCTCGACAACCTCTTTGAGGAGTTCGCTCAAACGGGAAACTGTCAGAACAAGAGCAGGCTCGGACATAAAAGGAGTTCTCGGCAGAGATATACAGATAGACAAAAAGAAATTATTGAAACAAACAATAACCAGACACAGGGAACCGGCTTCGGACCCTTCGGGATGGCCGACAAATCAATCAGCCAACAAGACAAATAAGTTTGAAAGCTAATTATAATCGGATTTTGTTTACAAAGAAAGGGAAGTCTTGAATTCTCTTGCCTGCCGTTTTTTCCACAGGCAAACAGCAAAACGGCCGGATTCTATATCCGGCCGCCACTTCTCTCTATTTTTCACTTTTTCGATCGCTATTTCTCTAACACCCCAGAAACATTAACCACCTCGATCTTCCGCTCCTTGAACAACGTTTGGGCCTTTTGCAACGCCTCTAAAGTCTGCCCGTAGGGATGACATATCCCAATAGCATGACCCTTCTTTTCTGCCAGATCGGCGAGACGGGCAATTTGGGAGGATATTGTATCGACATCCCTTACATTATCTAAAAAAACATCCCGCACAGCTACGGGGACGTGCATCTCTCTGGCAGTGACATAGCCCACAGATTGGGCGCTGGTCAAACTGTCGACGTAAAACAGACCTTCTTTTTTTATCTTATCCAGGACCACTTCCATGGCGCCCTTATGTTCAGTGAAACGGGAACCCATGTGATTATTGCCGCCGACCGCAAAAGGCACCTTCTCAAGGAAGGCAGCAAAACGACGGTTGATCTCGGCAGCCGGCAGATTCACGAAGAGGGCATTTTTGCCGGGATTGGCCGCTGGAAAACTGCGGGGCTCCATGGGGATGTGAAGAAGCACCTCGCGACCATGTTCATGAGCCAGCGCCGCAGTTGCAGAAGCCTTTGGAACGTAGGGGAGAATAGAAAAGGTGACAGGAAAATCCAGTTTCAGAAGTTCACCGGCATAGTCCAGATCCCGGCCCAGGTCATCCATGATGATGACCACCTGCACACGTTTTTGAGGCACTGGAAAATGTTTGAGGGGATAAAAATAGAGATAAAAAGGGACTCCTTTGCCGCGATCCACAGAAACCACTTTTCTGTCGGCGCTAAAGTGAACCCGGATATCCTGTGAAAGTGTCTTCAGCCGCTCCTTCAGATCACCAATCCATTGCGGAGCCGGGAAATCGCCCTGAACCTCAAAAACAATCCGATTTCCCTGGGGCCTGACCTTGTAACTGTGAAGCTTAAACCCGTTCTTTATCAGAGCGCTTTCAATGGTCACCCGCACTTCATTGGCCGCATACTTTTCCGTAACCTCCTCATATTGTTCGAGGTATTGCGGGCGGTATGTTTCACGGAAATGAGACAGCCCGATAAGTGCCAAAAGAAGAAAGCCCAGCACAAAAAGCAGTGCAAAACCGACTTTGATATTATGGTTTTGGGGTCCTCGGCGGGCTCCCTTTTTTCTTTTAGGGGGGGCTTTCTTCTTCAACACTGATCCTTGAATGCAACTTCAGACAACATCAATTACGCGGCACCCTTCTGCCGGATATCCTTCATCAAACGCCAGCCTTTCAAGAGATCGAGCGCACGCATCAACTGATAATCGTTCTGTTCCTGGGGGGTTAAAAGAGCATCTTTTTTATCGGCAGCTTTGCCTGCCGGGGCAGCGGGCTGGGCCACCTCAAGGTGATTGGCAAAATTTTCTTCCCGGAAGAAACGATTTTCCCCTTCCTTGATCTGAACCGGAAAGACCTCAATATCCGGGACAATCCCTTTGGCCTGAATGGAACGCCCTGCCGGGGTGAAATAAAGTGCCGTAGTAAGACGCAACCCCATATCCTTTTCAAGGGGAATAATAGTCTGAACCGATCCTTTGCCGAAGCTCGGCGTCCCCATGATCACCGCCCGGTGATGGTCCTGGAGTGCTCCAGCCACGATCTCAGCCGCACTGGCGCTCCCCCCGTTGATGAGAACCACCATGGGGTAGTCGTTTTCCGTCCCCTCCGGGGTAGCAAAAAACTTCATCCGGCTGCCCTCCTCACGCCCCTCCGTATAGACGATCAGTCCCGTGGACAAAAAAGTGTCGGAAACCTCGACGGCCTGATCGAGAAGGCCGCCGGGGTCATTTCTCAGATCGAGAATCAGGCCGTTCAAGTCACTGCCGCCGTCCTTCTTCAACCGTGCCAGCGATCCGTGCAGATCGGCGGCTGTCTGTTCCTGGAACTGGGCAATCCGCACATAGCCGATCCCCTTATCAAGGACCTTGGCCTTGACGCTTTCGATCTTGATGATTTCCCGCATCAGGGAATACTCTTTTGGTTTGTCGAGCCCTTCGCGCAGGATGGTGATGGTCAGCTTCGTCCCTTTATGACCGCGCATCAGGCTGACAGCTTCGACCAAGGACATTCCTTTTGTCGATTTGTCCCCGATTTTTACAATCTGGTCCCCAGCCTCGAGTCCTGCACGGAAAGCAGGTGTGTCTTCAATAGGGGAAACGATGGTCAGGACATCGTCCCGAATGGTAATTTCGATGCCAATACCTCCGAATTCGCCACGGGTATCGATCTGCATCTCACGGTAAACGTCCGGGGGCATAAAAGAAGAGTGTGGGTCGAGGGTCGCCAGCATGCCGTTGATGGCACCGACCATAAGGTCGCGAGCGTCGACCTCTTCCACATAATTGTTCTGCACGATAGACAATATCTCGGAAAACAACCTCAGTTCCTTATAGGTCCCCTCCTTTTCGGCACCGGCATGGCCAAGCATTACCCCAGCCAGGAGAAAAATCAGGGCCATGCCCGTTGCAACTAACGATTTTTTGTGTTTCATCATGAATTTTCTCCGATATTTTCTGTAACCTGAATTTGTGGACCAGGGTTTTAAAAAGGGCATCAAGGTCTATTTTGGCGAAAGCCACTTGGTCGGATCAAGGGGGATGCCCCGATGGCGTATTTCGAAATAGATACTGTCCTTGCCTTCAAAACCGGAAAAGGCGACCACTTCCCCCCGCTGCACCGGTTCGCCGACCTTTTTCATCAGCTTCGAAGCATGGCCATAAAGGGAATAGTAACCCTCACCATGGTTTATTATCATCAAATTGCCATAACCCTTGAAACGACTGGCAAATGCGACATTGCCATTCCAGATTGCGGCAATCTGGTTATTGAGGGGTGCTTCGATATCGATACCCTGGCTTTCATAAAGCGTTCCAAGCTCAGGATGCTTCCAGGTGCCAAATCCTATCTTGATTTTACCATTAACCGGCCAGGCAAGTTTACCTTTCTGGTTGGAAAATTCACCACTCTCCCCCTGGTACTCCCGGAGTTTCTCCTCCTCCAGCTTGCTGATCAGCGCGGAAAGCTGCTTGGCCCGCTTTTCCAATTCAGTAATTTTTCGACTCAGGTGTTTTTTTTCAGAGGCCGTCCGGGCCAGGAGTTTCTTCTTCAGTTGATGGATTTGCTCCTGTTCCTTTTTCGCATCCAAGGTAGCGTCCAGCACAACCTGTTGTTTGGCCTGCAGGCTCTTCAGTGTTTCGAGACCAGCTTTCAGATGTTGATGATCAGCCCGGTAGGTAGTCAGGATGCTTTTGTCCCGCTGTACGATTCTTTCAAAATAAACAAAGTTCTCAATTAACTGGGATGGCGATTCTGAAGAGAAAAAGAGCTTGATCAGGGTTGCCTGATCCCCCTTGTAAAGGGCGCTGAGTCTTCCCCTGACCTGATCCTCGGTCTTTTCAATGGCCGCCTCCATGAGCCTGATTTCATCCTTTTTCCTGCCGATATCCTCCATTCCCGCGCGGGCATCCTTTTCCAGACCGGCAAGTCTCTTTTCATATTTTTCTAATTCCTCTTCGACAAATGCCAGGTCCTGACGCAGGGACTTCTCGCGGGACTGTTTAGAGCGCAGGTCGGCATAGCTTTTGTCCAAACGCTGCTTGATGCCTTCAAGTTTTTTCTGAGCCTCGGTAATTTTTTGAGATTCGGCCAGGGCCACCCCCTGGAAAGAAACCGGGGCTCCCCAGAAAAATATAAGCACCAGGGCAGCAATAATAAGAGGTTTTTTTTTCACTAGTAACGAATCCGGACAAACTTGCGCAAAGAGACCATGCTTCCGACGGCCCCGAGAAAGACGCCGGTAAGCAAAAAGGTCAGCTGATAGGTCAAAGGCAGAAAAACGATGTCTTTAACGCCCATGGTAAACAGCAACGTCACCAGGCTTTTCTTCAGCAGGAATTGGTAGATTAGGTAAGTGCTGCCCAATGCCACCAGCGCGCCAAACGCTCCCTGGAAAGCACCCTCAAAAATGTAGGGTGTCTTGATGAAAAGAGGCGTCCCTCCCACAAGGGACATGATTTCCAACTCATCACGGCGCGCATAGAGAGTCAATTTAATGGTATTGGAAACAATGAAGACCGTGGCAAAGAGGAGAAAGCTCCCCAGTATTCCGGCGGAAAACTTAAGCAGGGTAACAAAGGACTCAAAGCGTTCCAGCCAGTCCTGGCCGTAATGAAGGTCCTGAAGGTTCTGGTTCTGCCTGAGTTTTTCGACCACTGCCTGGATGCCTGAACGGGAACGGAACTGCTCCTTCAACTCAATTTCCAAAGATGCCGGGAGAATCTGCGAAGTCAGCCCCCGCAACAGATCAGCGTTCTGCCCGAGGCGCTCCCGGAAACGCTCAAAAGCCTGCATCTGGGTGACATAGACGACTTTCTCCACCTCGGGAAAAGCTTCGATTTTGCGCGTCCAGGCCTGCAGGACCTCCGTCTTGGGGACAACGTCGAGAAACGCTTTGATCTGAACCTGACGCCCCCAATGAATAGTCAACTGCTCGATATTGAAAAACAGGATGCTGAAAAAAGCGATAATGGTAAGAGAGACCGCCACCGTGCCGATAGCCGCCGTACAAAGCAAAGGGCTCTGACGCATGTTCCCGGCAGCGCTTCTGATGAAATAAACCAATTTTTCCGGCACCAGTCAGGTCCTTTCCATATGCTGTTCAGTTTGGAATTCTTTTAACGAAAAAAGCATATTGACCGGGAAAAACAAAAGGACTAAGGGGTCACATCCTTCTCGACCCGGCCGTCCCGCAGCATAATGACCCGGCGCGGGTAGCGCCTGATGACTTCCTGATTATGGGTGGCCATGATAACCGTCGTGCCCCGGGCATTGGCGCCTTTGAACAGGTCCATGATATCCTCGGTCACCTTGGCATCGAGATTCCCGGTCGGTTCGTCCGCCAAAAGGATCAGCGGATCCATGATCAACGCACGGGCGATGGCAACCCGCTGCTGCTCCCCGCCTGACAACTCTAACGGATGTTTCTGCAGATGCTTTTCGAGACCGACCAGCTTCAGGGTCTGATAAACCTTTTTACTGATTTCGTAACGCTTCTTCCCCTGGATCTCAAGGGGAAAGGAGACATTTTCCAAAATCGTGCGGTTGTTGAGCAGCTTGAAGTCCTGAAAAACAACTCCCAGCTTCCTTCGCAGATAGGGGATCTGGGACAGGCGCATGCGGGTGACATTCTGGCCGTTGATCAGTATCTGACCACGGGTCGGTCTTTCCGCGCAAAAAAGCAATTTCAGGAGCGTGGATTTACCTGCACCGGAGGGACCGGTGATATAAACGAACTCTCCCTTACTAATTCTCAGATCGATATCGTTTAAAGCCGCAGAGTCCTTCTGATACCTTTTGACCACATTGTATATACGAATCATTCCAACTCACCACTGCCGGTAGGGAATTCCATCCAGACCAACCAGTTCACTTCCACTGTGGATATCGAAAATCCCCTCGCGTGCCGCTTCGAATTCGGACAGCGGGTCAGCCTGGACGGTAACCCAGGAGTCAGACTTCCGAGTAAAAGGGTCGCGGGGGATGGCGCGCAGATATTTTTTTTCAACCAGCTCCCCCAGGGATTGCGGATAACGATCATTGTCGGCAAAAAAGGCATCAATGGCATGCCGCATCTGATAAAGGTCTTCCAGGAGCACAGCTTCCCGGGCCTTGATGACATTCCGTTTGTAACTGGGAGCAGCTATTGTCGCCAGGATACCGATAATCGTGAGAACGATCAACAGCTCGATGAGCGTAAAGCCCCGTTCTTTTGCCTTTTTCATAAGCTTCATCAACACAGCTGAAGTCATGACTCACCAGTCCCTGTAATTGCTGCCGTTGAGGGCAACACCGTCACTCTGGGAGTAAACATCGTAAACATCTTCTCCGCCCCAGGCAACCGCATCAAGGTCGTCCGCATAGGAACGCAGGCCCCAGCCCAGATCGTTGCGATCAAAAGGATCCTTGGGAATCCTGCGCAAGAAACGCTTTTTATAGGGATAAGTGCCGCCAAAATCACTTCCCACAACCAGGTCTTCGAGCTGTTTAGGGTAACCTGTTTCTTTGGCGGATTTGATGATCTTATTATCCAGAACCGCCTGATCAAAAGATTTTTTATATTCGTCGATTGCCGTGCGGATTATTCTGAGCGCGTTCTGGAGTTCGAGCTCCTTGGTCCGGCGGACGGTGACCTCCGAGAAGGGGAGCACCACACTTGCCAGAACGGACATGATAACCAACGCGATGAGAAGTTCAAGAAGAGTCAGGCCTCTTTGTGAACGAACGGGAAGAAAGCTCATAAGCGCTTCAATCGACCCTCAGAGAAAGCCCCTCGGTTTTTACCGGCAACAACCGGCCCTCGGCATCATGCAGTTCAACCTTGTCGAAAACCAGCCGAACCTGTCCCTGGCGCCGGGCCCGAAAGACCATTTTAACCAGGCTTCCGGCCCCGGAAGCGCCGGAGCTCTTGCCAAGCTGACTGTTAGCAATATGGACGCGACCTGACTGTCCATCCGCATGAGAAGTGAAAAGCGTTCGCTGCCCATTCTGACCGAGAAACGGGCCTTCCTCGGCACCCATAAAATCGAGCATATCGGGATCGTAGACAATCTGCAGAGGTACCCCGTAAACCTTGTCAGCCTGGCTCAAGTCCACGCTCAAAGGGACGAGATCCCCTTGTCGAATCACTGCCGGCCCTTTGATGAAAAGCCTGGGCGGCCCCCCAGCGGTGGCGGAAGCCGGAGAGGTCTCTTGAATATTCCTTTCTTCGGTAACGTAAGGGGTTGCGGCTTGGGCCCGCACCGGGGAGACGCTCTCGGCAAAAGCGCCAAAAGATGGTCCGACCTGGTAATCGTTCTCGCCTCCCGACCAGATGGTGGCAACATCCGGTGAAGGAACATCCTTCGATTGCACGACATGCGGAGTAATGGAAAGCAGGATTTCAATCTTGGTTTTCTCGGTACTCTTGCCGGAAAACAATCTTCCCAGCCCCGGGATATCCCCCAGAACGGGAATGGTTTTAGTGCCATCCTTGAAGTCGTCTCGGATCAGCCCGCCGATTATGGTCTGTTCACCGTCCTTCAAAGTCAGGGTGGTCTGGGCATTGGTGGTGGTGATGGTCAGGACCGTCGTGCCGCTCTCCTCGACTGTCTCCTTGCTGGAGACGTTGCTCACCTCCAGACCAAGTTTGGTGACAATGGTTTCATCAAGCTGGATGGTCGGCTCTACGTCCAGCTTGACCCCCACATCCACATACTGGACATTGCTGTAGGTCAGATCACCATTGGTACTGGTAGTAACGACGGGTTCACGGGAGCCGATATGAACCTTGGCCTTTTCCCTGTTTTTCACCCTGATTTTGGGGTTGGCAAGAATCTCGGAATCCCCCAGGGTTTTTGCAAAATCAAATACCACCCGGGGCAGGGTGTACAACATTTCCAAACTGTTGGAAGGACGGATCAAATTGCTTCCATCCAGGGTATCGCTGACAAGATTGCCGGTCCCCTCCTTGGAAAGCCCCAGCCCCACGGAATAGGTCGATAAAGTAGGCCCGAGATCAACGATATCATTATGCCCCACCTCGACGATCTCGACATCGAAAACGACCTCTGAATCCGCCCGGTCCGAGGCAGCTATGACTTTTTGAGCCAGCTTGATAACCTCCGGCTGGTCGCGAATGACGATAGCGTTCAACTCCTCATGAACATAGATCTTCTTCAACTGCAGCATGGTCCTCAAGAGGTTGAGGACCTTTTTGGCATCGACATTGGAGAGGTAGAATATCTGAATGATCTGGTCCTCGTACTGGCGGACTTTTTCGATATTCTTGGGATAAAGAATAATGGTCTTCTCGTTCAGCACCTTTTTGCCCAGGTTGTTCATTTTGAGAAGCAGCTCCAAGGCCTGAGAAAAGGTCGCCTTTTCCAGAAGAATTGAAACCCGGCGGGAAGGCACCTCGTCATCAAAAATAAAATTGACCCCGGAAAGTTTGGAAAAAACCGTAAAGATATCCCTAAGTGCGGCATCCTTGAATTTCAGGGTGATGGGCTGGGTGGATATCACGTCCAGTTCAAATCCGTCAAGACGGACCTTACGCTGACGCTTGAGCTGTTCCATCAGTCCCAGGGCCCGATTGTTCTCGGGGTCCACGGCGAGAATTTTTTCCAGGCGGTTCTTCGCCATATCAAACTTGCGTTTTTTGATGAGTTCCTCGGCTTTCCGGTAATCCTCATCAATCTGCAAAAGCCGCTGCGCTTCCTTGAGCTTCTGCCCAGCGCCCTCCAGGGACGGGTCGAGCATGGACGCCCGGATCAGTTCCGACACCGCCTCTTGATAAAGCCCCGCGGCAAGCCGTTCTTTCCCTTTCTGAAAATGGACGAGGGCAGCCTTGGATTTGGTCTCGTAGAGCCTGGTCCGGTATTCATGCTTATCGGGCTCTTCAATAACCGCCTTGGCATACTCGAGCAACGCCTCGTCATAGCGCCCCTGGGTGTAAAGGGTGTCACCCTTGGAATAGTACGTCGGATGACTCGCACAGGCGGAAAACAGCAGGCAAAGGACCAGCAGGAAACTCCTCGAAAAATGTGTCATGATATCACTCTTACTTCTCCCAGTCCCCTTCGGGGTGAAACTCCTGCACTGGAGGCGGTGGCTCTTCTTCTGCCTCTTTAGCCAGTTCCGACTGGGGCTGAGGAATGAAGTCGGAAGGTTTGGATGAAAAAGGTTTGCCTTCCTCCCTTTTTTCGGCTTTTTGTTTATTGAACCCGGATACCGCATTTTTTTCAACCAGGGAAATGTTCAAAAGTTCCTCATCCCCCTGTTTTCGGATTTTAACTGCCTTTGAAGTCGCCGCAACAATGCTGAACTCCTTCTGCTTGCCGAACTTCGCTCCCTTTTTGGCGACAAAAACATCTTCCCCCTGAGAAAAGAAGTAGGTTCTGGACTTTCCGGAGGCTAAAAAACCTAAAAAATTCAGGGGCGGGGTGGATAAAGCGCTCGTGTCCGTTCTCTTGAAAGCAGGTTGGGGCGACACTTTCTTCTGGACGGGGAGAATGGAAGGCCCCTTTTTCGCACCGTAAAGGGGCCCGAAAAGGTCCTCCTTTGCCCCACTGAAGGGCCTCTGCTTTTTCAGCCAGTCGAAACGAACCCGAAAGCGGTTGTCCTCTGCCGGTTCCGATTTTGAACTAACCGGGCGGCGCACCTGCGATTTTGACTCCACAGCGGAATCCGCTATGCGCGACTGGCGAGGGTACTGAACATAGGCATAGACCACCGCCAACAGAAAAATCGCGATTAATATATATAAGATACCCTTCGGCTTGGTCATGTTATTTCTTGAAAAGGGTTGATAAACGAATGTTCATTTGCACACCGGATTCTTGAGCGTCACCTCGTCCAAGAAAGGATATCTCGTCAAGAGTCAATATCCTTTCCGACTGTTCGATCAGGTAAATAAATTTTTTTACCTTGGGATATTCCCCGCCCACAGTAAAATTCAGGCCATAACGCAAAAGCTTCTTTTCCGGCATATCTTCCGGGCTGTACTGAATTCGATCAACCGTCAGACCTGCCATTGTTGCCAGAGACGATACTTCACTGACTAACGTCGGGAAGTCTCTGCGGACAGGGATCTTGTCCCAGAACAGTTTGATATCTGCACGCCCCCTCTTCACCAGTTCTCCTACCGGCAAACGACTCTCGCCGCTGCCGGCAAGCCGGTTGAAAAGCTGCTGGCGTCCGGCCAGTTGTGATTGGAGCTCCGCGGCCCGTGGTTTCAGCCACCAGTTAACACAAAGAAAAAGAACGAGGGTAAGCACTGCCAGAACCATGGTCAAAAGCGGCAAGAACCTATTTGTTTCCCAGATTTTCTTGCACCAGGCCTTGATCTGCATGTCTTAGATAACCCCCTTCACCAAAACCGTAAAAGCAACGGCCTCGCGAGGCATCCGCCCCTCTTCCTTGAGGCTGGTCTGCCCTTGCTCCAAGAGGAAATAATCGGAGAAAGAGGCGTCAGCGGAAAGCTTTTCCAAAAATTGCTGCAAATCTCGAAGATTCGCCGCCAATCCGCTCATCCTTACAGTGCGCTCACTGAAATTGGGCTGAATGGCGCGGATTTTTATTTTATCGGCAGCCAGACCTTCCAATTGATCGAGAAAGCCGGTCCAGTAAAAACGCCTTTTTTCAAGAATGTCGTTGGCAAAACGTATATCCTCGACAACCTTTTCCAAGGGGCGCCCCAGGTTTGCTGGCGTTCCCCCGGCCAGAGTTTCCGGCGCAGGGTATGTTTTCAGATAAGTCTTCAATTGCTTGATATGTCCCTGCAGAAAAACGGTATTCATAAGGTTCAGAGACAACATTACCAGCAGCAAACCAATTACGGCGCCAAATCCGAGATGCAACGCCCGACGATTAATATAGAGCCTGCTGGCTAAATTGAGTTTGAATTTCATTTCAGCGGTCCGCCATCAAACGTTGGGCTGCCCCCACAGCAGCGGCCAGACTTTGGAATAACTCGGCCGGGCAATCGGCTTTTTTCTGAAAAAACTTTTCCAGGCCCGCATCCAGAAAAACGGTTCTACCCGAAAAAAAACTGTTAAGGGAAGAAAAAAGGGTCAGGCCGAAATCGGCATCTGCATGAAAATAAAGCGGATTCTGGAGAATTGCCTCATGATGGTTGCGGCAATCGATAATTGAGCGCTGAATTTCCTGAAAAAGGTTTTCTCCTTTTTCCTTTGTTACCCGCGACCGGTAATAGCTCAAAGTCCTGTCAGCGAAATAGAAGAAATTCAGAATACCATCTTCACAACAAATGAAACTGAAATCATTCCCCCCGTCAAAAAGGGCGGAATAATAATTAAAACAGTTGAGAGCATGAAAATCCAAGACAGAGACAAAACACCCGAGTTCGTCGAAGACGTCCTCCCACACCTCGACAACCTGGCGCGACATCAAGCTGACCAGCAGCTGTTGGGATGTGCCCCCCTGCTTTAGAACCTGATAGTCGAGATGAATATCCGCGGGCTCCAAAGGGAGTAAATTTTTCAAGCGCCAGCGCAGAAACTCCCGCCCTTCGCTTTTGGATTTGAAAAGTGTATCGATTTCGGTCAGCACCAATCTGCCCATCGACTCAGGCAGGGAAAGGGATATGCGTTCCTCACCTTCGGCAAATCCATCGAGAAGCGGCTTCAAAGCCTCGATCAGCTGACTTTTGTCGAAATCATTAGTCCTCGACATAACCGCAGGGGAAACCGCCGGGAAGGAAAAGGGAGCCGTCCGGCAACGGGCAATGGTGAAAGCCCCCCTTTTCTTTTGCAGGAGTACCGCGCGAAGCGCCGAAGCTCCTATGTCCACTCCAATATAGGACCTGGCCATACCTATCTTTCAACCGCCTCCGGGAAGGTAACCCGATTGATTTCGGGGAGACTCGTTGATCCGCTGAAAACCTTTTCCAGCGCCGACTCACGAAGAAGGATCATGCCCTGTTTTTGAGCAACCTTTTTAATCCGGCTTATAGGTTCCCGATTAATGATCATCTCCCGGATCTCATCGTTCATATCCAGCAGTTCCATAATGGCGGTCCGCCCCTTGAACCCCAGGCCATGGCATTCTTGACAGCCCGCGCCAACGTAAAAGCTGACCTCCCGATATTTTTCATAGGAAAGCCCCGACTCTTGAAGGAGCTGGCGAGGATATTTTACGGCCTTTTTGCAATTGGGACAGATGACCCTGACCAGTCTCTGGGCAGCGACACAGTTCAGGGACGAGACAAAGTTATATGGGTCAAGACCCATGTGAAGGAAGCGCCCGATAACGTCGAAAACATTATTGGCGTGTACGGTAGAAAAGACCAGGTGCCCCGTCAGGGCCGACTGAACGGCAATCTGGGCAGTTTCCGGGTCCCGAATCTCGCCGATCATAATCTTATCAGGGTCATGGCGCAATATGGAACGGAGCCCCCGGGCAAAAGTCAGGCCTTTCTTCTCGTTGACCGGCACCTGAAGAATACCGCGCACCTGATATTCCACCGGATCTTCAATGGTAACGATTTTTTCCTGAACATTGTGAATCTCGGAAAGAACCGCGTAAAGAGTAGTAGTTTTACCGCTCCCCGTCGGTCCCGTCACCAGAACCATACCATAGGGTTCGCGAATCATGCGACGGAAGTTCTTCAAATCCCTTTCGTTGAATCCAAGGGAGTTCAGAGTCAGCCCTTTCAAATCAGAGGCAATCGCCTGCTTGTCCAGAATACGGATGACAGCATCCTCCCCGAAGATGCTCGGCATGATGGAAACCCTGAAATCGATAGATTTTTTGCCGAGACGGACCTTGAAACGACCGTCCTGGGGTATCCTTCTTTCGGAAATATCGAGTTCGCTCATGACCTTGATGCGGGAGATAATGGGGCCCTGAAACCTGCCGTCAACCGGATCAGTGGCACTGTAAAGAACGCCGTCGATGCGGTATTTGATAACCACCCCTTCGTCGCTGGTTTCAATATGGATATCACTGGCACGTTTTTCGAGAGCATCGAAGAGGGTGGAATCGATGAGACGGATAATCGGGCTCGAATCTGTGGTCAGCTTGTCGATGGAAAGAATTTCTTCACCTTTGTCGGTTTCTTTTACAAGCTGTAGCTTCAGATCCTGTGAGGCTTCCTTTAGAACACCCTTGGCTTCCGGGTCCTGCTCGAGAAGACGGGCTATCTCGGCCTGCGAAGCCACCTGGATATCCAACGAAGTGCGAAGATGATATTCGAGATTATCGTAGCGGCTGACATCCGTTGGGTCGGATACGGCAATAACCAGTTTGTCTTCTTTTCGGGCAAGGGGAAGAAAATTATATTGTCGCGGGAAACCGACAGGCAAAGAGGCATTCAACTCGGGATCAGGGGCAAATCCTTTTAAATCAACGAAAGGAAGTTGAAACTGTTGTGCCAAAGCCTGGGCCAGAGCCTCCTGATCGAGAAGCCCCTCTTCCACCCCGATTTCCCCGAAACGACCGTCTTTCTCCTCCATTCGCTGGAGAATGAAGTCAACCTCCGAAGGCTCCAACGCACCCATATCAACTAAAATTTCGCCGACTTTACGATGCTCAAACTTCATACCCAATCCTTCTCAGTTTCAAGTATCATCGTACCATCCCGGCCATCTGAAAAATCGGGATGTACATTGCAATGATAATTCCACCGATAATAACCCCGACAAATAATATTAACAGTGGCTCAAACAGGGAGGAAAGGCGATCCAGGCGGCGGGAAGTCTCCATCTCATAATATTCGGAAACGTTGAGAAGCATTTCTGACAGAGAACCCGTTTTTTCCCCCGCTGCAATCATGGATAAAGCGATACTGGAAAACATCCCCAGTTTCTCGAACACCTGGGGAATGGCCCCTCCCTCCTTGACCTGGCGGATGGCTTGTTGGAATTCCGTTTCCAGATACATATTACCAAGAGTGCCGGATGACATCTCCAGGGCCTGGACAATGGGAATGCCGCTGTTAATGGTGGTGGCCAGAGTACGACAAAAGCGACCTAAAGAATATTCAAGGAACAGGGCACCGACCAGGGGAAAGGCGAGTCTTTTTTGGTCGAAAAGCAATCGCCCTCGTTCCGTTTTTAAAAACATGCGAAAAACCAGAAAGATGACTACCAAACCCGGAACAACCAAGGGCAAAGCGTAACTAAGCCCTTCGGAAAAAGTGACCAGCACGCGGGTTATCCAGGGAAGCGCCACCTGCGAGTCCGCATAAACTTGACTGAATCGGGGGATGACAAAAACCAGCAGAAAGAAAAATACCAATAAAGCCGTAGAGAACAAAAACAGGGGATAGAAGGAGGCTTTCCTTATAGCCTGGCGAACCTCAGCGACCTTTTTCTGGTAAACGATGTGGCGCTCCAGAACCAAAGGAATTTCACCGGTTTTTTCGCCGGCTTTCAGGGAGGCGATGTAGAGAGGAGGAAAAAGCTCGGGAAATTTGCCGAAGGCACCGGAGATAGCCGTGCCCCCTTTGATATCATTGCGGACATCCTGAAAAATAACCTTCAGTTGTTTGACATCCATGCGCTCAATAATCGCATCCAGGGCCTGAACCACCGGCAGGCCGGAGCGAATCAGAACCAACATCGCCTGGTTGAAAGAAAGAAACTGGCGTTCAGAAAAACGTCTGGGAAATATCCCGGGCAGGGAAAAAGAAGAAAAAAAACGCTTTTTAATCTGAAAAACATAAAAACCCTGATCTTCAAGGTTTTTCTTCAGAGTGGTCGAGTTGGCCGATTCAAACTCTTTTTCCAGGACGCGGCCGTCCGACGTTCCAATTTTACATAAAAAGGTCGCCATGGCGAAAATTTTTAACCGAAGGTCTCTGAAAAAGGTGATTCTGAAACAGTATAACGCATCTGGAGATAAATTACTCTCTCCAGTCCGGTAAATTCAAAAAGTCGAGTTGCGCCGGCAGCAGATCCACTTCAAACCGGGAAAAACCAAGCCGTAGGGTGTTTTTTGCCGGAATGCCGTTAAAAAGCCAAAACACCAGACAGGAATTATGTCGATAATAATGCACCACATATTTTAAAAGAAGCTTCATGAATTAGCTTCAATTAATAGCACTTATGATGCCTAAAAACAATTAAAGGCGACTCTAAACGAGTCGCCTTTAATTGTTTTCTGCAATTTCTGCCAAAAACTCGGCCTGAACTGCACGGCTTTCTAAATTGGTGGGCGAAACAGGGCTCGAACCTGTGACCCTCGGCTTGTAAGGCCGATGCTCTCCCAGCTGAGCTATTCGCCCA
>JAFGRU010000098.1 GCA_016934985.1 Deltaproteobacteria bacterium
ATTAGTATTATCATCTTTTTTGTCATGCTAATCCTCTTCGCTGGGGTTATTCCGGTATTTTTGAGACTGGAAAAAAGAAGGATGTTATCTACTATTATAACAGAGTTGAGTTGAAAAGACAGACTTGGTCCTTGTATTTTCAACAACTTGGAAGCCGAATTGGGTTTCGTCGCAAAATCTGTCTTCAACCCATGCCCCCTGAGCCAGGACTGACCTGAAATATCAAAAGTAAAGGGGGCTCCACAATACAAAGGTTGGTTGATGAACTCTCCATGTCCCGGACCGGAATCAAACCAGCAATGTCATTTTGTTCTTTAAACCTTATCAGAACAAAAAATTTTCCCGAATTCGTAAGTGTGTTAACCAAAATTTATTATTAAGATCACCTTGACCGATGATTTATCCGAAATAAACTACTTAAATGGGATTTTTCATAAATCAGACTTTTAAGGCCGGTTTCCGGATGACGTACGTATATTGATGACTTGAAATTGTGGTTGGGAAGCCCAAAGCATTAGTCGAGTAAGCTGTTTCACTTGGGACGACAAACGAGACAAAACGACAAGGAGGACGGGAATGAGCGATAACGAATCCAAACCGACAACCAATGATGCGGGCATTCCGGTAGCCAGTGATGAGTTTTCCCTTACGGTTGGACCCGACGGCCCAATCCTGCTTCAGGACCACTACCTGATGGAACAGATGGCCAACTTTAACCGTGAGATGATTCCGGACCGTCAGCCGCATGCCAAGGGTTCGGGGGCCTTCGGCCATTTCGAGGTGACCCGGGACGTCAGTGCCTATACCAAGGCGGCCCTGTTCCAGTCGGGAACGAAGACCGACGTACTGGCCCGGTTTTCCACGGTGGCCGGTGAAAGCGGCAGTCCCGATACCTGGCGGGACGTGCGCGGTTTTGCCCTCAAGTTCTACACCACTGAGGGCAATTACGACATGGTCGGGAGCAACACACCGGTGTTCTTCATCCGTGACCCGATGAAGTTTCAGCACTTCATTCATTCGCAGAAGCGTCGGGCTGACAGTGGATTGCGGGACGCCGATATGCAATGGGACTTCTGGACCCTGTCGCCTGAATCTGCCCATCAGGTCACCATTCTCATGAGCGATCGCGGAGTCCCCAAGAGCTACCGGCACATGAACGGCTATACGAGCCACACCTACATGTGGGTCAACTCCAAGGGCGAGCGCTTCTGGGTCAAGTATCATTTCAAGACCGACCAGGGCATCGATTTTCTTACCCAGGAGGAAGCTGACCGCATTGCCGGCGTGGATGCTGATTACCACCGCCGTGATCTGTTTGATGCGATCAAGCGGGGTGAATGCCCAAGCTGGACCCTGAAAGTCCAGATCATGCCTTTTGCCGAGGCCGAGACCTACCGCTTCAACCCGTTTGACCTGACAAAGGTCTGGCCCCACGGCGACTATCCGCTGCACGAAGTGGGTCGGCTCACCCTGAACCGTAATCCGAGTGATTTTCACACCGAGATTGAGCAGGCGGCGTTTGAGCCGAACAACCTTGTGCCCGGGATCGGTCCGAGCCCCGACAAAATGCTGCTCGCCCGCCTGGTTTCCTACGCCGACGCCCACCGGGCGCGTCTGGGTGTCAACTACAAGCAGATCCCGGTCAACAGGCCCAGGTGCCCGGTTACCGGCTACAGCAAGGGCGGTGCGATGCGGATCGACAACGTCTCCGACCCGGTGTACGCGCCGAACTCCAAGGGCGGCCCCAAAGCCGACCCGGGGCGTTATCCCGAGCAGGCCATCTGGAGTGCCAGCGGTGATTTCGTTCGTGCGGCTTATACCCTGCGCAAGGATGACGATGACTTTGGTCAGCCCGGCACCCTTGTGCGCCAGGTTATGAACGATGCCCAGCGTGACCGGCTGGTATCCAATGTCGTTGGCAGCCTGAAAGGCGGCGTGTCCGAGCCGGTTCTGGAGCGGGTTCTGGAATACTGGCGCAACATTGACAAGGAAATTGGTGACCGCATCGCCAAGGGTGTGAAAGGCGGCTGATGCGCTATGAGCTTGCAATAAAATGTACTTTCAGGTGAAAAGGGACGGAATTTAATTCGGTCCCTTTTTTACTTCCATAAAAATTGATTTGTTGGGTGACGATTTTTAACTTTTGATTACAGGGCAGCTTCTGGCTTCAGCTTTACCAGTTCCTCTTATATGGCTGCCAGTCAGAATAAGGACGGTGAATCTTATCGGTGATCTTTTGGAGTTCCCCGCTTGCTTTCAGTTTGCGCAATGCGCTCGAAATAATGCGGTCGATTTCCTTCCCTTTTGGCCCTTTGGGAATGAGGACTGACGAATTCAATTTATGATACAGGGCTCTTCGAATATTTTTGAGTTGGTTTTTTCGGATGTAATCGTCTGCGGCGTCTTGCTCCGAAATGAACCCATCGGATCTTCCGGCCAGCACTTTTAAGATGCCCTGTTCGGTATCATTGACGCCCCAGACGTGAAAAGGGAAAATATCAGTACCGCGAATAACATCGATGCGATACTGACCCAGTAGCTCCAGGGGGAGCGGTGGTTGGTCTGCCCGGGTGTAAAGAACAAAGGAGACCTTGGTAATCGGTTCGGAGGCAAAAGATACAGGCTGATTATCCAATGGTATATATGGGTGAGGTATGGCAGGCAGGCAAAAATCAGCTTTTCCGGTTTTCACGGTGTTTGATGCTCTGGCAACAGGGTATAGCCTAATGGATATTTTCCCTTCTGTGAAAACAGCATCAATGGCTTGAACGATTTCAACGAATCCGCCTTGAGGTTGGCCATCCTCTCCTTTCATTGAATGAGGCGGAATTATTCCCACGGTGGCGATCAGGTCCCTGGCCATTGCGTCTGGCCGAAATGCGGAGAAAAACAGGACAGCAGAGAGGATTAGTATTATCATCTTTTTTGTCATGCTTATTCTCTTCGCTGTGCTGGTGTTGTCCCGGCACTTATGAGGATGGGAAAAAGAAGGGTGTTTATTATAATGATAACAAAGTAATGTTGAAAAAACAGGCCTGGTTTTGTATTTTCAACAACTTATGAACAGAATTTGGTTCTGTTCCTTGTTTTTCAACGGTATGAAAATTCGTGTAAGGATTGAGCAGCAATGTCTGAAACCGAAATGGAAAGAGATGCGGCCATCCAGATTCTGGTCGATGAGACCGGTCTGAAAAGCGGTCAGGTCGAACAGACCGTGGCCCTGCTGGAAGAGGGGGCGACAGTTCCATTTATTGCCCGTTACCGGAAGGAGGCGACGGGGGAACTCGATGAGGTGCAGATCCGTCTGCTGCAGGAGCGCCTCGAGTATCACAAGGAGCTGAACGAGCGCCGCCGGACGATCCTCAAGTCTATTGAGGAGCAGGGCAAGCTGACCCCCGAGCTGCGGTCGAAGATTGAGGTTGCGCGGCAGAAAAACGAGTTGGAAGACCTTTATCTGCCGTTCAAGCCCAAGCGCCGCACTAAGGCATCCATTGCCCGGGAGCGAGGCCTGGAGCCGTTGGCCGAACAGCTTTTGGCGGCAACAGGCGAGGGAGAAGCGGCCCTGAAGCTGGCGGAGCCTTTTGTCAATCCCGAGTTGGAGGTTGCAACCCCGGAAGACGCTCTGACCGGGGCCGGCTACATCCTCGCCGAGCAGTTTGCCGAGCAGGCCGAGGCGCGCGCTATGGTGCGGGAGCTGACCTGGCAGGAGGGGCTGTTCTGTTCGCAGCCGCTCAAGGGCAAGGAAACGACGGTCAGCAAGTTTGAAATGTACTACGATTTCAAGGAACCGATCCGCCAGGTCCCTTCCCACCGCATGCTGGCCATGCGCCGGGGCGAGAAAGAAGAAATCCTCAAGCTGCGCATCGAAGCGCCGGAGGAGACCATTCTCAGCGGCCTGAGAAAACTTTTTATCCCGGCGGACCGTCGTTTTGCCGATCTTCTTACCGAGATTATTGCCGATGCCTATCAGCGTCTGCTGGCCCCCTCCATCGAGGTTGAACTGCGTCTGAAGGCGAAAAATGCTGCCGATGAAGAGGCCATCCGGGTTTTTGCTGAAAACCTGGGCCATCTGCTTCTCGCCGCTCCGGCCGGCAGCCGCAAGGTCCTGGGCGTCGATCCCGGTCTGCGCACCGGCTCCAAGCTGGCGGCTGTGGATGCGACCGGGCGCTTTCTCGAACATGTCACCATCTACCCTCATGTCGGCGGCGACGCCAAGGTTGAAGCAGCCAAACGCGAATTTTTGCGTCTCATCGGGACCCACGGAATGGAGATGGTCGCCATCGGCAACGGCACGGCCAGCCGGGAGATGGACCAGTTTGCCCGGCAGTGCCTGAAAGAGGCGGATTTGAAGCTGCCGGTGGTCATCGTCAGCGAAGCCGGCGCCAGCGTTTACTCGGCTTCGGATATCGCCCGCGAGGAGTTCCCCGATCTCGATCTCACCGTGCGCGGCGCTATTTCCATCGCCCGGCGTTTGCAGGACCCTCTGGCCGAACTGGTCAAGGTCGACCCCAAGAGCATCGGCGTCGGCCAGTACCAGCACGATGTCAGTCAGCCAGCGTTGAAAAAAGCCCTCGACGAGGTGGTGGAATCGTGCGTCAACTTTGTTGGCGTGGATCTCAACACCGCCAGTTGGGCGCTCCTGAGCTTCGTTTCAGGAATTGGCGAGGCTCTGGCCAAGGCCATTGTCGCCCGCCGTGACCACGAGGGCGCTTTTCCCCGGCGCGACCAGCTTCTCAAAGTGCCGCGTTTCGGCAAAAAAGCCTACGAGCAGGCCGCCGGGTTTCTGCGCATTCGCGATGGCGTGGAGCCCCTTGACAATACCGCCGTCCATCCGGAACGCTATGCCCTGGTTGGGCAGATGGCCAGGGACCTCGGTGTCTCCTTGTCCGACCTGATAGCGGACCCTGCGCTTCTCGATAAAATCAAGCTGGATCGCTATGTCGGTGAGGATGTCGGCCTGCCGACCCTGCGCGATATCATTGGCGAGTTGAAAAAGCCCGGCCGCGACCCCCGCGAGACCTTTGTCGCCACCGCCTTCCGCGAGGGGGTCACGGAAATTACCGATCTCAAGGAGGGCATGACCCTCAACGGCATCGTCACCAATGTCGCCGCATTCGGGGCCTTTGTCGATATCGGCGTTCATCAGGACGGCCTGGTGCATGTCAGCCAGTTGGCAGACCGTTTTGTCAGGGACCCGAATCAGGTGGTCAAGGTCGGCCAGCCGGTCCAGGTTAGGGTTTTGTCCGTCGACGTGGAGCGAAAACGCATCGCCCTGACCATGCGCAGCGGGGGGCTCGAAAAATCGGAAAAACCACCGAAACAGGACCACCAGGCCATTAAAAAACAAGCGGAGAAAAAGGCGGCCCGGCCGCAATCCAACTTGGCCGCAGCCCTGGAAAAATCAGGATTCCGCGTCAAAAAGGGCAAAAAAAACTAAGTTTGAGCTCATCAGTGACGTGGTCATGCCTGAGATGAATGGCCGGGATCTGGCGGATAGGGTTTTGGCCCTCAAGCCCACCGTCAGACATCTGTTCATGTCCGGCTACACGGGGAGTGTCCTCGCCCACCATGGAGCCCTTTGGCCAGGGGCCAATTTTATTCAAAATCCGTTTTCAAAAGGGGCTCTGGCCGTCAAAGTCCGCCAGATTTTGGATGGTTCACAGTAAAATTCATAAATCCCCTGGGGTACGGAACGCCACTCGTCTTCTTAATTCTTTGGCAACATTAAAGATTTTTCCCGCAGAAACGGAAGTATATGGCTCCGATCTTTAAGTTGTTTTTCCTTGAAGGCGTTTCCCTGGCAAGCCCTCCTTTAAGAAGAAATCCTAATTCCATTCAGGTTTTTATTGGGTAAAAAAATTATGTTGTCTGAATGTGGACCGTTTGGCATGAAGCGGCTCTATTTTTAAATTTCCCTGCCTTGAAAAGGTTCTTTTTTTCTCTCCTCCGGAACGTAAAAAATCCTTTTTTTTCAATCATTTGAAAATTATTTACAGATGACATTTTTGCCTTTGACAAGAGCACATTTCAGGGTTAGATTTATTCATTAACAGGGTTGTTTTTAAATTGCTGCCGAAGGTTGTTTTTGTGAAAAAATGACCCTTCAAAAGCGGACTATTAAGCTTGGCTTGATCTTTTCGGTCTGTTTTTCATTTCCAGGTGTGGGGCTTTCGCCTCATGCCGAACTACCCCACCTGGTATTGGTTTCCGGTCGCTTGCATATTTTTCTTCCCGGAACTTTTGCCTAAGCCCATCCCCGCTGCGCAGGGAAAATTGTCAACCAATTTAGATGAGCGAAAAATTTTGGTCAGGTGCGGCTGGATTGCGAGCTGCTGAGACCCATTACTGATCGAAAGAATAAGTCATATGGCGGACTTTGATGAGTCCCCGGGCAAGACTCTCTCTATTGCCGATGCTGTGTTTATTATTATCGGCGTCGTCATTGGTGCGGGAATTTTCAGAACACCCTCCCTGGTTGCCGCCAACTCCGGAAGCGTGATTCAGGCGCTTTCTTTCTGGCTTGCCGGCGGCGTTGTCACCCTTATCGGGGCACTTTGCTATGCGGAGCTGACTTCCGCCTACCCTCATTCCGGCGGCGAATACCATTACATCAATCGGGCCTTTGGCAGCATGCCTGGTTTCCTGTTTGCCTGGGCGCGCATCACGGTCATACAGACCGGCTCTATTGCCATGCTGGCCTTTATGATCGGGGATTACTCTTCCGGGATATTCAGTCTCGGTCCCTATTCTTCAGCCCAGTATGCCGCTTTCATCATTGTTTTTTTAACCGCTGTCAACGCCATCGGCATTCTGCCGGGCAAAAGGGCTCAACGCGGTCTCATTGCCGCTTTGGGCCTCGGCCTGTTTTTTGTCGTTGCCGTTGGTATGGTGTATGGCTTTTCCACCCCACCGGAGGGGAAGCTGATGGTTCCTTCCGCCACCGGCTTCAGCAGCCTGGGGCAGGCGATGATATTTGTTTTGCTGACTTTCGGCGGCTGGAATGAGGCTGCTTATCTTTCAGCGGAAGTTCGGAACGCTCCCCGCAACATGTCCAGGGTTCTTCTCGCGAGCATCGTCACTATTACCTTGATTTACCTGGCGGTGAATTATGTCATGCTTCAAAGCCTCGGACTGCAGGGGGTTGCCGGTTCGCAGGCGGTGGCTGCCGACCTGATGCGCCTTTCTTACGGCGAAAACGGAGCCCGCTTCGTCAGTTTTCTCATTATTGTCGCGGCAGTCAGCACCATGAACGCGACAATGATGACCGGTGCCCGCAGCAGTTTCGCCCTGGGGCAGGATTTCTTCCACCTTCGCTTTCTCGGTCGCTGGAATCAGGGCCGGGGAACGCCGGTCAATGCCCTGCTTGTTCAGGGGCTTATGGCATTGTCCCTGGTTGTTTTGGGGAGCGGTTCCCGCAACGGCTTTGAGACCATGATTGAGTACACCGCCCCGGTTTTCTGGTTTTTCGTGCTGCTGATCGGGGTTTCCATTTTCGTTTTACGACATAAAGATCCACAGATTTCGAGGCCTTTTCGCGTTCCTCTCTACCCACTCATGCCCCTGTTCTTTTGTTCCGTTTGCGTTTATATGCTGATTTCGAGCTTCCTTTACACAGGCAAGGGGGCTCTTTTCGGGGTGGCGGTTCTGGGTGCGGGAGTCCCTCTGCTGTGGGTTATAAAAGCTGCTTCCGGAAGCAGTCCTTCGGAAAGGAGGAAACGGGTTATGAAAAGAATATTGTCTTCGTTAATTTTATTGTCCCTGGCTGGGCTGGTATTTATCTGGCTGATGGGCGGCCAGACCAAAATAATCAAACCGGATGTGCCTTACGTACCGACCCCCATGGAGGTGGTCGATGAAATGCTCCAAATGGCTGGAGTCAACGAGCGAGATGTCCTCTATGACCTCGGCAGCGGCGACGGCCGTATTGTCATTACCGCTGCCCAGCGCTGGGCAACCCGGGGTGTCGGCATCGAAATCGACCCCAGGCTGGTCCAGATGAGCCGCAGGAAAGCATCCTGGGCCAATGTCGCCGACCGGGTTGAGTTTGTTGAGAACGACCTTTTTAAGTCTGACATCGGGGCCGCTACGGTGGTCACCCTCTATCTGCTTCCGGAATTAAATATCCGCCTGCGGCCGAAGCTGTTGAGCGACCTGCGGCCGGGGACCCGGGTAGTCTCCCATTCATTTGACATGAAAGACTGGGTTCCCGATGAAACCCGCCTGAGCGCAGCCTATTGGGAATTGTTTGTTGATTATGACCATTCCAAGCGTTCATTTGTCTACCTTTGGATCATTCCCGCAAACATCAACGGTACCTGGCGTTGGGGAAGTCCCGAGGGGGCCTCGTCCCTGTCCCTGAACATCGGCCAGCGTTTCCAGATGGCCCGGGGGACATTATTCGGGGGAGACAAGGAACGGCCGGCAGAGATCTCCCTGCGGGGAGATTGGGTGCGTATCAACAGCGAACTGCAAATCGACGGCAGGTCTGCTCCGGTAACCTTCGAGGGTCGGGTGAAAGGAGACATAATTGAAGGAACGGCCCTTTATGGGCAAGGCAGGGAAAAGAAAACGGTGCCCTGGAGAGCGGTCCGGCAAGAGGGCACGGCAGTGGCTTTAAATTGACTTGCCCCCTGGCGGGGCGGATTTATGGAGAGATCGCCGGGAAATCGGCTTGATGTGCCGGCGATGGAAAGATCCCTTGGAAGGCATCCCCGCAGGAGGCACCATGGACGGCCTTAGACAGAAAAAACCGGTCACGAATGGGTACTTCGATTAATTGACATGGCTTTCTCCATTACCAAGTGGAAAAGAATAAATTTTCACTTTGCCGGCGGTTGCATACCGTCTCCCATTCCTGCGGCAGCCGCCCTGGGTCCTCCTTGCCAAGGGACAAACAACTGCATTTTAAAGGTTACCAAAATGTTTTCCCGCCGGGGTGCTTTTCAATGATGCCATCCTTTCGGGAGGCAAGTTAATCAGTTCCCCTATTTCCCCACGGGTTCTGGCACCACTCATTGTTTAAGCGAAACTGCCTCAACGCAGTATCGGGTTTTCGGTCTTTTTTATGGTGGTGCGCGCCTGATTAATGAATAAAATTTTCAATCCCATTGCTTGTTTAGGCTATTTCAAGTATAAAAAAGGCAGGACCAAAGGGTTTTTTCATTCATTTCAATTGGAAAACTGATTAATGGAGGGGAACCATGAGCGAAAGTGAAGAGAGAAAGCCGGAGGAACAAAGAACTGATTGGAACGAAAAACTTTCCTCGCGAACAGCCGATTTTCTGGCGACAAGCAAGGAAACTCTGGACAAAGTTTTGAAAATAGCCAGGGAAGAAATTGTCGGTACGGGGGATGTTTCCCGATCCCAGGCCGAAAAGCTGAGATCTTTTTTGCGGCGGGATTTTGCCACCCATTCTGAAAACCTTCGCAAGACCGGTGAAAACATCAAAAAAGGCATTAACCCCAAAAAGTTGTCAGTGAACCTGCGAAGTACTTTCGCGCGCAGTATGAGGAACGTGGCGGACAAGCTGGAAGAGGCCGCGGAAAAGTCCGAGAAAAGCATTGAGTTCAAGACGGGAGAGGTGGCTGGACCCGGGGTCCTGACCTGTAAGGAATGCGGGGCGGAAATGAATTTCGACGCAGCGAAACGTATCCCTCCTTGCCCGAAATGCCATAAGACGCTGTTCCGGATCAGTTTTTAAAGAGAGGCATGCTCCTTCCTTATTTCAAGGGGGCTCGGTTTGGAGGCGTTTGAGTTTTTTATCCAATTTGAGGTTGCCATGCCCCATGGATGACATGGCCGATCGTTTTTACCGCTGAAAGGATTTCATGAAATTCTCCGAGTTGCATATCCCCCCGGCGGTTTTAAAAGGAATTGAAAAAGTAGGCTTTATAGACCTGACCCCTGTTCAGGAAAAAACCATTCCCTTGGTCCTTGACGGGAAGGATGTCGCCGTCCAGGCCCAGACGGGGACAGGCAAAACCGCTGCTTTTCTCATTTCGCTTTTCACCCACCTGCTTGCCGACGAGGAGAAAGACAGGAAGAATCCTCGGGCGCTGATCCTTGCCCCTACCCGCGAGTTGGTGGTTCAGATAGGTGAGGATGCCAAGGGGTTGGGGGCCTTCTGCCCTATTCGGGTCCAGACCATTTTCGGCGGCATGGATTATCATCAACAGCGGCAGGATCTGAAAAAGGGGGTCGACGTTATCGTCGCCACTCCGGGGCGCCTTATCGATTACGCGTCTCAGCAGGTTTTTTCCTTCCGCGGGGTCCATTCCCTGGTCATTGACGAAGCCGACCGCATGTTTGATATGGGTTTTATCAAGGACTTGCGACGTATCCTGCGCCAGCTTCCACCTTTTGAAAAACGCCAGACCATGCTTTTTTCCGCAACCCTTTCCACCCGGGTCATGGAACTGGCTTACGAATTCATGAACCTGCCGGAAAAGGTTCAGATCCAACCGGAGCAGGTCACCGCCGAGAGAGTCGAGGAGGTTCTCTACCATGTCGGAAGGGGGGAAAAATTCCCTTTGCTTTTGGGCCTTCTCAAAAAAGAGCTGCGGGCGGAAAGGGTTCTGGTTTTCGCTAATACCAAAAAAGAGGCGGAATTGCTGACCCGCCGTTTCAAAGCCAACGACCTGCGTGCCGCAGTCATTTCCGGGGACATTCCCCAGCACAAACGGATGCGGATTCTCCAGGATTTCAAGGAGGGGCGTTTGACCTTTCTGGTGGCGACTGATGTTGCCTCGCGGGGTATCCATATTGAAGGGGTAACCCATGTGGTTAATTACGATCTGCCCCAGGATGGGGAAAGTTATGTTCATCGCATAGGCCGCACTGCACGGGCCGGAGCTGTGGGCAAGGCCATCAGCCTGGCCGATGAAGCCATGGTTCTATATCTGGAGGACATCGAGGATTATGTCGGCCACAAGATACCGACATTTTTCCCCGAGGACGACGACTTTTTCTGGGATTACAAACGCAGCGTCCCCCACAAAAAGACGCCTCCCCCGGCAAAAGCAGCGGGTCCGGAGAAACCTCGGCGCTCCCGTAAACGCAGACCCGCGGTGCGCAAAAAAAGTCCGTCTCCCAAAACCGAGTAAATGCCGGACTTAGGAATGAATCTACGGCAAAAAAAGGAAAATCTTTCCCCGATTTTCCTTTTTCGCGTTACGAGGCTCAAGGCCCGACAGGCTCCTGGAACTGTTTTTCCCCGCGCTTTAGACGGGGAAAATCTGGCTATGAAAATACTCGACCATCTTTCGCGAAAAACAAGTAGCCTTTATAAATAAGAAATATTAATATTCGAGAACTGTTTCTTAGGTTCTTCATAATTGTTCCACAGAATAATTGCGGCAGCCAAGGAAGGGTCTCCGGGTTCCGGCTGAGTGCTGTGAGGCCATTACCTGGCAAGGCAAGTGGTGGCCATCTTCCTGGGAGAGGAGAATGCGGGTGACACAAAATGGAAAGATAGTTCTTTTCACGCTGGTCGCCTTTTTTATTTTTGCTTTGGCCGGCAATGCCCTGGCTGCTGCCCTGACGGAGACCGAAAGGCTTTGGCTGGAAGAGCATGCCGGCGATATCGTGCTCCATTTTGACCGCAAGTTTCCACCGGTTGAGTTTCTATCCCAAGAGGGTGAATATACCGGCCTGGCCGCTGATATGGTCGCCCTGCTTGAACGTCGGTTGGGGGTTCATTTCCGCAAACAGGCTGATGACTGGCCGCGCATTCTCAACCTGTTGAAGGGAGGGGCGCCTGTTATTTCGGCTGCCGCCACACGCACAGAAAAAAGGGAGGATTTTGCCTTTTTTACTGCCCCCTATGTCGAGATTCCCATGGTGATCGTAACCAACCGGAAGCACGGCGAGGGCAAAACCCTTGAGGATTTTGGTCATAAAAAGGTGGTGGTGGTCGACGATTTTGTCGTTGAAGAGGTTCTGCGCGAGAAATATTCGGACTTTTTCGACATCGTGGAAGTCAAGGGTTTTCCCGAGGGCCTGCGCAAGGTTTCCTTCGGCGAAGCGGATGCCATGGTTCTAAGCCTTGCCGCGGCTTCCTACTATATCGAGCATGAGACTCTTACCAATCTTCACGTTGCCGGTAACATGGGAGTCAGTTTCTCACTCAGCTTCAGTGTCAGTAAAAAATATCCTGTCCTTTTTTCCATCCTATCCAAAACGCTGGAAGGCATCCCCGCCGAAGAACTCCAGGCCATAACCGAAAAATGGGTCGGGCTCCGATATATCTCGCCGACCGTCCGAAAAACCCTGAATATTTTGCAAATTGCACTTTTGGCCGGGGTTGTCGCCGTCGCCATCGTATCTCTGAACAGTCTGTGGTTGAGGAAAAAACTGCGGGAGCGCACCGGCCAGTTGTCGCAGAGTGAAGGAAAGGTCCGGGCGCTAATTGATAATGCCCCGGTGGGTATATTCACCAGTACTTTGGATGGGCGTTATTTGCATCTCAACCAGAAAATGGCCGATATCTTTGGCTATGGTTCCACCGAAGAGATGATGGAAAGGGTTCAGGATATACACATGGATATTTATGTGAACCCTCATGATCGCTTGCGAATTGTTGAAGAGCTGGAGAAGGCCGGCAGCGTGGTCGACCACGAACTGCAAGTCAAACATGCCGATGGTGGGTTGGGATGGATTTCTCTTTCATTGCGTCGGACCGAAGATGACAACGGGATGAGGGTTTTCGAGGGCTTTTGCCAGGATATTACCGACAGGAAAAAGGCCCATACCCGGCTTGAATATGAAGTGAACCATGATTCCCTGACCCAGTTGGGCAATCGCCGCCAGTGCATCAAAAGAATTTACGATATGCTGGTCCGCAATCACCTCGGGGGCATGGCGCTTCTCTATTTCGATATCTGTCGCTTCTCCAATATAAACCATGCTTATGGGCATCGTTGGGGAGATGAACTGTTGACTTTTGTCGCAGAGCGGCTCACCCGGATGACCGATTACGAGGCCACTGCCCATCGGGTTGGCGGAGACCAGTTTGCTCTCCTTTTCCGTTCCCGCCGGCCCAGAGAGGCTATGGCTTTTGCCCGCCGTGTGCACGATGTGGTCTGTCGCCCCTATCGTTTGGACCGGGAAGAGGTGGATGTCGAGTTCGCTTTCGGCCTGGCATTTTGCAGTGAACCGGAGGAGTGTGTCGACAAGATTCTAAGCCAGGCCGCCATTGCACATATGCGGGCCAAGAAAGCTAAGGATTCCTCTATCGTCATGTATGACGCGCGGATTCACCAGAACTTTTTGCGTGAACTGTTTCTTGGCAAGGCAATTCCCCAGGGTATGTTATCCAATGAATTTTTTCTGGAATTTCAGCCGGTCATAGATATTGGACAAGGGAAATTTTACGGCATGGAAGCGTTGCTGCGCTGGGAAAGCGGTCAGCATGGGGCTATAAGTCCGGCGGAATTTATCCCTATCGCCGAAGAGAACGACCAAATTTCTTTCCTTGGCGAGTACGCTCTTGAGCAGGCCTGCCGTTTCTGGCAGAGCGCCGGGTTTACTGAAGAGGGGCTCATTCTTTCAGTAAATGTTTCAGGTAAACAGTTTGCTCAGCAGGGCTTTTTTAAACGCTTGCAGAATATTCTTGAGCGAACCGGCATGCCGCCATGTTTTTTGAAATTGGAGGTCACCGAGACGGCGCTGATGGAGAATGCGCGGGAAACCGTTGCCAAACTTGAAGCCCTTCGCAGCCTGGGAGTTCAGATCAGTATTGACGACTTTGGGACCGGATATTCATCCCTTGACTATCTGCGGCGTTTTTCAGCCGATACTATGAAGATCGACATGAGCTTCATTCAGAAGATGGAAAGCGATGGCAAATCTTATGAGCTGGTCAGGGCCATGATCGATTTGGCGAAGACTTTTGATATGACCGTTATTGCCGAGGGGGTCGAAACCGCCGGGCAAAGCCGGCTTCTCAAGGACCTTGGCTGTACGGTTCACCAGGGGTATTTTTACTCCAGACCCCTTCCCCAGGCAGATGCTCCTGATTTCATCAGACAAGCCCTCCAGGATAGAAAAACCTTTCAGTATTATCAGTCGATTGGTGCCGATTGCTGAGGTCAAAACCTGAAATCGTGCGCTCTTTCCGTGGGCAGTTGATGGCCGCGTTTTATTTTTCCATACGTTCGCAAAAGGTTGTGGTTCGCCGCACACTCTCAGATACGCACCTTCTCTGCCATGGTTTCCGGATGTGATTCTGCTTTGGTATCGTCCCGCCGATAAATGTTCCGGCCCGGGAAGGCGATTCCCCTGGTTGGCAAACATTGGATCTGAACCTTCAACTTGCGGATTTGTGTCTCCTTTTTCCTGGCCCCCGGCTAACTTCATGCTTTTCTGCTACAATTAACAGAGAATATCAGGATTAAAAGGTGGGCCGCAGTTAGCCTTTTCGGCAGATGTCTTTTTCAGGGGCGGCAAGAGTTCAATGTTGGTTACAAAGGAGTTGGCATGGCAATGAATCTGACCCGGAAGATTCTCCAGAATCATCTTATCGAAGGTGAGATGGTTCCCGGCCGGGAGATCGCTATTCGCATCGATCAGACCCTTCTTCAGGACGCCACCGGCACCATGGCCATGCTGGAATTCGAAGCTCTCGGCCTGGACAGGGTCCGAGCTGATTTCGCAGCCCAGTATGTCGATCACAATCTTTTGCAGACCGATCACAAGAACGCCGATGACCATCGTTTTTTGCAGACGGCCTGCGCCCGTTTCGGGATACATTTCAGCCGGCCGGGCAATGGGGTTTCCCATCAGGTTCATTCGGAGCGCTTCGGAAAACCGGGACTGACCCTGCTTGGTGCTGACAGCCACACCCCGGGAGCGGCGGGGATTTCCATGCTGGCCATGGGAGCCGGAGGGTTGGATGTAGCTCTGGCCATGGCCGGATATCCTTATCATCTTCGCTGTCCCAAAGTTCTGGGGGTAAAACTGACGGGCGAACTTTCCCCGTGGGTCAGCGCCAAGGACGTCATTCTGGAAATGCTGCGCCGCTACGACGTCAAAGGCTGCGTCGGCAAGGTTGTCGAATACTACGGTCCCGGCGTAAAAACCTTGTCCGTGGCCGGGCGCCGATCTATCGGCAACATGGGGACCGAGCTTGGTGCGACCTCTTCGGTTTTCCCTTCGGACGAAGTAACCCGCCTTTATCTAAGGTGCGAGGGGCGGGAAGAGGACTGGATTCCCCTTGAGGCTGATCCGGGGGCCGAATACGACGAGTATGCGGAGATTGATCTGTCCGGCGTCGAGCCCCTTATCGCCTGTCCTTCCTCGCCAGGAAACGTCGTTCCGGTTCACGAGGTTCGGGGCGTCAAGGTGGACCAGGTCATTATCGGCAGCAGCGCCAACTCATCCTACCGGGATCTGATGGCTGTTGCTGAAATCATTGCTGGACGCCATATCGGGGATGGCGTTGCTTTTCACATCAATCCCGGCAGCCGTCAGATCCTTGAAAACGTGGCTCAGGAGGGCGGTATTCTCAAGCTCCTGCGGGCAGGCGCCCAGATTCACCAGCCGGGCTGTCTCGGCTGCATAGGCATGGGACAGGCCCCTGGCACCGGCCAGGTCAGTTTGCGGACCATGCCGCGCAACTTTCCCGGCCGTAGCGGCACCAGGGACGACCAGGTTTATCTCTGTTCCCCGGAAACGGCGACAGTTTCGGCGCTGACAGGAGAAATCACCGACCCGCGCGAGTTTTCCTCTCAGATGGCTTATCCCCGTATCAGGGAGCCTGAGGCCTTTGTGGTGGATGATTCCTCCATCGTATTTCCCTCTGAAGAGCTGAGTCAAACGGACATTATCCGGGGCCCGAATATCAAACCTTTTCCGACCTTCGCGGCCATGCCGGAGACTCTTTCCGGTGAGGTTATTCTCCGGGTCGGCGACAACATTTCTACGGATACCATCATGCCGGCAGGCAACAAGGTCCTGCCTCTACGTTCCAACATCGAGGCCATCAGCCGCTATGTCTTTTACCAGCTGGACCCCGAATTTTTTGCCAAATGTGAAGATCGTGCGTCGGTGTTTGTGGCCGGCGGTGAAAATTACGGTCAGGGGTCCAGCCGTGAGCACGCAGCCTTGGCGCCGCGTTATCTTGGCGTGAGGGCGAAAATCGTCAAAAGCTTTGCCCGCATTCATAAGGCCAATCTCTGCAATTTCGGGATACTGCCTCTAACGCTCGTCAATCCCGAGGATTACCAACTGCTGCGCCCTGGAGTGCGGATCAGGATAGACGAAATCAAGGCCATGCTCAGAAACGGTGAAACCCAGATTCCTGTTCAGGTGGAGGGCAAAACCATCATGACCTCCCTGGAGGTGTCTGATCGGGAGCGTCTCAACCTGTTGGCCGGCGGCACTTTGAATTATGTCCGTGATCATCTGAAAAAGTGATACGGAGCCGCACTTCAAGGTATCTTGAAAACTCTTATTTTTTCCACAAGCCTTTGCCTCTTTTTCGAGCTTTTTTTTCCGCAATCAGGAAGTCTTTTTTGAGGTTGAAGTCGAATCGCCGGTAGACCGCGGCCAGGCCGTTTTCCACCAGCAGGCGGTTAAGGAGACGCCCGTCCGGGAGATAAACCAGGGCGAGAAGCCTTCCGTAATCGTCCTTTTGTTTTTCTCCGGCCGTTTCCAGCCTGACGGTTTTCTTTTTGGCGTGACTGATATTGAAGTCTGTTGCCTGGGCGGCAACCTTGCGCAGTGTTTTTCTTGAGACGCGCTGTCTCATGTAATAGGCATCTCTGGGCGAATCCTCCGTTTCAGGGGCATCGATGCCGAGAAGCCGCACCTTGCCGACGTTGGTGACCCGGATCGTGTCGCCGTCGTAAATCCAGGTCACCGTGCCGGAAAGTTGATCGGCCCGGACCGGTGCCGCCAGAATGAGGAATATGGCCAGGCAGATAAAAGAGCGGGCTAAGGCCGTGCCGGGGCAGTTCATTCCTTGCCCCAGAACAGGCGGGTGAAAAAGCCGGTGAAAAAGCCCCAGATCAAATACTGGGCAAAGATAAATGCTGGTGTCAGAGAGCCCAGGCTCAGGCCGAGAAGGTCTTTGCCTTCGCAATAGGGAAAGAGGATCAGAAGCTGAACAGCGGTTGGCAGGAGACTGACCCACAGCCCTTTACGAACCCAGCGCCGACGGGTTCTGCGGGCGCCCACGGTTAAATAGTAGACCAGGCCCCAGAGGCCGCCAAAAAGAAGGCGGGGATAGAGCCAAGGCAGGCCAAAGTCGGGGCTGATGGCGACGCCGGCATAGGTGGTCAGCTGACTTTTTACCGAAAGCCAGAGAGCGCCGTTGCTGAAGAGGGCGCCAATCAGGCCGGCTGTAAAACAGACTGCTATGAGGGCACTTCCACGCTGCATGTTGCCTCCTTCAATAATCTGTTTCTGGTTTTTCATAATGTTTTCTTCAACCCTTTCAATGATCGATTAAGGCTTCCGGTTCGGTAGCCTTCCAGGTCGAGGGCTACAAAGGCAAAACCTTCTTTTTTGAAATGGGCAACAATCTTTTGGCGCAGGGCCGGATCGCAAAATCGGTTGATGTCAACGGGTGCTACTTCCAGACGAGCGGTTTCGCCGTGGCAGCGAACGCGGAAATTCTGAAACCCGAGGCCCAGGAGGTAGGCTTCGCAGGCATTGACCCGTCGAAGCTCCTCATGGGTGATCCGGGTGCCATAGGGAAAGCGGGTCACCAGGCAGGCGAGGGCCGGGCGTTCTGCGGTCGGCAGGTGAAAAGTCCGGCTGGCCTCGCGGATATCCTGTTTATTGAGTTTGGCTTCGAGAAAGGGGGAGGTGAGGGAATATTCCTTTATCGCTTCATACCCCGGCCGGTAATCGCTCAGATCGTCGCAGTTGGAGCCTTCGTAAATGGTTTCAATGTTCCTTTTGTCGGCCTCTTGCCGAGCCATGAGGCAAATGCCTTTTTTGCAGAAATAACAGCGCCGCGCATCTCCTGAAGCCACTTCGGCGATCTGGAGAATATCATATTCCAGGACCAGGTGCTCGACTCCAAAGCGGTGGGCAAAGCTGCGGCAATGATCAATCTCTCCCGGGGGTGAGGCTTCGGAGTGAAGAGTCAGCGCCACAACATTTTCGGGGCCGAGATATTTTACACAGAGAAAGAGAAGCAGGCTGGAGTCGACACCTCCGGAAAAACAGACCATGATTTTCTCTTCCCTGCCGATGATCTTTTCCAGAAGCTTGAGTTTGGCGGTCAGTTCCATTGAAACCTTTGCATCAACCAAAGAGAGTGAGGATATGCCGGGGCCAAAACAGATATTTGCCTCATTATAGAACCGTAATATCCATATGTCATCCAGGATTGGAAAAAACGTCCTTAGAAACGTTGAAAAAAAGACGAATATGCTATGTTTTTTAGATTAGGAATTAGACGGGAAAAGTATCGTCGCCGGGAGACCTCTCATGAGAATGTTTTTGTCTGCTTCACCGCTTTTTTCGCCTCCCAACGCGTGCATTGTTTTTTGGTTGCCCTCGGGAGAGATCGCTCTTGCGGGAACCTCCTGGTTCAGCCTGGAGGTTGGCAATGCCCGGATAACCGTCGCTGTGCAGAAGCCGAAAACCAAGGAGGACTGGACCTTGCCAAAGGAGTTTGGCCTCAATCTCCTGCCGCAGGGCTTCCCATCGTCAGCGACCAGTTCTTTTCCACATTTTGAGGTTGATTCTCCGTTACCCGGAATATCAGAATCTCTGAGGCAGGTCGTTTCCGGAGAGATTCCCTACCTGGCGAACTCTCCGCTGGTCTATATTTGTCGGCAGGGCCAATGCTGCGAAAGCTATA
>JAFGRU010000099.1 GCA_016934985.1 Deltaproteobacteria bacterium
AAAAAACAATAAATTAATAAGTCTGTTTGTCAAGCCTGACCCCTTTTGCTGTTTGTCAAGCCTGACCCCTTTTGCTTTTCTTTGTTGGTACCCCTTTTGTTGACCCTTATGCTTTTGTTTGCTTGGAAGAGAATCTAACTTCTTAATTTTGCAACGGAAGCTTTTCAAATTATTTGGGGGCCATTGTTTGTAGCAATGGCCTTTTTTTTTGACACTTCTTGTGGTGGAGCTAAACTTTTATGGTCATTTTGCGACTGCAAAGCTCAAGAAAGCAAGTCCCGCAGGTTCCGTTTTAGTGGGTGAGGATGATTGTTATGGCAGTTTTTAGTTGTTCAATTTGCGAATCCTCTTGTTTGAACTGACCGCGTACGATCAGGATTTGGAAGCTTGGTTTATTTTTTGAGGAGGTTAAATTGACAATGCAACAGACTTCAGAAGAAGAAAGCTCAACCAAGGTATCTGAAAAAATTTTTAGCGATCTTGAAGCCGACTCCAACGGTTTGTCTGAAGAGGAGGCCGCCAGGCGGTTAGAAAAGTATGGTCCCAACACCCTGGAGGAAAAGAAAGAAAACCTCCTACTCAAGTTTCTGGGCTATTTCTGGGGCCCGATCCCTTGGATGATTGAAATAGCAGGCATTCTTTCAGGTTTCCTCGGGGAGTGGGACGATTTCATCATTATCCTCATTATGCTGCTTTTCAATGCGGCAGTCGGATTCTGGCAGGAATTTCAGGCCGCCAATGCTGTCGAGGCATTGAAAAGTCAATTGGCATTATCCTCCCGTTGTTTGCGGAACGGTGAATGGAAAGCTGTTCCTGCCGCCAATCTGGTCCCGGGGGACATAATCCGCCTGCGGGGAGGAGACATCATCCCGGCGGACGTCACATTATTCCAGAAAGGATACCTGAGTATCGATCAGTCGGCGCTTACCGGGGAATCCCTGCCGGTGGAAAGGCAGGAAGGAGAGGTCGCTTATTCCGGCACCATAGTTAAACAGGGCGAGATGGTTGCCCTGGTGACAGAAACCGGCAACCAGACCAAGTTTGCCCGGACTGCCAAACTGGTGGAAAAAGCAGGGTCCGTTTCCCATTTTCAGAAAGCTATCCTCCAAATCAGTGATTACCTTATTTTTGTGAGCCTGGGACTGGCTGCCGTGCTGGTTGTTGCGCAACTTATCAGAGGGGATTCGTTCCTGACGGTTTTTCAGTTTGTGCTCATCCTGGTTGTCGCCGCCATTCCGGTGGCCATGCCGGCGGTATTGTCCGTCACCATGGCCCTTGGTGCCACAGCCTTGTCGAAAAAGAAAGCGATCCTGACCAAGCTGCAGTCCATCGAAGAGGTCGCCGGCATTGATATTCTCTGTTCTGACAAAACCGGAACCCTGACCCAGAATAAACTTACTTTGGGTGAACCGGTCCTGGTGGAGGCTCCCGGGGTCCAGGACTTGATCCTGGAAGGGGCCCTGGCTTCCAAAGAAGAGAATCAGGATGCCATTGATCTGGCCGTGATCAATGCCCTGACCGATGGAGATTCCCTGAAAAATTATGAGCAGGTTGATTTTCAACCCTTTGATGCCGTCAGTAAGCGAACGGAAGCTGAAATCCGTAAGGGTGACGAAACCTTCAAGGTTTCCAAAGGGGCTCCCCAGGTTATCATGAATCTTTGCAGTCTCGATGAGGCGCAGAGAGAGAGCATTCGCAAAGCAGTGGACGAATTTGCCGGCAAGGGCTATCGGACTCTGGGAGTGGCACGGCAGGATCGGGAAAGTGGCCGGAAATGGCTTTTCCGGGGAATTCTGCCGCTTTTTGATCCGCCCCGGGAAGATTCCGCGAAAACCATCCGTCAGGCCCAGGAACACGGCATCGATGTCAGGATGATAACGGGAGACAACCTGGCCATTGCCAGGGAAATTGCCGGACAGTTGGGCCTGAAGAACAATATCCAGGTGGCTGAAGAGATCCTGGCGGGCCAGGAGGATTTCGACCATCTCAATAGCGGGATCGAATCAAAGATCGAGAAAAGCGAGGGTTTTGCGCAAGTATTTCCGGAGCACAAATACGCCATTGTCAGAGCCTTGCAGAAGCGTGGACATCTCGTGGCCATGACGGGTGATGGGGTTAATGATGCTCCGGCTTTAAAACAGGCGGAGGTCGGCATTGCGGTTTCAGGTGCTACAAGTGCCGCCCGTGCAGCTGCAAGTCTGGTTCTTACCGCCCCCGGATTGTCGGTTATTATCAATGCTGTGGAAGAGGCGAGGCGAATCTTCGAGCGCATGAATAATTATGCTGTTTACCGGATTACTGAAACCATTCGCATAATGATCTTCGTGGTTCTGGCCATGATTGTTTATAATTTCTATCCTATTTCCACAATCATGATTATTCTGCTGGCTTTGCTCAATGACCTGCCGATTCTGACTATTGCTTACGACAACGCCTGGCTTGAACAGAAACCGGTTCGCTGGGAGATGCGCAAGGTCTTGACTGTTGCCACGGTGTTGGGCTTGATTGGAGTCTTTGAAACTTTTCTTTTGCTCATTCTGGCAGAAAACTTTGTTGATCTGACCCAAGCACAACTTCAGTCCCTGGTTTATCTCAAACTGGCCGTTTCCGGTCATCTGACCTTATTCGTCGTACGCTCCCGCAAAGCATTCTGGGATCCCCCATACCCGGCCAAAGCCCTTTTCTTCGCTATTTTGGGGACCCAGATTGCTGCTGCGCTCATCGTCGGTTTCGGTGTTTTTGTGGAGCCGGTTTCCTGGACCCTGATTGGCGCTGTCTGGGTATATTGCCTGTTTTGGTTCCTGGTTGAAGACCGGGCCAAACTATGTCTTTATCAACACTTTAAATTAGCAGGAAAACATCACCAGCGCTTTCTCGATTGTTTACAGAAGCTTTTTCATTCGTGAAGCAGCAGTTAGTTTTACCAAGAATTAATCTGTTTTCGTTATATAGTTATAATATGAAATCAAAAACCTTTTTTAGGAGGTTGTAATGGAAAACATTCATAAAATTCTGGTTGTCACCCGCTCGACCCAAGAGTGCCGGAAAGCTTTGCATTATGGGATTTCTCTGGCTAAGCAAGTCCATGCCGAACTTTGCGTTCTCCATACCTTCCACAATGTCTTTGGGTTGAAGGGTTGGAATCTTCCAATTCCTAGCCAGATGGTTCACGAGGGGTTCCAGAAAATGCAGGAGGATACCAAAAAAGAAATCAATCGGATGATTGAAAAAGCCAAAAAGGATGATCTGAAAATCGAGGTTTTTCTGCGGGAAGGGAAATTTATTGACGAGGTCACTAAGGTGGTTGAAGAGAAAAAAATCGATTTCATAGTTTTGGCATCTCATTCGGAATGGCGCTTGGAGCATTTTCTCTTTGGGCGTGATAACGAGGATGTCCTGCGCAAACTGCCATGTTCTGTATTGTTCGTAAAGGACGACCCCGAACCGATGGAATGACAACCCGCCGGGGATACAGTCAAAGCGGAGAAACTACTAAGATCATATGTTGGTCAAGCGGAAATATAACATTAATACAATTGGAGGAGACGACTTATCATCAAAAATAAAAGACCATATTAAAATCGGCCGCCAGAAAAACAGGCTGAAATTCACGAAACATAGGATGATACAATGGCTATTTTGCCCATCAGATCCTATCCCGCCCCGGTGCTCAGGGAAAACGTGGCGCTGGAGACGAGAAAAGACCAGACCCTTATCGATTTAAGCCGGATATGGCCGAATTCAGGTCTGCTGTCCCCCATGTGGGGGAAAGCAGACGCCTGATTATTATTGATATCTCGCCCCAGGATGGGCCCCGCAATCTTATTGTGGCAGTAAACCCGGAAATCATTCTTCGAGATGGTGAAGCCCATGAAGAGGAGGGATGCCTGTCGGTTCCCGAATATTATTCCCGTGTTGAGAGCAATGCCTGCATCAAGGTGAAGTATCTTGATCTGGACGGCAAGGAGGTTGTTCTAGATTGCGCTGGTCTGCTGGCTATTGCTTTCCAGCATGAAATCGATCATCTTGACGGCATTCTCTTTATTGATCATCTATCCCCGCTGAAAAAGTCCATGTGCCGCAAAAAACGCAAGAAAACCATGGCCCACAACCAGGAAATACTGTGATCCAAGCGGAAGGAATACGCTCCGCTTTCATAGGGACCACCTCTCTGTGAGCACGGCTTGAGATGACGTATAATTGATGATTGGTGTAAAAGGGCTCATAAATAAACCGGGTAAGGAGTTCTTTCCCGATGGCTGGGAAAAATTTCAGCTCCGCCCGACTTTTCAGATAAAGCCGGGTTTTCCAAAAACCAACCAATGTTAAATTTTTATGCTTCTTGACGCAAAGGGAAAACCAAGTAGATTTGTTAAAATTGATTTTTGAACCGGTTGGATCCACTCCACCCTCATGATAAAAGAACGCTTTTTTGAGGGTGTAAAAAAGTTTGTGTAAATGGCCATTTTGGGGTACACCAACCCCCACCCACTAAGGAGCACATATGGCCATCGAAAAAG
>JAFGRU010000100.1 GCA_016934985.1 Deltaproteobacteria bacterium
AAAAACCACCGGAAAGCTCCGGGAGGTTAAGGGAAATCTCCGTTTTCCCCTTGACTTTACTTATCATGGATGTCCCCGGAACTCCCCCCCACCGGAACTCCCTGAGAAAGGAATGGCGGCCGGAAATTGAAATGGAATTCTTGAGGAAAAGGAGAGAACCGGAACGCGCTCCCATCCGCAACTGTGGTATGAATGTCTTCGTTGCGCGGAATATCTTCGGGCTGTTTCCCCACATCATCCGGACATGGTTTTGATACGCCAGCGCATGCTGCGCCTGAATTATCATATGTTTCAGCTGTATTAAACAGAAGTTGAAAAGAAGGAAGGGCGGCCCGGAACCTTCTATAATTGTTGACCTACTTTTGTTTATTCTAATCCCTTTGTTCTTGCCTGGCTCCGCCCGCCTAAACCTTCCTGAGCTTTTGCGATACCTCATCTTCCGTGGTGTGGAGCCTTGCAGTTTTTAAAATTTTTGAGGATTTAGTCTATGGTTAGCAGCACGTTGTAAAATTTCCTGGCAAACCATTTTTTAAACAGGTCAAATAAAACAAAACTCGGATTTTTCTCAAAAGCACCTCCATTCCCAGAGAATCCCTAAAATCCCTTCCAACCCGCCCCCATTTGAATTAAACTTTTGAAACATTCATTTCTCTGGCTTGTTTTAAAGAAAGGCCCAACATGCCCGCACCCGCCCGTAAGACTTATCTGATCGACGGCTCGTCCTATATTTATCGCGCCTATTACGCTATTCCCCACCTTTCGACCAAGGACGGCACTCCGACCAACGCGGTTTACGGCTTTGTCAATATGCTGCTTAAAATCATCCGCGAGGAGAAACCCGACCGACTGGCCGTGGTTTTCGACGCCAAGGGGCCAACCTTCCGCAAGGACATCTACCCGGAATACAAGGCCAACCGCCAGGCCATGCCGGAGGACCTCGTCCCCCAGATTCCGCTGATCAAAGAGGTGGTGCAGGGGTTCAACCTGCCGCTCCTGGAAAAACAAGGGTTTGAGGCCGACGATATTATCGCCACCCTGGTCGAGCGTTTTTCTAAAGAAGGTGAGGAGATCACCATCGTGACCGGCGACAAGGACCTCATGCAGATTGTCAGTGAAAAGGTTCGCCTGCTCGACACCATGCGCAACCGGATTTCCGGCCCGGCGGAGGTGGCGGAGCGCTTTGGCGGCGGACCGGACAAGGTGGTTGAGGTTCTGGCCCTGGCCGGGGACAGTTCGGACAATGTTCCCGGCGTGCCGGGTATCGGCGAAAAGACGGCAAAAGCCCTGATCGAGGAGTTCGGCGACCTGGAGAACCTGCTCGCCAACATCGACAAAGTCAAAGGCACCAAGCGCCGTGAAAACCTGGAAAACTTTGCCGACCAGGCACGCCTCAGCCACCGGTTGGTGACCCTGGACAGGGACGTTCCTGTGGATATTGAAGAGGAAAATCTCAATCTTAAAGAGCCTGACAATGAGACCCTTCAGGGACTTTTCAAACGTTTCGAGTTTCACACCCTGCTGGCCGGCGCTACCTCGGTGGGGAAAAACTCTGCGGATTATCAGGCCATCCTTACTGAAGAGGATTTCTCCGCTCTTCTAAACACCCTGAAAAAGGCCAAGGCCATCTGCCTCGATACCGAAACCACCAGCCTCGACCCCCTCCAGGCCGATCTCGTCGGCCTGTCATTCGCCACGGAGGAAGAAAAAGCCTGGTACATCCCCGTAGGCCACGATTACGAAGGCATGCCCCGGCAATTGAACCTGAAAGAAGTTTTGCAAACCCTCAAACCCCTGCTTGAGGATGACAACGTCGCCAAGATCGGCCAGAATCTCAAATACGATGCCCAGGTCCTGCGCCGAGCGGGAATTCAGTTGCGCGGTATCGCCTTTGATACCATGATCGCTTCCTACCTGACCGATCCGGCTTCCCGCTCTCACGCTCTCGACCGCCTTGCCCTGGAATACCTGGGACACAAGATGATCTCTTACAGCGAGGTGACTGCTGACGGGAAAAAAAAGAAAAACTTTGCCCAGGTCGACATCCCCAGCGCCACCGAATATGCCGCCGAGGACGCCGACATTACCCTGCGCCTCAAAAACCGCCTGGCCCCAAAACTCAAAGAGAGCCAGGTCGAAAACTTGTTTACCGAGGTGGAGATGCCTCTGCTGCCGGTCCTGACAGCCATGGAATGGACTGGCATTAGAATCGATTCTCGACTTCTGGAGAATTTCAGCGGCGAGATGGGGACACAACTTGAAAACCTCGCAGGGGAAATTCATGGGCTCAGCGGGATTGAATTCAATATCGGTTCGCCCAAACAGCTGGGTGAGGTGCTCTTTGATAAGCTCAAACTTCCCACGGGGAAAAAAACCAAAACCGGCTGGTCCACGGATGTAGAGGTTTTGACGCGTCTGGCCGAGGAACATGAGATCTGTTCGAAAATCCTTGAATACCGCTCCATGTCCAAACTCAAATCAACCTATACGGATGCCTTGCCGCAACTGGTCAATCCGGAGACGGGCCGCATCCACACCTCGTTCAACCAGACGGTGACGGTCACCGGACGCCTCTCTTCCAGCGGCCCCAACCTCCAGAATATTCCCGTCAGAACTGCCGAAGGACGGCGCATCCGCGAAGCCTTTATCCCCGAACCGGGCAGCCTGCTCCTCTCGGCCGACTATTCCCAGGTCGAATTGCGGATATTGGCACACATGGCGCAAGAGGAGGCCCTGCAAACGAGCTTTGCCCAGGGCGAGGACATTCACCGCCGCACCGCCGGCGAGGTCCTCGGCCTTGATCCTGCGGCTGTCACCAAGGAACAGCGGCGGGATGCCAAAGCCATCAATTTCGGTATCATTTACGGTATGAGCGCCTTTGGGCTGGCACGGGAGCTGAAAATCGGCCGCAAAGAAGCCCAGGACTATATCGACCGCTACTTTGCCCGCTATCCGAAAGTCAGGACCTTCATGGAAGCACGCCTGGAAGAGGCCAAAAAAAACAAATGCCTTTACACCCTCCTCGGCCGTCGCTGCCCGTTGCCGGAAATCGACAGTAAAAACGGGATTGTTCGCGGCAATGCCGAACGCAACGCTATCAACTACCCGATTCAGGGGAGCGCGGCGGATATCATCAAGGTAGCCATGATCCGCATCGACCGCATTTTATCGGAGAAAAAACTTGCCACCCGCATGGTGCTCCAGGTTCATGACGAACTGTTGTTCGAGGTTCCGGAATCAGAGTTAGGAGAGGTTCGTGCCCTGGTACAACGGGAGATGGAGAACGCCATCAAACTGGATGTGCCTTTACGGGTCGACATTGGTGTTGGAAAAAACTGGAGCGAAGCCCATTAACGAAAGGGGAAGCAATGAGAGCGCACGAAATTGACTATCAGATTTTCGGTTCCGAAATGCAGTTCGTGGAAATCGAACTCGACCCGGGGGAAACGGCCGTCGCGGAAGCCGGTGCCATGATGTATATGGACTCCGATATTGAAATGGAGTCTATCTTCGGGGATGGCAGCGAGCAATCCCAAGGCATCATGGGAAAGATTTTCGGCGCCGGGAAACGCATCCTGACCGGTGAAAGCCTGTTCATGACTGCCTTTACCAATCATGGTGCAAAGAAAAGCCAGGTTGCCTTCGGCGCTCCCTACCCGGGAAAAATCCTGCCCATGGACCTCGCTGCCTTGGGGGGTGACATGATCTGCCAGAAGGATTCCTTCCTCTGCGCCGCCAAAGGGGTTTCCATCAGCATCGCTTTCCAGAAAAAGATCGGCGTCGGCTTCTTCGGCGGCGAAGGTTTCATCCTGCAGCGTCTGCAGGGGGATGGCATGGCTTTCATCCATGCCGGTGGCACCATGGTGGAAAAAGATCTGCGGCCGGGCGAGAAAATGCGCGTTGACACCGGCTGCCTCGTGGCCATGCAGCCCTGCGTCAACTACGACATCGAGTTTGTTGGCGGCATCAAAACCGCTTTTTTCGGCGGGGAAGGCCTGTTCCTTGCCACCGTTCAGGGGCCCGGAAAAGTCTGGCTCCAATCCCTCCCCTTCAGCCGCCTGGCCGACCGGATCATTGCCTCCGCACCGCGCAGCGGGGGTGACCGAAAAGGGGAAGGCTCTGTGCTGGGAGCCCTGGGTGGACTGCTGGACGGCGACAATCGCTGACTAAAATAAACATCAAACGAAAAGGGCGGTGAATCAATCACCGCCCTTTTCGTTGCCGATCTATTTACTTCAAAGCCAGAATCTTCTCCAGGCTGGCCTGCAACACCTGCAGCTTGTCCTGCGCCTCCGCGAGTTTCGCACGGTTTTTCTCCAGAACATCGGGCGGAGCCTTTGCTACAAAATCCTTGTTGGCCAGTTTCTTCTCGAACATATTGACATCTTTTTCGATTTTTTTGATTTCCTTGTTGAGACGCTTCTCCTCCTCTTCGATATCGATGAGCCCTGCGAGAGGGACAAGAATCTCCACCTCGCCCGCCACCTGGGTAGCGGACTGCTTCGGACGCTCGACGGCAACTCCGATCTTCAGCTCTTCAAGGCGGGCCAGGGTCCGCACATAGGTTTCCCCGTCCCGGACAATCCCTTCGGCCGCAGCATCCCGGCAATCGAGCAGAGCGGGAATCTTTTTGCTGGGTGAAACATTCATTTCACCACGGATATTACGGATGCCCTTGATGATCTCCATGATCAGCTCCATCTTGGCAGCGCCCTCTTCAAAACGGGGGATGCCTTCCCCGTCCGGATAGGACGCTTTCATGATGGTGGCGCAGGGACGGCTGCCCGGAAGGGCCTGCCAGATTTCCTCGGTGATAAAAGGAACAAAAGGATGGAGAAGCCGGAGGAGGTTTTCAAGTACGAAGCAGAGCACCGTCTGGGTCCGATCTTTGGCCACGGCGTCCTGGCCGTAGAGAACATCTTTGGTCAGTTCGATGTGCCAATCGCAGAACTGATGCCAGGTAAAGGCGTAAAGGGCACCGGCTGCCTCATTGAACTTGTATTCTTCCAGGGCCTTGTTTGCTTCCTCGGCAACTTCGCCCAGGCGGGTCAGAATCCACTGATCCGCCAGAGAGAGATCCGAAAGTTCGCTTATTTCACGGGTGGGCTCGAAATCCTCCAGGTTCATGAGCACGAAGCGGCTGGCGTTCCAAAGCTTGTTGGCAAAATTCCGGTAGCCTGAGATGCGCTCCACGGAAAGTTTGATGTCCCGGCCCTGGGCGGCAAACGCGGCCAGGGTGAAGCGGAAGGCATCGGTGCCGTACTCTTCGATGACGGTCAGGGGATCGATGACGTTGCCCTTGCTTTTGCTCATTTTCTGCCCCTGGGCATCCCGCACCAGGGCATGGATGTAAACCTCCTTGAAAGGCACCTCCTTCATGAACTTGAGCCCCATCATCATCATTCGGGCAACCCAGAAGAAAAGGATATCGAACCCCGTCACCAGACAGGACGTCGGGTAGAATTTCTGCAGGGTGCGGGTCTCTTCCGGCCAGCCCATGGTTGAAAACGGCCACAAGGCGGAAGAGAACCAGGTATCAAGAACATCGGTTTCCTGGCGCAGATCGCTGCTGCCACACTTCTGACAGGCCCTGACATCCTCCCTGGCTACTGAAATCTCCCCGCAGGCGTCGCAATACCAGGCAGGAATGCGATGGCCCCACCAGATCTGTCGACTGATGCACCAGTCCTGGATGTTATTCATCCACTCGAAATAGGTTTTTTCCCAGTGCTGGGGAACAATTTTCGTGTCACCTGTTTTTACCGCGGCGATGGCCTTTTCAGCCAACGGCCCCACTTTGACGTACCACTGCAGACTCGAATAAGGCTCGATTACGGTTTTACAGCGGTAACAATGGCCGACAGCGTTGGCGTGATCGTCGATTTTTTCCAGGAGCCCCTGCTCTTCAAGGTCCTTAACTACACGCTCACGAGCCGCATAACGCTCCATGCCTTCGTAAACACCCCCGTTTTCATTGATATTACCCGAGGTGTCTAAAATATTTATGAGTTCAAGACCATGCTTTTTGCCGATCTCAAAATCGTTGAAATCATGGGCAGGAGTTATCTTCAAGGCTCCGGTCCCAAACTCCCGGTCAACGTACTCGTCGGCAATAATGGGGATTTCCCGGTTCATCAGCGGAAGAATAACGTTTTTGCCAATGAGATCCTGATAACGTTCGTCCTCCGGGTGAACCGCGACACCGGAATCACCCAGCATGGTTTCGGGACGAGTGGTGGCTACCATCAGGGAGCGGTCCATGCCCTTGACCGGATAACGGATATGCCAGAGAAAACCGCTCTGCTCGTCATGCTCGACTTCCAGATCTGAAAGCGCCGTATGGCAACGGGGACACCAGTTGATCAGACGGTTGTCCCGGTAAATCAGGCCGTCCTCGTAAAGCGAGACAAATACTTCGCGAACCGCCTGGGACAGCCCTTCGTCCATGGTGAAACGCTCCCGTTCCCAGTCGCAGGAAGCGCCAAGCCTTTTCAACTGATTGATGATCTGCCCTCCGGACTCGGTCCGCCACTGCCAGACCCGCTCAACGAATTTTTCCCGGCCCAGATCATGGCGATCACGGTTTTCCGCAGCCAGCTGTTTTTCAACCACGTTCTGGGTAGCAATCCCGGCATGGTCGGTGCCCGGCATCCAGAGAACTTCATAGCCGGTCATCCTCTTCCAACGAACGAGAACATCCTGGAGGGTATTATTGAGGGCGTGGCCCATATGAAGGACGCCCGTCACATTGGGGGGCGGAATAACAATAGAGTAATGTGGCTTGTCAGACTCCTCGTCAGCATGGAAAAAGCCATTTTGTTCCCAGAAGCTGTACCATTTTTTTTCGACATCTTGTGGTTCGTAAGTCTTTCCGATCGTTTTTCCAGACATAACTGCCAAATCCTTCCTCTTCAGTTCATTGCAAGTCCATAACTTTATAACAAATAAAAAAAAAAAGAAATGGGGATTGAAAAATCCCCATTTCTTTGTGATATCTGGCAAAACTCCCGGCGGCCGGTGACCGCCGATGGTTATTGTACTGCTTTTATTTTCTGAATCTCTTCTTTAATAATGTTCTCCGACAGGTTGGGTACTACCTCCCAGGCCACTTCCTCAAGGATTTCCTTCGCCATTCTTTCGATGGTGGCACCCGCAACCTTTTCAACAATGGCATAAAGCTGGGCATCCGTCAAAGAATGCACCTTCTGCTCCATCTGGGCATACGTAGGAACCTGGGCCTTTTCTTCCGGCTCGGCAGGCATGGTCGCCTCCGGGCTGTCCAGCTCTTCTGGTTCAATGGAAAGCTCCTCTTCCTCGGGCAACCCGTCATCCAAATCCGCGAAAGAAAATTCTCGATCGGATTCCTGCTCCTCAGCCACTTCGTTCACAACCGGAGTGTCTAGAGATTGTTCTTCTTCAGGAGCGGCAGAAACCTCATCACTTTCATCAAAAGAAAACGCCCCCAAAGGCCTGTGAAGAACAATACCCGTTTTCTCTTCCTCGGGTTCTATTTCAAAAGACGATTCGGGAAGGCTCTCGAAAAATTCTTCCGTTTCCGAAGGTGCCGGCTCAAGCACCATATCGCTGTCAAGGGTGAAACTGTCTTCCTCCAGAGCCTCTTCTTCAACAACTTCCGGGGCCTCTTCTTTAACCACATCCGGGGCCTCGGCCTCCTCGAGAATGTCGTCTTCATTCAAAAGGAGGATTTCCTCATCGTCATCCTCTTCCGCCGCCTCGACAGGCAGTCCTCCAGCCACAGCATCAGTTTCAACCTCGACCGGAGACAGTTCTTCTGGGGTGGCAGAAACAACCGCGGTATCAGCTTCGAACGCAGCAAACGGCTCTTCGGTTTTCACATGAGATTGAACCGCCTCAGGCTCTTCAAATTCAAACGCAGCAGGTTCTTCTACCGCAGGGGGAGCCGTGGTTTCGGTTTCAAAAGATATGGACAACTCTTCGGTTTCCTCAGCCGTTTCTTCAAACTCGAAGGTAGCAGGCTCATCAACTGGTGGTGGCGTAGGAGCCGCAGGCTCGCCATCAAAAGACACAAACTGCTCTTTCGATTCCTCAGATGCCTGCACTGCAGCAGGCTCTTCAAACTCAAAGTCTGCAGGCTCTTCAGCCGCCGGTGGCGCAGGGGCAGCAGGCTCCGCATCAAAAGTAACTATCTCTTCATCCAATTCCCCAGAGGTCTGGGCTGCCACGGGCTCGTCCAGCTCAAAGGCGCCAGGCTCTTCCACCGGCGCTGAGGTCGGAGCCTCAGGCTCGGCTTCGAAAGACACGAACTTTTCTTCTGATTCCGCAGATGTCTGCACTGCAGCGGGCTCTTCAAACTCAAAGTCTGCAGGCTCTTCAACCGCCGGTGGCGCAGGAGCAGCAGGCTCGGCATCAAAAGACACTACCTGCTCTTCAAGTTCCACAGATGTCTGGGCCGCAGCGGGCTCTTCAAACTCAAAGTCCGCGGACTCTTCAACCGCCGGCGGTGCAGGAGCAGCAGGCTCGGCATCAAAAGACACAAACGACTCTTCGGATTCCGCAGGCTGACTTGCTTCAGGTTCTTTTGGCTCTTCGAAAACCGGCTCAGAGACGAGTTCCTCCGTTTCTACCGTGAAGCTTTCTTCGACCGAAGCGACCTGCTCTGTTGAAAACTCTTCCGTAACCACTTCTTCCGCAGAAGGGGCCGTTTCGAAAGTGGCTGAAGTTTCAAAGGGAATTATTTTTTCAAGCTGGGCCTCTTTTTCTTCCAGAGAAGGAACCGGAGGCGTGGTCGGCATCTGAACAGGCTGAGGAGGATTGTCAAGAAGCTCCTGGACCTTCTCAATTAAAGCCTGGGATTCGAAAGGTTTGGCAATCCAGCTATCGGCACCCACTGAACGAGCTTTTTCCTCATCAAAAGGCTCAAAGCTGCCGACCAGAAGCAAAACAGGGGTCTGCGCAAGTCCGGACATGTTTTTTATCTCGGAACAGAGTTCATAACCATTTTTGCCCGGCATAATAATATCCGCCAGAATCAGATCCGGAGGATTGAGCTTGGCTTTTTCCAGAGCCTCATCGCCGTTTCCAACTATTGTCAGATCATAATCTTCATTGGCAAAAGTGATCTCAATAACCTTTTGAATGGTTACACTGTCGTCCGCCAACAACAGTTTCTTGCTCATTCATGTCCTCCTTGACTGCAACGCCTTGTTTAGGTTTGAAGATGCAGAATTTTTTGGGATTCAAAATACTATCGGCTGACAAGTTTCAGCACTGAACATCCCCTTTTCTCTGCGTCGGAAATCCGACAGAGAAAAGTCTTCCTGCCAAGAGATCTGTTCAGGGTTATCAAAAAACCATTTTTATTTCAATCAATTTGGGCTTTTTTTTCAAATTTTTCAAGTCCCGGTGATATACCTGGATTCGGGCCCGAACAAACTTCAAGGGGTATTGTGCAATTATTGAACCTAAATTGTTTAATTTTTTGAGAATTTCCCTTTTCAGGTACTCTGATTACTCCCAGAAAGAACCTCTCTCTGTAATCTGCAACCGAGAAAATTTTTCAAGGTGAAAAAAATATTTTCACTAAAAAAAGACTCGGCGAGTCCTTCAAAACATTCTGTTTCACTGATCGAAAACATACTATTCTTTTTTTATTTGGATACAGTCGACAATTTTTATAAATAGATTGCATCTTTAAACATATAAAAGGAAATTTTTTTATTGTTTTTTTATATAATTAATTTATCTTTGTTGGGAGCCCTTCATTTCACTTTTTTATAGGAGGAAACAATAGATGGCAACACTACTTGAAATGGCTAAGGACATTATTATAGCACACGCTTCTAAGACAGAAATGAACAAAGAAGAACTGCTGGGTGAAATTGCGGAAATTCATAGTACCCTTTCACGCCTTCAAAAAGCAGAAGAAGCGCCTGAAACCGCCGAAGGTCAGACTGAGGGCGCAAGTGAAAATGAAACAGCTCCGGTTGTATCGGTAAAAAAAGCCTTCAAAAAAGACAAGGTGATCTGTTTGATCTGTGGCAAAGGAATGAAAACCCTTTCCCGTCATTTGAAGTCTGCTCATGATATGAGCGCATCCGAATACAAAAAACAGTTCGATATCCCCAAGAAGCAACCCCTCGCAGCCCGCAATTATTCAGAAAGCCGCCGGGAGATGGCCATTGCCAGAGGCCTGGGGGATAACCTGGCAAAAGCCCGTGCTGCAAAACGGGCGGCAAAAAAATAAAACGCCTGCATTAACGCCTGGTCTTTCCAGAAAAGGGCGGACCTTTGTCGGGAACGCAGGCCCGGAGTTACTCTTTTGGCCGGACCTTGAAAAGAACTGTGCCTAAAGGGAGATCCTGTTCATCAAGGATTTTAACTTCCCAAGACCCGGTCCATTCGGGGCTCAGGGTTTTAGAGGACCAGGTTCTCCAACTGGAAGAGCGAACCTGGAGTTTGACCCGCGCCATTTCATGTCCTTCCCAAAGCCAGACATGGGTCACGCTGGTTTCTTTATCCGCCCCAATGATATGGGAAAAACAGTATAGTTTTTCAACCGAATTCGGGAAAGAGTCGGCAACAAGTTGTGGTGTTCTGTCTTGGATATTTCCGGCGATTACACTTGTGGCCAGTTCCAGACCAAAAGCCTGAAAAGATTGAAAAACCAAACCAGATAAAAGAAAACACATTACCATTGTCTTTTTCATACCTGCTACCTCCCTAAAATAAATTTTCCGGCTTTTATGAAGACGAGGTCTTTGCTTTTTTAAGCCTCACTTATACATGTTATACTATCAATTAAATAAATTGTTCGACCAATTGATTTTTACAGATCAAGGTAACAAATTTAATAAGGAGAGTCCGTTTTGAAGTTGGTAGTCATCGGCGACCATCGTGAACAGATCCTGGACGTTTTCGAAGTCATCCTCAAACATTGGGGTTATCGGGTCATGGTGTCCTCCAACCAGCCCCAAATCAAAGCACTTCTCAAAGAGATGACCCCCGATCTGGTCATTATGGGCACTGATATCCTCCAGCAAAACGATCTGAAGCAGGTCCTCAGCAAAACTGTTCTTGCCCTTAAATGTCCGTTGATTCTCCTGACGGACGGGGACATTGGGGATCTGGAGGAGTTGGCTCCTGAAATACTCCATATCCCTTTGGATATTTTTTCCTTTTTCCAAATGATCCAAAAACACCTTGAAAAAATCCCTCGCCAAAACATGCGTTTGACCGTTCAGCTGCCAGGTATGCTGAGTACCGGCGGTGACTTCTGTTTTGCGGAAGTACTCAGTCTGAGTAGCAGGGGGATGTTCTTAAAACATAGTTCGCGCCTGGAGAAAGGGGATCAGGTTAAGGTTATCTTCCCGCTTCTTGGCATGAAGAAAGAAATGGAAGTCAAGGGCAAGATCCTCTACCACATTAAACCCGCCCCGGAAAATAACTACCTTGAAGGCGTTGGCATAGAATTTCTTGGTCTCGAAGGGGAAGACCTTTCCTGTTTGGAAAAATTTATTGAGAAATGCTTTCTTGGCGAACTCAACGCCAGCCCCTCAACCCAGGGCACTATACAGGCGCAACCCTCTGAAGAGGGGGAAGCGCTCGCACTGCGCTTGAAAAGGATAGCCTGAATCTCTCACGTCAATGACCTTTAAAGCTTTTTATCCCCGGATAAAATTTCAGGCCAAAGCCTTTGGCAATCAACTCGGCCACAGCTGAAAAATACCTTTTCCCCAAATTTTGGCCTCTTTCCTCCCGTGGCCGATAGGCCAAAAGCGGCACCAGTTCCCGGGTATGATCCGTCCCCGGGGTAGTGGGATCGCAACCATGGTCGGCAGTAATTATCAGCAAATCGCCACAAGCAAGTTTTGCCAAAAGTTGCGGCAGCCAGAGGTCGAATGTCTCAAGAGCCCGGCCGAAGCCCAACACATCATTTCGATGCCCGAAGCACATATCGAAATCGACCAGGTTGGTAAACACCAGGCCCCTTTCAATTTTGTCCAACGCGCTTAGCGTCTTTTTCATGCCATCCTGGTCGTCCAGCGTGTAAACAAAGTCCGTCAGGCCCCTTCCGGCGAAAATATCAGCAATCTTCCCAACCCCAAAAACCTTTAGATCCTTTTCAACGAGAATATCCAGAAGAGTCTTTTCAAGGGGAGGCATAGTGAAATCGTGGCGCGCGGAAGTCCGCTGAAAGTTTCCGGGCCCTGTCCCTCGGAAGGGGCGGGCAATCACTCTGGCTATCCGGTAGGGATTGAGAATTTCGCGCGCCTTCCGGCATAAAGCATAAAGTTCGGAAACGGGGATGACCTCTTCATGGGCAGCGATCTGGAAAACTGAATCGACACTCGTGTAAACAATCGGCCTGCCGCTGCGGCAGTGAATTTCACCAAGACGCTGAATAATTTCCGTACCGCTCGCCGCTTCATTGCCGATTGGCTCAAGGCCGATCGCCTGAGTAAAAGTATCTATGATTTCCTTAGGAAAACCGTTTGGAAAGGTGGCAAAAGGCTCGTTACTGACCAGGCCCGTCAATTCCCAATGACCGACGATAGTGTCCTTGCCGGCAGAAAGTTCCTGAAGGCAACCGAAGGCTGCGCTGGTGTTTCGAACGGGAGCGACATGCGGTAAAGAAATAATATTGCCGAGGCCCAGAGCAGACAAGTTGGGAAGACGAATATCGGAGCACCCTTCGAGCACATGAAGAAGGGTGTTGGCCTTTTCATCCCCATAAAGATGTGAATCGGGGGCAGCCCCGATACCGACGCCATCAAGGGTGATGAGGATGGCTCTGTTGATGGAAGAGACCACTCAATCCATCTCCCCTTGCCATTCTTTCATGATGGCAGTGCCGTTACTCGTCCCGATACGGGTGGCTCCCGCCTCAAGGAAAGTATGGCAATTCTTCCAACTGCGGATGCCTCCGGCAGCCTTCACCCCAGCCCGCCCCGCCGCGGCACGAACCAGCAGCCGGACATCTTCAAGGGTCGCCCCTCCGGGACCAAAACCCGTGGATGTTTTGACAAAGGAAGCTCCCGCCTCAATGGCCAGTTTGGTCAAGACCTCCTTAGTTTGGTTTTCCAGGTAGCAGCACTCAAGAATGACTTTGACCAAAGCCCCTGCGCTTGCATCAACCACCTGGCGGATTTCCCGGCCGATTTCCCCAAACCGTTTTTCAAGAGCAAAATAAATATTAATGACCATATCGATTTCATCCGCCCCGGCCTGAAGCAGTTTTTCCGCCTCAAAAGCCTTGCTGGCAGGAGTGACATAGCCGAGAGGAAAACCAACCACCGAGCCGACGGCAACGGCAGAACCCGAAAGGATATCAACCGCCAGGGGTACATGCACAGGAGGCACGCAGACCGAGACAAAACCAAAGTCCAAAGCTTCCCGACAAAGTCGGCGGATGCTTTTATCGGTGGCGTCAGCGCGAAGCAGGGTATTGTCGATAAATGAAGCCGGGGATTTATTCATTCGGAGAAAATATTCGGCCTATGGCCTCGCGGCATCCACAAGATGGATGGGCAAGGCCATTCTCAATATAGGATCAGGTATGGTATTCCGCATTGATTTTGACATACTCATAGGTCAAATCGGAGGTGTAGTAATAGGCCGTTCCGGTTCCCATGCGAAGCTGAATGTTAACGGCAAACTCCGGGGCTTTCATGATCTTTGCCGCCGCTTCCAAGTCCTCTTTGCCGACCGCAAGACCATTACGAATAACGGGTGAATCGTTAAAGTGGATATCGATGCGACTCGAATCGATGCGGGCTTTGGCATAGCCAACCGCCGCAATGATCCGGCCCCAGTTCGGGTCCTCACCGAAAAAGGCCGTTTTCACCAGGCTTGACGTTGCCACGCAACGGGCCACCTCTCTGGCATCATCGTCGCTCTCGGCACCCTCAACCTGAATGCGCACCAATTTGGTGGCACCTTCTCCATCCTTGACAATCATCTTGGCGAGATCGAGGCAGACCTCCTCCATCTGGCGGCTGAAAAGAGCCGCGCTTTTCGAATCCTTTCGGATCTCGGAGCCGCCGGACTGGCCGTTGGCCAGGAGCAGAACCATATCGTTGGTCGAAGTATCGCCGTCAACACTGATGGCATTGAAAGATTTATTTACTGCGCCCTGGAGGGTCTCGTTCAAAAAACCACTTTCCACCTCGGCATCGGTCAGAACGAAGGCCAGCATGGTAGCCATATCGGGGTGAATCATCCCTGCGCCCTTGGCAATACCCAAAATGGTGTAACCCTCTTCATCCGACGGACCACGAAAGGATATCTTGGTAAAAGAATCAGTGGTGAGAATGGCTTCCGCTACCGCTTCTACATGTTTGGAGCTGAGGCCTTCGGGGAGAAGAGGGATATGGCGTTCCAGTTTCTCCATGGGAAGTTGCCTGCCGATGACGCCGGTAGACGAAACAACGACCAGATCCTCAACAATGCCGAGAGCCTGCCCGGTGATTTCGGCACAGCGCAACGCATTTTTCAAGCCCTCTTCCCCGGTACAGGCATTGGCAACACCACTGTTGATGAGAACCGCCTGACAATGCCCTTTATGAACCCTGGGCGCCGAAACAATCAGCGGAGCAGCTTTCACCTGATTATTGGTGAAAACCCCGGCACAACGGGCCGGCACCTCGGAAAAAACCAAGGCCAGGTCGGGTTTGCCGGATTTCTTAATAGCACCTGAACGTGCTGCAAACTTATAACCTTTGAGGCCGGGGAAATTTTTTAACATGACTGGCGACTTTCTCCATGGGGGTCAAAATTAAAAAACAGGCAAAAACTTACTTTCCGCAGCACTTTTTATATTTTTTGCCACTTCCACAGGGACAGGGGTCGTTCCTGCCAACCTTTTCCTCCTGGCGAACCATCGGTTTCGGACCCTCTCCATCACCGCCCAGTTGATCAAAAATCCGTCTCCTGCGTTCGATTTCTTCGCGCCGCGCCCGTTCCATCTCATCTTCGCCGGCAAGCTGGATACGGAAAAGCTTATTGAGAAATTCCTGGCGGATGCGGCCCATCATCTCCATGAACAGTGAGTAAGCTTCGCGTTTGTATTCTTCTTTGGGGTTCTTCTGGCCGTAACCCCGGAGCCCGATCCCTTCTTTGAGGTGGTCAATAGAAAGAAGATGATCCTTCCATTGCGAATCAATGGTCTGAAGAAGCAGCATGGTCATGACCTTTTCCATCAAAGGGGGTGTAAACTCCGTCTCTTTTTCCTGGAAACGGGTGTTCATCTGTTCCCTGAGGCTCTCCTCCAATTGAGACCGTGTCAAATCCTTATTTTCAGGAGAAGGAAGACTCGGCTGGAAGAAAAACTGATTGTAGAAATCATCGGCAAGAATTTCCCAGTTCCATTCTTCGGGTCGGGTCTTTGCGGGGCAGAAAGTGGCGACCATATCCGCCACTGTCTCTTCCATGATAGCGACAGCCGTTTCGCGGACGTTCTCTCCCGCCAGTATTTCCTTGCGCTGTTCATAAATGACTTCCCGCTGCTTGTTCATAACATCGTCATACTCGATGAGATGCTTACGGATATCAAAGTTGTGGCCTTCCACTTTTTTCTGGGCATTGGCGATGGCCTTGGAGATAAAGCGATGTTCAATCGGCTCACCTTCCGGAATTTTCAGCTTATCCATTACGAAAGCAACTTTTTCCGAGCCAAAGATGCGCAGCAGATCGTCCTCGAGGCTCAGATAAAAACGGCTCTCGCCCGGGTCGCCCTGGCGGCCGGAACGCCCTCGAAGCTGATTATCGATACGTCTCGACTCATGTCGCTCGGTCCCCAGAATATAGAGCCCGCCAGCGGCGATGACCTCTTTTTTCTCCCGGGCACAACTTTCCTGAGAAGCTTTGAGAAGAACTGGATATTCACTCTCCTCGGTCTCCCTGGCGACAGCCTCTTTACGGGCCAACATTTCCGGATTCCCTCCCAGAACGATGTCGGTCCCACGCCCGGCCATATTGGTGGCAATGGTTACTGCCCCTTTTCGCCCCGCCTGGGCCACGATTTCCGCTTCTTTTTCATGGTGCTTAGCGTTCAAAACATGGTGGGGGACACCCCGTTTCTTAAGCATACGGGCGAGGAGCTCGGACTTTTCGATGGAGATAGTCCCGACCAGAACCGGTTGCCCCTTCTGGTTTTTCTCAAAAACATCCTCGATAACAGCCATAAACTTTTCTTTTTCAGTCTTGTAGATAACATCCGCCTGATCAATTCGGATCATCGGCTGGTTGGTCGGAATAACGGCCACATCGAGCTTGTAGATCTCGTCAAATTCCGCCGCTTCCGTATCGGCCGTACCGGTCATGCCCGCCAGTTTGTCGTACATGCGAAAATAGTTCTGGAAAGTAATGGTGGCCAGGGTCTGGTTCTCACTTTCGATCTTGACCCCTTCCTTGGCCTCCACGGCCTGGTGAAGACCGTCGCTCCAGCGCCGGCCCGGCATGAGACGTCCCGTGAACTCGTCGACAATCATGACTTCGCCGTCCTTGACGACATAATCGACATCCCTTTTGAACAACGCATGCGCTTTGAGAGCCTGGTTGACATGGTGCAGAATCTCGATATTGGATGGATCATAAAGGTTCTGAACGTTCATTAAGCGTTCGACCTTGGCAACCCCCTCTTCTGTCAAAGTCGAGGTTTTGGCTTTTTCATCAATAGTATAGTCACCCGTATATTCGCGCATGGTCTGGCCGATCTTGCCATCCCGGTGTTCAATGACCTCCCCTTCCTCCAGATTCGGAATAATGTTGTTGACCGAATAATAGAGTTCGCTGGAAGCCTCGCTGGGACCAGAGATAATCAACGGCGTCCGGGCTTCGTCAATAAGAATAGAGTCGACCTCGTCAACAATGGCGTAATGAAGTTCGCGCTGGACATATTCTTCAATGGAAAACTTCATGTTGTCGCGCAGGTAGTCGAAGCCGAACTCGTTGTTGGTTCCGTAGGTAATGTCGGAACCGTAAGCGTCCTTGCGCTCCTGGTCGGTCAGGCCATGGACGATACAGCCCACCGTCAGACCGAGAAATCGATGAATTTGTCCCATCCATTCGGAGTCGCGAGTGGCCAGATAATCGTTGACCGTGACAATATGCACGCCTTTTCCGGTCAGAGCATTGAGGTATGCGGGCAGAGTTGCTACCAGGGTTTTCCCTTCACCGGTTTTCATTTCGGCAATCTTGCCATTATGCAGTATCATGCCGCCGATAAGCTGCACATCGAAATGACGCATGCCGAGGACCCTTTTGCCGGCCTCACGGACCACGGCAAAAGCTTCAGGAAGCAGGTCATCCAGCTTTTCGCCACTAGCGAGGCGCTGCTTAAATTCCTGAGTTTTGGCCGCCAACTGGTCATCACTCAATGGCTGGAGGCCTGCTTCCAGGTCATTGATCTTTCCCACCAAAGGGCCCAGGCGTTTTAATTCTCTTTCGTTTTTGCTGCCAACAAACTTTTTTACTATCGCTGAGATCATTTAAATGCTCCAAAGGAGGTGAGTGCGCGTATGAAATGCCAGGATTGCTTATCATAATGCAATCCTGGATAGAAAGGCAAAAATTTAACCTGAGAAATATCCATATAATAAGCTGTTTCCGGCTATCGGAAAGTCTTCCCTGTCCTGACCCTGAGCAGCCGCTCATTCCCCCTGTGCCGGGAGGATCATCTCAATCTCCTCAATACGCCGGTCAACAACTTTGCGAACCTGAAAAACCGTACCATTAACGGTACAAGAATCACCTTTTTTGGGGATGGCCCCCATGGTGTGAAGCAACAGGCCGGCCAGGGTTGTGACATGTCTTCCCGACAGCTTGAGACCAAATTTGCGGTTGATGGTACGAATGGAAACACTGCCGTCAATCAGATAGCGCCCCGGGCTCAGCTCCTGAAAAAGCAGAACCTCTTCCATATCGTACTCATCCTGTATCTCTCCGACGATTTCCTCGAAGATATCCTCCAAAGTCACGATCCCTTCCAGGCCGCCGTACTCATCTACCACAACCGCGAGATGGAGACGTTTTTCCTTGAAGGACTGAAGCAGGGTTTCAACCAGCTTCGACTCAGGAACGAAATATGGCTCTCTGGCAATATCCCGTAGCGAAAAGTCCTGCGGGCAACCGACAAAGCTCAATGCGTCCTTGGCATGAATCACACCGATAATATTGTCAAGATGCTCATCGAAAACGGGGTAACGGGAATGCTGCCCCTCCTGAAGCAGAGTGACCAGTTCCTGAAAAGGAGTGTTGACTTCAATGCCGACAACTTCGGTCCGCGGCACCATGACATCGCGGACCCTGGTTTTGGACAACTCGAAAATCCCGTGCAGCATGCGCCGCTTTTCCCTCGCCACCACGCCGGCCTGTTCTCCCATGGTAATCATGGTGCGGATCTCTTCCTCGGATATCAAGATTGTTTTTTCCCGCATGCCCACCAGGCGGGTGAGGATGCTGGTAATGAAAGTTAAAAGTGACACCACCGGCGTTAGAAACCACATAATAAACCGGATCGGCCGTAAAACCATAAAAGACATTTTTTCGGAAGTTTGGGACGCCAGGGTTTTGGGGAAAATTTCCGAAAAAAGGAGCAGGACCGGCGTCAAAATGACGATGGTCAAAATCTCACCCTGCTCTCCGTAAATATTGACGAAAAACGTGGTGGCAAAAACCGATACGGCGATATTGACTAAATTGTTTCCAACGAGAATAGCGCTGATCAAACGGTTGGGTGGGTTGAGAATCTCCTCCAGTTGCTTTGCTCCCGGTTTCTTTTTATTGACCAGATACTTGAGCCTGAACCTGTTGATGGAAAGAAGAGCCGTTTCCGAGCCGGAGAAGAACCCGGAAAGAACGAGCAGACACAACAAGCCCATGAGGTGAAAAATTTGTTCATTTGTCATCAGAAAAACCTGAGTACCTCCAAGGTATTAGAACTTAATTAGAATTTTTATGAATTTTAACTCAATAAAAAAGATAATACAATCACGTCAAAGCTTTATGGCCTCGCTTGTAAAGCTTTTTTCCTTTATAAGAATTCTTCAAGGTATTATCATTCTTTTGTTTTTCCGTCATCAGTTTAATCTCCCGACAGGGGCTTCGAAATGAACAAAAACCAGGCCGCCAAGCACCATCAAGAACTTTGCCGGCTCCTCAATTATCATAGCCACCGTTATTATGTCCTCGATCAGCCGGAGATCAGCGATGCTGAGTACGACCGGCTTTTTCGCGAGCTTTTGGAGATAGAAAAGGCTGTGCCGGAGCTAATCTCGCTTGATTCTCCTTCCCAACGTGTCGGTGGCGAACCCCTTGGAAGGTTCGAGCCGGTCCGCCATTCCGAACCAATGCTCTCTCTTGATAACGTTTTTTCCGAACAGGAAATTGCTGATTTCGACAAGCGGGTGAAACGTGCCCTGAAAACCGAAGAGGAAATTGACTATTTTTGTGAACTTAAACTCGATGGCGTGGCCGTGGAACTGGTTTTTCGCGATCGGGTCCTGGCCGTCGGGTCAACCCGGGGCGACGGAATCACCGGCGAAAAGATCACGGAAAATCTCCGCACCATTCATCAGATCCCTTTGACCCTGCCCGAGAGTGCCCCTGGTCTTCTTGAAGTACGCGGAGAGGTTTACATGGATATCCAGGATTTCCGCGCCATGAACGAAGAGCGTGAAAATAATGGCGAACCGGTTTTTGCCAACCCCCGCAACGCCGCCGCCGGAAGCCTGCGCCAGCTCGATCCAAAGGTAACCGCCGCCCGCCCCCTGCGCATATTCTGCTATGGCATCGGTCTGGCCAACGAGCCGGAAACGGCGACTCACCAACAGCGCCTGGAAAACCTCCAACAATGGGGGCTGAGGGTCAATCTCGACAACAACCGCCGGGTAACGGGTGCAGAAGAGGTTATCGATTTTTACCGGGAGATTCTGGAAAAGAGGGATTCCCTCCCTTATGAAATCGACGGCGTAGTCATCAAACTTAACAACCTCGCCCAACAGCAGGAAATGGGCGCAACCTCCCGCGCGCCCCGCTGGGCAACCGCCTGGAAGTTTCCCCCGCGCCAGACCGAAACTGTCGTAGAAGATGTCCGCTTGCAGGTGGGACGTACCGGAGCAATCACGCCGGTAGCCTCTCTGAGACCCGTCAAGCTAAGCGGCGTGATGGTTTCCAATGCGAGTCTCCACAACTGGGATGAAATTAAACGCCTGGGCCTTAAAATCCGGGACACCGTTATTATTGAACGAGCCGGGGATGTTATCCCCCATGTCGTCAAGGTGCTTAAAGAGAAAAGGACGGGGAAAGAGCAAGACGTTTCCTTTCCAAAATTCTGTCCGGTGTGCGGTAACCCCGTCGCCCGCCTGGAAGGAGAGGTCGTTCCCCGTTGCCAGGGGCTGGACTGTCCGGCGCAGCTCCGTGAATCCCTCAAGCATTTCGCTTCCCGCACGGCTATGGATATCGACGGCCTGGGAGAACGTTATATCGATCAACTGCTGAAACTTAATCTGGTCACCAGCGTGGCCGACCTCTTCCGATTAACCAAAGAGGACCTCTTTAGCTTTGAACGGATGGGAGAAAAGCTGGCGGACAACCTGCTGGCGGCCATTGCCGCAAGCAAACACCGCAGCCTGGATCGTTTCATTTTCGCGCTGGGAATCCGTCACGTCGGAGCGCATCTGGCCAAAGTCCTGGCCAATTACTTCGGATCGCTTCAAGCCATGGAAAAAGCTTCACGGGACAAATTGGTTGCCATTCATGAAATCGGCGATCAGGTGGCCGATAGCGTGGTACGTTTTTTCGAATCTCCCCACAACCGCAAAATTCTCAAGCAACTGGAGGAAGCCGGAGTCGTCCCGGAACCGGCCGAGACCGTGAAAGGGAGCACCTTGGCGGGAAAAACTTTTGTCTTTACGGGAGCCTTGACCCGCTTTACGCGCCAGGAAGCCGAAAAGATGGTGGAAGAGCAGGGAGGCAAAGCGGCCAGTTCCGTTAGCCAGAAAACCGACTATGTGGTGGCCGGCGAAGCCGCCGGAAGCAAATATCAAAAAGCGGTCGATCTGGGCGTCACTATTCTTTCCGAAGACGAGTTTTTTCGGCTACTCGAGAATCGGGGCGAACATTTATAACACCGTAAGGTTCGAATTTCCCGGCCCTGTTACACCCCGGACAAAGTTATTCTATCCTTGCGATGGACGCGGCAGAACCGTCAATCAATCAGGTGGCTTTTTTAGGGTTTTAGAAAAAAGGTAATGAAAAAGTTTTTCTAGCTGGGACAGGTCAGCGGATCTTTGTCAAAAGAATTGGCTTTCCGAGAGATCGATTCGTGTCTTGGGGCGTAGTGGCGGCAAGCTGTGGGCTGGCCGGTGGGGATCTGTGCGTCAGATAGTGGTGATCCGGCCTTCTAGAAAGTCTCGGGTAAGTATACCCAACGAATCGATCTCCCGGAGCTGGTGGCCGATGAACTGGAATGAAATATTCAGCTAATCTGTCTCGAATCAGCAAACCGAAAACAGATCCAATTTTTCTCCATTCACAATTGCAATATTTTGTTATCAGGCCAAGGTTTAAAAAATCTTTCATCGGTTTATTTTATTATACACATAGATATTTATTTTTCTCGCAAATTGGAGAAATAAATGGGATTTGGAAAAAAGTTGCCATCAGACATCCAGACAACACCTTTTAATTTGTGAAACGGCATCTCGCAGTATCTATCAAAAGACCCACATCAAATATTTCTCTTTCTCAGGTTTTGCTTTTTGCAAAAAACCAAGCCTGGAAAAATATTTGGAGATTAAACCAGAGATCATCAGTCTGGGAAATTTTTCAGAGAATATTCAGTGATTTATAATTTTTTTCGCGCTTGAACCTCTTGATTTTATTCAAGTCATTAATCTGGCTTGAATGGTGCAAGCCGAGTTGATGATTAAACGCAAACAATACAATATCGTCAAAACCGATTAGTCCATGTTGTTTTTTTGGCAACCTGTTCGGCATAAAATGTCAGTACCGCCAAACATTCCTTTTCAGCCCACCTTCCGACATCAATATTGGAACTGAAAACGGTACAAAACTTTTGACAAAATGTGGGCGCAAAACAAATTCTCCACCAATATTCCAAATTGTTGATTTTCCTCTCGACAAATTTCAATCATCAAGGGAAGACTCATGAAGTTTATAAAAAGAATAAACCTTTCCGCCAGGCTGATACTGGTCATGAGCCTCATTGCCATTCTGACCGCCAGCCTCTCTGCTTACCTCATTATTCGGTTCATTGAAAGTGGTGAACAAGTCAAGGTTTTAGCTGAAGAAGGTACACAGGGGATTGTCTGGGGTGAAAAAGCCAATTTTTATCTGCACAATCTGATCATCAATTTTTACCGGGCCAACAGCGGGGACATGAAATGGGTCAGGGCCATGGAGGAAAATATTCCAAAAATCCGCTCCGCTTTGAATGAATATGCCAAAACAGCCCAGGATCCTGAGAACAAACGGCTTCTTGCTGAAACCTATGAAGCTCTGGATATTTACGCAAAAGACATTGCCATTCTCGGGGAATCTTTTCGTAAAGGCATCTACGGACCAGGCATCATACAGGTTCTGAATGATCTCGAAACCAAGCCCCACGCCAATCGCCTCATTACCGACATTAAAGAGCTGGTTGAATACTCCAAGGCCATGGCAGAGAAAAATCGCGCCAGCTTTTTTGGCGATATGGCGGCAAACACCAAAGCATCCATCATCCTTGCCTGCTTCGTAATCCTCATCCTCATCGGGGCGGGATACATGGGGGTCATCTGGACCCGGGACGAAATCGCTGAACACAATGCCAAAGAGGGGTTGCTGAAAAAACTCCAGACCGATCTTTTGAACAGTCTTGAAGCTGCAGGAGCGATTTCCAGACAATTCTCTTTCGATACCGGACAGATG
>JAFGRU010000101.1 GCA_016934985.1 Deltaproteobacteria bacterium
ATGTTCTTCTCCTTCGACCAGACCAGCTCGTCGCCGATGTAGATCTCGCCGCCGTCCGGAACTTCGAGACCGACGATGCAGCGCAGCAGCGTGGTCTTGCCGCAGCCGCTGGGGCCGAGCAGGGTGAAGATGCGGTTGGCGGGGATAGACAGGTCGACATGGTCAAGGGCCTTGATCTCCTTCCCTTCGGAGTAGTAGGTCCTCACCAGGTCGTGAATGCGAATTTCCATAAGACCTCATTGCATGCGGCCGGAACCGAAAAACGCGGCTCCGGCCGAAATCAGGCGATCAGACATAGCTGATACAGAGGGGAACGAAGACTGCCGGACATCCATTTACTTCACGGATGGTTTTGGACCACCCATTCCAAGGGCCGCATAAACCCATCCATGGGAACTCAACTGCCGCCATCCAGGCGTCAGATGCCCTTTCCATGGGTAGCCCAATCCCATCTGTCGAGTAGTCATGTCACTTCTTATTAATAGAAAATTTTCTGGAACTCTTCACCCCAGTGGCGGATTTCCTGGTCCGAGAGCTCGCGAAGGGGCAGCACCTTGACCTTGTCGATACCCTCGATCGGCGGGTAGACGCCGGGGGCGAGGACATATTCACCGACCTTGTCGGCCAAAAGCTGCATAGCCTTCTTGCTCAGCCAGTAATCGACAAAAGTCTTGGCCCCTTTCGGGTTGGGTGCCTTGGCGGCTACAGCCATGGCCCTGGTCGTGCCGAACAGGGTGTCGACGCGCGCCCAGTCGAGGGGCGCCGGGGCCTTGGTGATGATGTACTTGGGCATCGAGATGCCGATCAGTTTTTCGCCGCTTTCGATCGGCGCAGGGGACGGTCCGAAGGATTTGACGAACATCGGCCTGTTGGCCGCCAGCCCTTTGAGGAATTTCATCCAGCCGGCGTCATCGCCGAAGACCTTGGCTTCCTTGAGACCGACCAGCCAGGAAATGGTCGTCGCATGGGAGGCCGGGTCGGGCATGACCAGCTTGTCAAACCACTTGGGATCGGTCAGGTCTTCGTATCTGGTGGGAACATCTGCCGGCTCGACCAGTTCCTTGTTGTAGATCGGCGCGACATATTCGATACCGAACTGGATGATGGTGTCGTCCCGGGTCGCCCAGTCAGGGTAGCCTGCGGCGGAGGGGGATCTGTAAGGAGCCAGAGCCCCTTTTTCCTTCAGTATCTGGAGGATCGGCAGCGGACCCTGGAGAACATCAGCCTGCAGTTTCCCGGCGGAGAACTCGGTCAGTACCGTTGCCAGGTATTTGGATGTCGAGATCCGGGTATAGATCCCTTCCTCGGCGCTCTGGCTGGCATTGAAGTCAGCCATGATCGGCTGGATCGCCGTGATGTTGGCGTACAGATTAACTTTCTCCGCGGCCAGCGCAGTGGTGAACAGGCCGGGCAGCAGGATGAGACCGAGCAGCAGAACAAGCATCTTCTTCATTACGCATCTCCTTTCGCGAGACTCGATATATGGCCAGTAGGGCGAAGAAAAAGTTCGGGGCAAGGCAATGTTATGAAAGAGGACGTTTGACATTCAGTTTAGCAGATGAGGAGACGGAAAAAAGAGGTGAGAGGATTTTTATCTTGGAGAAAAAGAAAACTTCCCCATATAGAATATTAAAATTTCAAAAACATCCTTTAATGCCCCGATTCACCCGCTTGCTTTTGAAGGTCTGCCTGATAACTTTTTTATAAGGATTTAAGTCATTTACTGATTTAAACAGGCGCAAAAGGAGAACGCTTATGGCCAGGCCGAAGCAGTTTGACCCGTCCCAGGCTGCCCCGAATAAAACTGAATCTCAAGCGCCATCGATTCTGGCTCCTGGTTCCAGCGGCGAGCGGGTCGAGGCACTTCAACGACGTTTACAGCAACTCGGTTTCGAGGTCGATGCGGTTGACGGCCACTACGGTCCAAAACTGGCCGCCATAATTGCCGGATTCCAGGATTCTGTTGGAAGGAAAGGGGACGGCGTTTTCGGGCCGGACACCGAGCATTTTTTAGAAATTTTCGAACGCTTACAAGATCCGGCACAACCATTTTCTGATCTGATCGACCCTGACGACCCGTCGGCCCTCAGGGCTGTTCTGCATACCATCAATGCCCTTGATAACCCCCTTTTGCGTCTGCAGCGTGTCCTGGATGTCTGGGAGCAGGCAAACCGCTACGGCGATAAGAAGCTTGAGGGGGAAGCCCTCGGCATGGCCCTGGATATCGTGGATACGGGACTGGGCAGCGAGAGGAGGGAGGAGTTTATTCAGTCCGAATGGATGGGGCGACTGCTGTCGATTTTGAAGGAGCGGGGCGATCCCCGCCTGGAAAAACTCATGGCAATGGTGGAAGGTCGTCCTGCGGAAAAAAAGAAAAAACCAGCCGCCCGGCCAAAGAAAACGTCGCCTCCTCTCCAGACCGCAAAAACCACCCCGAAGATTGCCAGTGACATGTGGGACCGGAAGGATCGCCTTGGCTACGCTTCCTATGCCCGCTCTCTGGCTGCTCTGATTACCCACCCCGATACCAGGCCGCCGTTAACCATCGGAATCAAGGCGCCATGGGGGGCGGGGAAAACGTCGCTGATGCGCATGGTACAGACCTTTCTTGACGACACCCCGGAACATACCGGCATGACCGGGCAGGATCAGGAAGCCCACAATACTCCCGATGCGGGCTCAATTGCAGTGGATGGCGACTGGAAGACCCGTCTGCGTTTTGGCGAACTCATCGATACCCTCAAAAATCCCGTGCAGCCCGGGAAACTGATGAAGCCGCAGGCAAGTCAGGCAGGGGCCGGCGCCAAGATTCCAGCCCGTGTTACCGTCTGGTTCAATGCCTGGAAGTATCAGAATTCGGAACAACTGTGGGCCGGCCTGGCACACTGCATAGTCAGTCAGGTTACGGCCCGTCTTCAGCCCAAGGAGCGGGAGCAGTTCTGGTTGAGCCTGCACGCCAGGCGGGTCGACGTCGATAAGATTCGCCGGACTTTTTACTACCACGTGCTTGAAGAGTTTCTCCCCACCGCCTTAATGTGGCTGGCCGGTTGTGCAGGTGCGGTGGTGTTGGGGTTCATACTCCCTCAGCTCTTTTCTTTGCTCGGTTTCGCCGGTGCCGGCCTGTTTTTGCAAAGGATGTGGAAAGCCTGGCAGGAAAAACTGGAAAAATGCCGCGAAAACCCGGTAAAAGGGGTGTTCCGGGATTTTTTGCGCGCCCCGGTTTATGAGGGGAAGCAGGGCTTCCTGCACCTGGTGGAATCAGACCTGCGGGAAGTCCTGAAACTGGTGGCGACACCTGATCGGCCTCTAGTGGTCTTTATCGACGATCTCGATCGTTGTTCCCCCCCCAAGGTTGCCCAGGTTGTCGAAGCGATCAACCTGTTTCTGGGCGGGGACTACCCCAACTGCGTGTTCGTACTGGGGATGGAGCCTGAAATGGTGGCGGCCTCCCTCGAAGTCAGCTATCAGCTGTTGGCAGACAAGTTAAAAGAAATCGGGGTTGCCAAGGATTGTACTCCCCTGGGGTGGCGATTCATGGAAAAGATCGTGCAGCTCCCTCTGACCATTCCGCCACCCACCAGTACAGGCATGGACCACTACCTCAAATACCTGCTGGGCATAAAGCCCGCCACGGACAAATCCGGAACATTGCCGGACGAAGAGATGGTGAAGAAGTATGAGGAACGGATCGACGAGGCCGAGGATCTCAAAGAGGTCGAAACCATGACTCTGAAGGGATTGGAGGGTCGCCTGAACAGCCAGGAAAAAACCGCTTTCCGGGAGGCAGGCAAAAGGGTTTTCAGCCGCAAAATGACCTCCAGCGATCCCCTGGTGCAACAGTTCGTTACCCAAGCCATGAACTTTTCCGTTGCCAACCCGCGCCAGGCCAAGCGCTACATAAACCTGTACCGGTTCTATGCCTCCCTGCGCTACGCCTACCTGGTTGACGGCCATTACGACGACACAAAAAATTCCGCCCCCAGCGATGCGGTTCTGGCCAAGTTCGTCACCCTGGCGATCTGTTGGCCACAGGCCATCAGTTGGCTTTGGACCCTGCAGGATAGCCAGACCTCCTGTCTGGAAGTTCTTGAAAAACAGGCCCGCCAGTTACAGAAAAAATTCCCCAAGGGTGAAAATGCCGACAAAGCATGGACAACCTTTCTGGAAAAACAGCACCTGGCTCAGGATTGGGCTGTGGATAGTGATTTCAGGCAATTCCTTGGATCGGGTGAATCCCTGAGTCAATATCAGGGATGCTGTTTGTGGTAATGTTCAACTTTCAATCTTGCAGGCCTGGCCCGGTTCCTGTGTTATATATTTAATGTCAGACCGGCTGATAACGATTGGCCATTTTCACTACAGAGGAGAAAAATATGAAATTCTGCTGGGTAACAGTCCATGTCAGGGATATGGAAGAATCATTGAAATTTTATCAGGATATCGTGGGGTTGAAGATTAACCGAAGAATGAAACCGGCCGCAGGAACCGAAATTATATTTTTAGCGGCCGGAACCGATACCGAGGTTGAACTGATCAAGGTCGAGGGAAGCGGCAATCCCGAATGCGGGCCGGGAATTTCCCTCGGCTTTGTGGTCGACAGCGTGGATGCAAAAATCGAGGAGCTGCAGGGGAAGCAGATCGCCGTACACTCAGGCCCGTTTCAGCCGAGCCCTGTGATTAGGTTCTTTTTTGTTGAAGATCCCAACGGCTTGAAAATTCAATTCGTGGAACATATAGCCAGCTAGCCGGTTTCGGGCGCTGCCTGCTCAACTGAAAGTGTCAGGTCTACACATTTGACAGAGCAACCTAAATGTCAAATGTGTAGACCTGACACCTATTTATGCTTAAGGGTCCTGGTCAATCTCTTCCAATATTTTTTCGAGGGATTTTGTGGTTGGTAGAGGCTTGTAGCTGTGCCATTTGAGGTCGGCTCTCATCCAGAATAATTTCCATTCCCTTTGGTTTTTTACGAAAGTGGCTTTGGCGACAGGGCTTTCCATTTTCTCTGTTGGATTGTTCCATTGTGGCCGGATTTCAAATATTTCAAAGCTTTGATCGGTGAGCCGAAATCCGATATCAAGTTTGGGTCGGATTTCCGGTTTGGGGCGCCTCTTTTCAACGAATTGCCCAACGATCTTTTCAATTCTCTTTGTTTCAAATTCACTAATTGCCATCTCAAATTCTCCTGTGATCAACTGCCGCCAGGTTGGCCACAAGCCCGACTCAGTCATTTTATAGTCAAAATAACACCTCTAAAGCAATCCAAAGGAAAAGTTTTATAACTTATCCGTTTTAAATCAGTATGCTATCCAGGTCCGACCCCGGGAGTGCTACAATTTTCAAGCCTGGCTCCCATTCAGGAACCTATCAGCCTCGGCCATGACCTCTTCAAGGCTGATGCCTTCACCGGCTTCGATCTCTTTTTCCCCACGGGCCAGCAAACGTAGAATTTCCAATTCATGCTGGGTCTCTTCATACGACTGCATGCTGACCATGACCGCAGCGGCCCTGCCCCTCTGGGTGATAAAAACAGGGTCACGGGTAGCAGCAACATTTTTTACGATGTTGCTGGCGTCCTGACGAAGATCGGAAATTGGAACGATTTTGGGTGCTTTTGTCATTGTTAATATCTCCTGTTGTAGTGTTAAGCGTACTATCAATGGGAAGGTTTAACAATGAGGATTTTTCAGATGCTTGAAAAACTCTGGAAGATTATAGCTGGACATTGCCTTACATCGGGGTCTCGACATCGCGGAACGATTGCTCAAGCTGTTGGGGGATTCTTGGAAGCATCTGGTCGGAGATAACCCCTTTTTGACTTAAAGCTATTTGATTTTGATTTTGAGGTCAAAACCAGCCTTTCAAGAGAGAAATAAGCCTTATTTTCGACAAATTTCTTTTTATTTTCAATTGGGTGTCTTGGTCCGACCCCAGGGCCATACACATCCAATTTTCAAAAAATTAACAGCAAATTGACATTTAAAGGCCGGACTCGAAAGACTCCGGCTCCTTAGGCGCGTCTAAAAATCATCCTCAAGAGTCAAACGGAGACTTGACCCCTCCAAGATAGTAAAATAGCGGATTCGGTCACTGCCTGCTCAACTGAAAGTGTCAGGTCTACACATTTGACAGAGCAACCTAAATGTCAAATGTGTAGACCTGACACTTATTTACTGCAGGAGAAGGAAAAACCGATCCTGGTTGACCTGACGAAAATGGTCGAAGAGCGCCTCTTGGCCGGCAAGCTGCTGCCCAAATCCAAG